>NZ_JBHSMP010000009.1:0-354904 GCF_042655705.1 Paraburkholderia denitrificans | reverse complement strand
AAGTCTGGCTTGCGAAGCGGCGCTACGTAACGATATGCGGCGATACAGGGCGATACGGCGAGCCAGCCCGAATGTCCCTAGGCGGCGCCTTCGCCCTCTCCCGGCTGCGGATGTGCCCTGCCATCGCGATGAATGTCGTGCGTGACGAACCCGGCGTCGTTATCGGGCTTGTCGAGCCACCCTGGCTGCGCAAGCGACGCACGAATGTCCTGCAAGCCGCTATGCCAATGTTCGCGCATGGTCGAAGTGCCGAACTGATAGTCCTTGAAGTTGCCCTCGTACTCCTTTTGCCGGTAGATCAGATGGACCACGTTGTACTTCTTCGAGCACGACAGCTCCTCCGCCAGCTCGACCCATGGATCCTGCCGATGTTCGGTCGCCACACGGTCGAGCACTTCGCGCAGCACATGGCGAAAGCGCTGCGAGCGCTGGAGCATGTCGGTCACGAGACGCGTGCGGCTCGAAAACTGGATGTCCTTCATGCGCCCCTGGACATCGGTGATGCTATCGGGCACCGGGCCGCGCGCGCTCCATAAATCGACCTGGAAGGCGAGCGTATCGCGGCGCGGCGTGGTCTGGATCACCTCGTAGAGCGGCGTGTTCGACACGAGGCCGCCGTCCCAGTAGTACTCGCCGTCGATCTCCACGGCCGGGAAGCCCGGCGGCAGCGCACCCGACGCGATGAAATGCTCGGGTCGCAGCTTCATCGTGGTGTTGTCGAAGTAGACGAAGTTGCCATTGCGCACGTTGACCGCGCCCACCGAGACACGCGTCTCTTTCGAATTGATGCGGTCGAAGTCGCACAACCGCTCGAGCGTGTCCTTGAGCGGGCGCGTGTCGTAATAGCTCGCCCGCTCCGGATGGCCCGACGCGTGCGGCATGGGCGGCGGGAAACGCGGCACGAAGAAGCCCTTTTGCCCTTCGACGAGCGCGCTCGCCGCCTGCATGGCCGTGAACGTCTTGCGGATCGCGTCGCCCGAATTGAAGAGCGCGTGTTCCACGAATGCAGGCAACTGCACGCTATAGGCGGGCCGGCAGATCGTCTCCCAGAACTCGCGCAACCGCGCGACGCGAAGCTCCGGCGGATTGCCCGCGATGATCGCCGTATTGAGCGCGCCGATCGAGATACCGGCGATCCAGTTCGGCGCGATGCCGGCCTCGGAGAGGCCCTCATAGACGCCAGCCTGATACGCGCCGAGCGCACCGCCGCCCTGCAGCGTGAGCGCGACGGTTTCCCACTGCGCGGACTCGCCGCCGCAGTAGTGCGAACGCGGCCGCGGCGCGGCGCCGGTGTGCACGCCGGTCTCGTCCGCGACGGCGCTCTGCGGAGCCTGCTTTTTAGGTTGCGCCATGGCCGCGCCCTCCCTGTTATTGCATGAACCAGCCGTGGCTGACGACGAACGACTGGCCGGTGAATGCAGCGCTCGGGAATGCGCTGAGGAACAGTACGGTCTGCGCGACGTCCTCGACGGTCGTGAACACGCCATCCACCGTGCCGCCCAGCATCACGCGCTTGACGACTTCCTCTTCGGAAATACCGAGTTCTTTTGCCTGCTCGGGAATCTGTTTGTCGACGAGCGGCGTGCGCACGAAGCCAGGGCACACCACGTGCGAGCGCACGTTGTGCTTCGCGCCTTCCTTGGCGAGCACGCGTGCCAGGCCGAGCAGCGCATGCTTGGCGGCGACGTACGCCGACTTGAGCGGCGACGCCTCGTGCGAGTGCACCGAGCCCATGTAGATCACGACGCCGCCGCGATCGTCCTTGTACATGTGCTTGAGCGCCGCCTTGGTGGTGAGGAACGCGCCGTCCACGTGGATGGCCTGCATCTTCTTCCAGTCGGCATACGCGTAGTTTTCGATCGGATTCACGATCTGGATGCCCGCGTTCGAAATGAGAATGTCCACCGAACCGAACTCGGCGGCGACACGGTCGATGCCCTGATTCACCGCATCCTCGCTCGTGACGTCCATGGCGACGCCGATCGCCTTGCCGCCCGCCGCCTTGATCTCTTCGGCAACGGCGTCCGCGCCGCTCTGGTTGAGGTCGGCAATGGCGACCGCGGCGCCCGCTTGTGCGAGCGTGAGCGCGATCTGCTTGCCGATACCGCTGGCCGCGCCGGTAACGACAGCGACCTTGCCGTCGAGCTTGGTGTTGAGTGAAAGAGACGACATCGAGTACCTCCAGGTAGTAGACGAGATCAGACCTCGGCACGCTAACGCTGTCAAACCGGCCAGACGGCCTATGCCTTCCGGCGGCGTTATGCGCCGCAGCCAACCGCGCTATTGTGCATGAAGGCATCCGCATCCTGCACGCCACCGCGCAGCGCGCCTCCGTGCCGCGGGCAGGCGTTAATATCGTGCTTCTTTTACAGGAGATGTTCATGAATTATCGGCGACTGGGCCGTTCTGGCCTGCAAGTGAGCGAACTGTCCATCGGCTCGTGGGTCACGTACGGCAACCAGGTCGACCGCAGCCTCGCGCGCGAATCGCTCGCCGCTGCACGCGATGCAGGCGTCAACTTCTTCGACAATGCCGAAGGCTACGCACACGGCAAGTCCGAAGAAATCATGGGTGAGGCGCTCAAGGAACTCGCGTGGCCGCGCGTGAGCTATGTCGTGTCGACAAAGTTCTTCTGGGGCTTGAGCGAAGGGCCGAACCAGCACCACACGCTCAACCGCAAGTACCTGCACAACGCCATCGACGGCTCGCTCAAGCGGCTTCAGCTCGACTACGTCGATCTGGTGTTCTGCCATCGGTCCGATCCGAACACGCCCGTCGAGGAAACCGTCTGGGCGATGAGCGACATGATCGCGCGCGGCAAGGCGCTGTACTGGGGCACGTCGGAATGGAGCGCCGACGAAATCCGCGCGGCGTGGGAAATTGCCGAGCGGCATCATCTGCACAAGCCGGTCATGGAACAGCCGCAGTACAACCTGTTCCACCGCCGCCGCGTGGAGGACGAATATCGGCGCCTCTATGAAGACATCGGCCTCGGGCTCACGACCTGGAGCCCGCTTGCCTCGGGTCTGCTCACGGGCAAATACCGTGACGGCGTGCCCGCGGACAGCCGCGCGCAGCTGGAGGGCTACGACTGGCTGCGCCCGGCGCTCACCAACGCGGACAAGAACGCCATCGTCACCCAGCTCGCCGGGCTCGCCGCGCAGTTGGGCTGCACGGTCGGCCAGCTCGCCATCGCGTGGATTCTGAAGAATCCGCACGTGAGCACGGTGATAACCGGCGCGTCACATGTCGCGCAGATCAAGGAGAACATGCTGGCACGCGACGTCGCCGCGAAAATTACGCCGGAAATCAAGCAGCAGATCGAGGCGATCGTCGGCGACGCTTACGAGTGAAAAGCGCCGCGCGCGCATCGGGAGCGGCGCATGCGGTCGGGCCGTGTACTTGCGTACGTCGCGTACCATGGGTCGCGTGCCGGGTGTCGCGTACCGGGTGTCGCGTACAATACGCGGCCTTGCAGAAACAATTCCGTCACGCGCTGCCCTGGCTGCCCCGGCTGCCCTAACAAGCGGCGCGCGCTACGTGAAGCGTTGCGCTCCTCTCTTTTAGTCCGACCTTCCGCCCACCCATCATGCTGAGCTACCGCCACGCGTTCCATGCAGGCAACCATGCCGACGTGCTGAAACACGCCGTTGTCGTGCAACTGCTGCGCTATCTCGACAAAAAGGACAAGGCGTACTGGTACATCGACACCCACGCGGGCGCAGGCGCGTACGCGCTGCGCGAGGGCTACGCCACGAAGACCGCCGAGTTCGAAACGGGTATCGCGAAGCTCTGGGGACGTACCGATCTGCCGGCCGTGCTCGCCGAATATGTGGAGGAAGTCGCGGCGCTCAATCCCGATGGCGAGCTGCGCTTCTATCCGGGCTCGCCGTATCTGGCCTGGCGGCTGATGCGCGAGCAGGACCGCATGCGGCTCTTCGAGCTGCACAGCACGGAAATCGAAGTGCTGCGCCACCGTTTTCGCGATGCGGGCCGTCGCGTGATGCTTTACGACGGCGATGGCTTCGAGGGCATCAAGGCGCTGCTGCCGCCGCCGCCGCGCCGCGCGCTCGTGCTGATCGACCCTTCGTTCGAGGACAAGCGCGACTATGCGCGCACGCTCACGTGCGCCGAGGAAAGTCTCAAGCGCTTCGCGACCGGTACGTATGCGATCTGGTATCCGCAGGTCACGCGCCCCGAATCGCAGCGCTTTCCCGAGCAGCTCAAGCGCCTGCAGGAGAAGAACTGGCTGCACGTCACGCTCACCGTAAGCGAGCCGCCAGCGGACGGCTATGGCCTGTACGGCAGCGGCATGTTCATCCTGAACCCGCCCTATACGCTGGTGGCGGCGATGAAAGAAACGCTGCCCTGGCTCGTGAAGACGCTCGGCCAGGATCAGGCCGCGCAGTTCAAGATCGAATCGCGCGGTGATTGATACCAGCGCTGAAACCGGCGCTCGCGGTGACGCGCGGTGACTAATACCCGCGCGGCTTATTGCGCTGGCGCCGCCTGTGGCGTCGGCAACGGTTTGGGGCGCTGAGGTCTGGGGTGCGGCGGTCTGGGCCGCATTCCGCGACCCGGCACCGCGATGTACGGCGCAACGACATAGGGCGTCGACGAGTCCGGCGCAAGCCCGGCCGGCGCAGCCGGCTGATGCGCCGCAACCATCGGTTCGTGCGAAAGCGGCGCGTTCTGCAGCACCATCCCCTTCTGGCCGTCGATGATTCCCCGCTGCGTGTCGAGTATCAATGGCTGGCCGTCCGCATAAGCGGCGGCATGCGCCAGCGCCAGCACGCCCGCTATCGCGGCGGCGGGCAGCCAGACGGTCAAAGGCTTGCGGTCTATGCGATCTATGCGGCCTGTCTCCATGGACTCCCCCGAAATATGCGGTTTCATCAGCTATGTCGGCCAAACTCAAAAAAGACTTTACCTTACCGCGGTGTCAAGGTTCAGACTGCATGTGCTGACCGGGGTGGTCATCGCGGGAACGAGATGCGCCAGAAATGACAAAGCCCCGCAATGCGGGGCCTGGGACAGTACCACCTGGTGCGGCTTACGACGTGTAGCCGTCCGTTTCCAGCGAGCGGATACGCTGCTCGAGTTGCACGATATCCGACGACGAGGCGAGCCACTCTTCGCGGCGACGACGTTCTGCGACTTCAAACCAGTTACTCAGGGCTTCAAGAATGTAAGCAAACATGATGTTGTTCTCCAAGGATGTGTGGGTCCCCGGTGCATCGTTCATCAGGGATTACCCTAGCTAGGGAATACCCGCATTATAGTCATGTTTTGGAATTTTGCTAGCCCGTCGCCCGAATGCAGTGCAACGCCAGCCAGCGAGCCAAAAATTAGGGCGATCAGTAACATGTTGATTTTATGTATATTTTTTGACGATGCCGATCAGCAACAAAGCCAAGGTGCATAAAAATGCACCAAATTGACGCACCGGTTGCACAAGGTTGCGACAATTTGCCGACGCGGATTGCACCCGAATCTGGTGAGCGGTCAAACCTGCGCAGGCGTCGCGAGCTGCGATTCGGCGAGCTGTTCAAGAATTGGGCAATCCGGCCGATCGTCGCCATTACAATGGGCCGCCAGATGAGTGAGCGTGTCGCGCATCTGGGTCAGCTCGGCGATGCGCTGGTTCAGGTCGGCCACATGCGCGAGCGCGATTGCCTTGACCTCTGCACTCGCGCGCAAGCGGTCGTGCCACAGCGCAAGCAGGAGGCGGATGTCGTCTACCAGGAAGCCCAGGCGCCGCGCCTGGCGCACGAAGCGCAGCACATGCACTTCCTCCATGCCGTAGACGCGGTAGCCGGACGCCGTGCGGCCTTTGGGCGCAAGCAGGCCGACACTTTCGTAGTAGCGGATCATTTTCGCCGTGACGCCCGATTCGCGCGCCGCTTCGCCGATGTTCATGCTGCACTCCTGCATGCGTTCAATGCATCGATCGTACACCTTCCTATTGTGGGAAGGTCCAGCATTCAAGCCGCTGCCGGCTGGCATAATCTGCCGGCGGCCCCATATCGGCTCAGTACCGTTCAGTAGTTGAGCCCTCCCCCAGCAAAAGGAAGAAGCGATGATCCAGTTCAATGTCGAAGGCATGACTTGCCAGCACTGCGTGGGCGCCGTCACCCGCGCGATCCAGGAACACGATGCCGCCGCGAAGGTCGAGATCGATCTGGCCACCGGCCGCGTGAGCGTCGAATCGAGCCAGAGCGCCGACGTGCTGAAGGCCGCGATCGACGAAGCCGGTTACACGGTCAAAGCGGTCAAGGGCACCGTCGGCGGCGCGTCGGACGCCTGACGCGCCCACGATGTTCAAAGTTGCCGTAATCGGCGCCTCGGGGCTGCTTGGGCGCGCAGTGGTTCGCGAACTCGCGGCCGAAACTGACTGGCAGGTCGTCCAGACCGCGTTCCGTCACGCAATCCCGGCGCAGATCGCGCTCGACGTGCGCGACCGGCAAGCCGTCGAGGCGTTCGTCACGCGTGAGGCGCCCGACGCCATCGTCATCGCCGCCGCCGAGCGCCGCCCCGACGTCTGCGAGCACGATCCTGCCGCCGCGCGCGCGCTGAACGTCGACGCCGTGCGCAGCATGGCGCAGGCGGCGCGGCAACGCGGCGCATGGGTGCTGTCGATTTCGACCGATTACGTGTTCGACGGCACAACGCCGCCCTACCGCGACGACGATCCACCGAATCCGCTTAACGCGTATGGCCGCAGCAAGCTCGATGGCGAGCGCGCGCTGCTCGATGCGACGGACAACGCGCTCGTGCTGCGCCTGCCGCTGCTTTACGGGCCGGTCGTCGAGTGGAGCGAGTCTGCGGTGACGATCCTCGTGCCCGCCGTGCTGGCGTCGGCGCGGGCGGGCGCGCCTGCGGTCGCCATGGACGCATGGGCGACGCGCTACCCCACATTTACGCCCGATGTCGCTGTGGTGATCCGCGCGTTGCTCGCCCGGTGTGCGGACGGCAACGCGGTCCGCGGAATCGTGCAGTGGTCCGGCGACGAGCCGATGACCAAGTATGAGATCGCCGAACGGCTCGCGCGGGCACTCGGCGTCGAGGCGCGGCTCGCCGCGCAGACTGCGCCCGCCGATGCGACGCCGCGTCCGCGCGACTGCCACCTCGCTTCGACCCGTCTCGAAGCGCTCGGGATCGGCAGACGCACCCCGTTCGACGTTGCGATCGGCACGGTGCTTGGCGGCTTCGAGCGGCGCGGCAGCGAAGCGCGCGCCACAACGCACACCGATCAGTGAAAATTACGGCTCTCGGTCGCGAGCCGCCCGAGCAGGCGGCTGTGATCTTCGAGCCGTTGCGCGACAAGGTGCACCACTTCGCCCTCGCGCTGCACGACGCCCGCCACCGCCATCAGCGACGCCCCGAGCAGCTCCTTGCGCTGCGTCTCGACGAGCGCCGCATGCACGATCACGTTGACCGAGCCGGTCTCGTCCTCCAGCGAAACGAAAATCGTCCCGTTCGCGGTCCCTGGCCGCTGCCGCACCGTGACGATGCCACACACGCGCGCAAGCGCGCCGTGACGGCACTGCGCCAGCTGCGCCGCCGTGCGAAAGCGCTGCTTCGCGAGGCCGGGCCGCAATAGCTCAAGAGGATGCCGGTTCAGCGTGAGCCGCAAGCTCGCGTAATCGGCGACGATCTCCGCGCCCTCAGACGCACGCGGCAACGCGAGCGGCGCCTCGGCAACGCGCGCATCGCGCAGAAGCTCAGGCACCGCATGCTGCGCGGTCACGGCCCACCACGCTTCGCGCCGGTGCCCCGCGAGGCTCGCGAGGGCGTTCGCCGCCGCGAGCGCCTCCAGTTCGCGCCGCGTGAGCGCCGCGCGCCGTGCGAGATCGTCGACATCGGCGAACGGCGCACGCGCGCGCGCCGTCATCACGCGCCGCGCGGCATCCTCCGAAAATCCCTTGATGAGACGGAAGCCGAGCCGCACCGCCGGGCCGCCACGACCGTAAAAACGCGGCGGCAGCGCGATCCGTGCGCGCAGCCTGCGTGCAAAGCGGCGCACAAGGCGGCTCGCGAACCGCGGCCTGCCGCGCGGCCACACGGCGCGCAGCCGCTCCCGGTAATCCGCCGCCTCGGCGCGGCGCGCGCGAGCCGTATCAGTATCAGTATCGGCATCGACATCGGCATCGACATCGGCATCAATCCGCACGCCCGGTCTGTCGCGCCGCTCCAGCACGCAATCCCAGTCGCTCGACGCGATATCGGGCGACAACACCGTCACGCCATGGCGCCTGGCGTCCTGCACGAGTTGCGACGGCGAATAGAATCCCAGCGGAAAACTGTTCAGCAATCCTGCAAGAAACGCGGCTGGCTCATAGCGCTTGATCCACGCGCTCGTGTAGACGAGCAACGCAAAGCTCGCCGCATGGCTCTCCGGAAAGCCGTAATCGCCGAAGCCCTCGATCTGCTTGCAGATGCGCTCGGCAAACTCCTGCTTGTAGCCCTTCTTCAACATCCGCTGCGTGAGATCGGCCTGATACGGGCGCAGGTCGCCGTCGCGCCGCCAGGCGGCCATCGCGCGGCGCAGCTTGTCGGCTTCCTCGCCGGTGTAGTCGGCGGCGACCATCGCAAGGTGCATCACCTGCTCCTGGAAGATCGGCACGCCCAACGTGCGCGCCAGCGCCTCGCGCAGTTCGTCCTTCGCATATTCCACCGTCTCCAGCCCCTGGCGCCGCTTCAGGTACGGATGCACCATGCCGCCCTGGATCGGCCCGGGCCGCACGATCGCAACCTGAATCACGAGGTCGTAATACGTGCGCGGACGAAGCCGCGGCAGCATGCTCTGCTGCGCGCGCGATTCGATCTGGAACACGCCGACCGTATCCGCGTGGCAGCACATCTCGTAGACCGCGGGATCTTCGGCGGGAATATCCTGCACGCGAAACGCGGGCAGCCCGCGCCGCAACGCGACCAGCTCCAGCGAACGCCGGATCGCCGAGAGCATGCCGAGCGCGAGCACATCGACCTTCAGAAGCCGCAGCGCGTCGATATCGTCCTTGTCCCACTCGATCACATAGCGGTCCTTCATCGCGGCGTTCTCGATCGGCACGAGGCGCGAAAGCTTGTCCTTCGCGATCACGAAGCCGCCCACGTGCTGCGACAGATGGCGCGGGAAACCGCGCAACTCGCGCGTGAGGCGAATGAGCTGCTGCGTGACGTGCGAATCCGGCGAGAAACCCGCCTCCTCCAGATGCTGCGCGATCGAATCAGCGCCGTCCCACCACTGGTGCGCACCCGAAAGTTTTTCGACGAGCGCCGTATCGAGCCCGAGCGCCTTGCCCACGTCGCGCAGCGCACTGCGCGAGCGGTAAGTGATGAGGGTTGCAGCGAGCGCGGCGCGGCGCTTGCCGTACTTGCGGTAGATGTACTGGATCACCTCCTCGCGGCGCTGATGCTCGAAATCGACGTCGATATCGGGCGGTTCGTTGCGCGCACGCGAGATGAAGCGCTCGACGAGCATGTTCATGCGCACGGGGTCGATCTCCGTGATCATGAGGCAATAGCAGACCACCGAATTCGCCGCGGATCCGCGCCCCTGGCACAGGATGCCCTCGCCGCGCGCGTAGCGGACGATGTCGTGAACCGTCAGGAAGTACTTCTCGTACTTCAGTGCGGCAATGAGATCGAGTTCCTTCTCGATCTGCTCGTGGCGCTTGTCCGTCATGCCGTCGGGCCAGCGCTCGGCGGCGCCGCGCATGACCAGCTTGCGCAGCCACGAAGCCGGCGTCTCGCCTGCCGGCACCAGTTCCTCGGGATACTCGTAGGCCAGCTCGGCGAGCGAGAACGTGCAGCGGCGGGCGACGTCGAGTGTCGCATCGAGTGCGTCGCGCGGATACAGCGCGCCGAGCCGCACGCGCGAGCGCAGATGCCGCTCCGCATTCGGTTCGAGCGCGCGGCCGCACACCGCAAGCGGCTGACCGATGCAAATCGCGCTCAAGGTGTCCTGCAGCGGCTTGCGCGAGCGTGCATGCATCAGCACGCCGCCCGCCGCCACGAGCGGCAGGCCCGTCTCCTGAGAAACGAAACGCAGCGCCTCGATCTGCGTGTCGTCGCCGCCGGTCTGCCAGAGTTCGAGCACGAGCCACGCACGCTCCGCCGCGAAGCCCGAGAGCCAGTGCGCGGCGCGTAGCGTCTGTGCAAGCGTCGCCGCGCGCTGCGGCACGAGAAGCAGCACGCAGTCGCGCAGATGCAGCAGGTGCGCGAAATCCGCATCGGGATGGGTGAAGTCATCCGGGTGCACGCGATAGTGCCCCTTGTCCGCCCGCGAGCGCGCGAGCGTGATCAGCTCGCACAGGTTGCCGTAGCCCTCGCGGTTCATCGCGAGCGCGACCAGCGTGCAGAACGGCGCGCCGCCGTCTTTCTCGACCAGATTCAGCTCGCTGCCGATCAAGAGCTGCAGCGACGGCGCGAACGGCTCCGGCGCTT
Source organism: Paraburkholderia denitrificans (assembly GCF_042655705.1). Lineage (NCBI taxonomy): Bacteria > Pseudomonadati > Pseudomonadota > Betaproteobacteria > Burkholderiales > Burkholderiaceae > Paraburkholderia > Paraburkholderia denitrificans. The sequence continues at coordinate 344,455 of NZ_JBHSMP010000009.1, read as the reverse complement.
CGCCGCCGCGCCTGTGCGCTTCGCGCGCGGCTTCGTCGTGCGCCTTTCTGAGCGGTTCGTCATGCTCGTTCAGTGCGCTGAAAGCGCGCACGACGCCCGCGAGCGAGCATTCGTCGGTGATGGCGAGCGCGCGGTAACCATGGCGGATCGCCTGGCCGACCAGTTCGTCCGGGCGCGACGCGCCGCGCAGGAACGTGAAGTTGGTCAGGCAGTGCAGCTCCGCATACTCCGGCAAAGGCGCAGCTGGCGCCCTGCCCGGCTGCGAAGATGGATAAGCCGGGGGATCAGTTGGCAGCGGCGCACGCGGCGCCTCGCCCGAACCGGACATCGACATGATCGCTGCTCAGCCGAAGAGCCCCTGCAGATACCACTGCCCGCCGATGCGCTCGCGATAGAGCCAGAACATGCGGCCCTGGTTGTCGGCGGCAACGTAGTAGTCGCGTCCGACGCCCTCGCCGTCCCACCAGCCTGTCTCGATGCGCTCGGTGCGCGTGAGCGTCTTCAGCGGCCGCCGGTAGACCGGACGGTCGCCGCGCACGGCCAGCTTCAGCGGCTTTTCGAGCAGCCACGCCGGACGCGGCTGCGTCGGCAGCGGCATGTCGGGCAGATCGAGCACGGACTGCACCGATGCCGCCCCCTGCACCTCCTGCGCTCCCTGCGGCTGCGACCGGCCGCGCGGCTTGCGCGAAGACGCCCGGCGCGCAGGCGCGCCAGACGCACCAGACGCACCAGACGCACGATAAGCGCGCGCCGCCATCGCACGCTCGGGCCGGTGATCGTCCTCGACGAACAGCTGCAGCACGTTCTGCTCGCCAAGCCGCGCGCCGATGCGCTCGAACAGCTGCGCGAGCGGCGCGTCCGATGTCTCGGGCATCGGGAACAGCGTGTCATTGGGCGCGGCGTATTCGCTCACCCCCGACGCGATGAGTGCCAGCCCGATCACCGGCGCAGCGAGTTCGGTCTGATTGAGCTTTTCACGCAGAAGCCACAACAGATGCCCGGCGTCGCGCGAAGGCGATGCCCACGCGAGCGTCAAACTCGACGTGCGCGGTGCGTGCCGCGAAGCCAGTTCGTGTTCGAGCCGCAACTCGAATGCGCTCAGCGCCGCATGCTGCGCGACGAGCCAGCCCGCCAGCTGCATCACGAGCCGGCGCGCGGCGAAGAGCAGCGCCTCGGCGCTTTCCACCCGCGCCTGCAATTCGAGTTCGGCGCGAAACGACGGCGGTGCGCTGAACGCGATGCGGGGATCGGGCGCCTCGCCGCGCGCCTGCGCGAGCCAGGTCAGCACGCCGTCGCCGAAGCGCCGCGCAATGCCCTCACGCGGCAGACGCCGCAGGTCGCCGAGGGTCGCGCAGCCGATCTGCGTGAGCGCGTGATCGTGCTGCGCGGCGAATGGAGCGAGCGTGACCGGCAGCGTGTCGAGCACGCGCGCAAGCGTCGTCTCCTTGAGCACGCGCCAGCGATGCGACGTCCCCGAAGCACGGGTGGCACGCGCCTGGGCGAGCGTCCATGCGCCCCAGGCAGTGGGCGCGCAGGCAATGCGCGCGGTGTGCCCGCAATCGGCTACCGTCACCGCCACCTTCGCGAGCAGCGCGCGCACGCCGCCGAAAAGACGCAGCCCGGAGCCGACCTCCAGCAACAGCGTATGCGACTGCGCGAGCGACACTTTCGGCGTATAGGCGAGCAGCGCGAGCGCGAGCGCCTCGAACGCACGGGTCTCGCGGGCCGGATCGGATTCGAGCAGCACGAGCCCCGGCGCGAGCGCGAGTGCATGCGCGCGCGTGTTGTCCGCGCGCACGCCGAGCGCGAACGCATCGAGATCGGGAATCAGGACGCGTGCGTGGTCGGCCAGCGCGTAGCAGCGAGCCTCCTGCGCGGTGCGTGCGCCCTGCGGCTGCGCCTCAGATGGAGGCGGAAACGGCTGGTCCGGCGGCAGCAGCAGCGGCGGCCTCACGGCCTCCAGCGGCAAGAGCGGCAAGGTGACGGCGATCCACAACATGATTGATCCCGGGCCGCGGCACGGCGGACGCCTGCCCGGCGAGGGGCAGCACGGCATCCTGCAGCGGCAGCATGACGATGAGTGGCTGGGCGGGCGGCGGCCCGCGGCGTTTGAAGATATCGACGGACACGGCGCTGAGCTGCATCCACTGGCGCCGGTTGATACCGGCATCGGCGGGGGGCGGCACCGGCATGCAGGCCATGCGTAACGGCGCAGGCGACGACTGGCTGCGCGCGGCGACCGGGCGAATCAGAAACGCGAGCGCATGCGAATCCTGCGCGGCGACCTGCAGACGCCGCACCGCATCGGCGCGCACGCGCGCCTGCCAGAGCAGCACGGCGCCGATGCCGCCCTGACGCAGCGCCTGCTCGGCGACCCAGGGTGCATCGTTCTCGCCCGCGCGCACCCAGACCACGCGATCGAGCGCGAGCCCCCACGCCTTGAGCGCGCACGCATACGGCTGCCAGGGCGGCGCGACGAGCAGCACGTGGCGGCCGGCCGTGGCCGTCAGCGAGCGCAGCGCGGGCGCGACAAGCCGCATTTCGCCGATGCCGCCCTGCTCGACCAGCAGCTCGGTCAGGCTGCCCGCAGGCCAGCCCGCGCCGGGCAGGAACGCGTCGAGCGCAGCGTGCCCGCTCGGCACCGTGCGCTCGCTCGCGTGCGCGAGCTGATCGCCCTGCCAGATCCGGCTTTGCAACCGGGGCGGCAGATGGGCCGCCGCAAGCTGGAGTGCTGCTGCCATGAGTGCGCTCTGTCAAAAGGGCTCGGCCGCCAGGGCTCGATTGCAAAGGAATAGATCGCCCTGCCCATGCGAAAAACGGGGCATGACGAAATCACCACGGGCGCGGATTTCGCCGCGCCGTTACCTGTATATTTATACAGTATTTTTAACAATTTGGGAAAGCGGAAATGTGGCGGGGGGAGTCGGTGGGTGGTGGGTGATGGGTACGCCTACGCTGCGGTGACTACGCATACGCTTCGGTGGCCGGCTGCTCCTCCGGATTCTCGAAATCCGGCTGCGCCAGTGCCGATGCCTCGACCCCGAGCCTGAAGAACAGCACGTCGGACGCCATCCTCGCCGCCTGCTCCTGCAGCGACTGGGCTGCAGCCGCGGCCTCTTCCACCAGTGCGGCGTTCTGCTGTGTGACATCGTCGATCAGGTTGATCGCCTGATGCGCTTGCTGGATGCCCTTGCTCTGCTCGTCGGAAGCCACCGAGATTTCTTCCACGATATCGGACACGCGGCCAATCGCCTGAATCACCTTGTCCATCGTCGAGCCGACGTCGCCCGCCTGCTGGGCGCCTTGCTGCACCTTGCCGGAGGACACTTCGATCAGCGCCTTGATCTCCCTGGCCGCTGCCGACACGCGTTGCGCCAGCGCACGCACTTCCGTGGCGACTACCGCGAAGCCGCGCCCCTGCTCCCCTGCGCGCGCCGCTTCGACGGCGGCATTGAGCGCGAGAATATTGGTCTGGAAGGCAATGCTCTCGATCATCCCGGTGATCTCCCCCACTTTGGCGGAGTCCGCGCTGATCTCCTGCATCGTCGCCACCATCGTGCCCACTGCCGAGCTTCCCGCATTGGTCAGCGCGCGCGCGTTGGCTGCGAGCGAATTGGCCTGGCGAGCGTTGTCGGCGTTCTGCTTCACGGTTTCGGTGAGCTCCGTCATGCTCGCGGCCGTCTGTTCGAGCGACGCCGCCTGCTCTTCCGTGCGCGCCGAGAGGTCCTGGTTGCCCGCCGCGATCTGCCCGGATGCAGCCGTCACCGACTCGCTGCTGTCGCGAATCTCCCGGATGGTGGTGGCCAGCCGCTCGCTCATGGTCTTCATGGCTTCGAGCAACTGCCCGAACTCGCCCGTCGCGTCCACGACGATCTCGGTGTCGAGCCGGCCTTGTGCAATGTCGCGGGCGATGCTCACCGTCTTGCGCAACGGCCGCGTAATGGATCGGGTCAGATAAAGCGCCGCGCCGACCGAATAAAACGCGCCGACCAGCAGCAGCGCAGCGGAAATCCACCTCAATCGCGATGCCTTCGTCGCTCCGTCGACATCGGTCTGTCTGGCCAGGTCCGCGTTGAGCTGCACGTCCTGCTTGAGCAGAGCGGTCACGCTGTCGCCGATGGGGAGAACGCTGCTCACCTGCCAGGCGAGCGCGCCGTCGAAGTCGCCCTGCCCGGCAAGCGCCAGTTCCTTCTCGACGGCGGTCTGAAACTGTGTGATCCGGCCATTGATCTTGTCTGCCAGCACGCGCGCTTCGCTGTTCGCTACGCCGCCCGGGTAGTAGCCGTTCCAGTCCTTTTGGATTTGTACCAGGGAATGGCGAATCGCCGGGATGAACGACTTGTCCTTCTGCGCGACCATGCGCCAGAGCCCAAGACGCGAATTGAGCGTATCGGTCTGGGTCGCGCTCAGATAGCCGGTCGGAATGACGATGCTGCTATAGGTGCCGTGTAACGCATCGCTCAAGGCTGAAATTCCGCTGACGACGAATCCGCCGATTATCAGCGTACCCACCGTGCTCACCGCGATGACAAGAATGATTCTGGATTTAACCGTCGAAAAAAGCTGTTTCATCGGAGACTCCGTAACCAGAACTGATTTGATGGAAGAGGAATATCTTCAGGTGCTGCCTACCATAATCAGATCGCATTTTTATTTTTCAGCTGCCCGAACCCGCTATCACGCGTTCCGGTGCAACCGTCCTGATCTTTCCGACATGTTTATCACCACAACTCGACCGGCGGATGCATACGGCTTTCCCGATCGGCACGCGATTTATCCGTAATTCTGCGGAAAATATGCCATGACGAAACGTCGCCAATTGTCGCGAGCGCAGCAGCAATGCCAGCAGCGGCTGCCGCCAATAGATACCTTCGTTCCACGCAAGAAGGCAGAGAACCCGCGACCGGGCAACATCCACACAACGATTATGGAATCAGCAAAGCGAATATCGGCACCCGGCATTCGCGCTCACGCCATAATCTATTTAATTTCCAATATATGAAAGCCAAAGCAAGGGCAAACCCGCGAGCAAACGTTTTACCCATCCGGCGGATGACTTTCATCAATCAAAACTCCGGCATGCCCTGCACTTTGGCGCGAACCATCCCGGACGCTGTGAAACGTTTGCCCATCCGCCGGGATGGCGCAGTTTATTCGCACATTAGTTTCGCGATTTTAAATGGCAGCAAATGATAACCAGGTTGCTGTTTACATCGCGAACCACGTCGTGAAGCACGCCGCACATATCAGGATGGCATTGCGCCGCGCGCCGCGCGCCTCGCACGCTCGCTCACAGCGTGAGCCGCCGGGCGCTGCGCGATCGGAATCAATCGAAAAAAACCCGGACAGCCACTCGAATTTGCAACAGCCGTAAAACGGTGCCCCACACAGGCATGAACGTCGCTATACTCGCGCTTAGCGGTCACAATCCATGGCTCGGAAAAGCGCACGATCTGCGCGGGCTCCGACGCCAGACAGCTGGCCGTATCACGCTATAATCAGCACACCATCACGAATGTCCGCGTTATCCATGAAGGGAAAAATCGCCGACGGCGAGGCCCGCGAACGATTGATCATGTGGATTCGCCGCCGCATGGCCGAGTTTGGCATTACACCCCAGGCCCTCGCCGAATCGCTCCAGTACGACCGGGACCACCCGCCGCTTTACCGCGACGCGCGTGGAAACGAATGGAACGGAAAAGGCGCGATGCCGCACTGGTTGAGTGCCGCGCGCAATGCTGGCGTCAATCCAGATTTCTTCCGTATCGACCCTGCACCGCAGGCGTCGGCCTCCGACAGCAGCAACGAGCCAAAACAGCCCGATCTGTTCGGATAACACCCGAGACAGACTGCGCTTACAGGCGTCGTTCCCGATCTGCCCGTAAAGGGCGCCGTCCCTTTTCTGCTGCGACCGGCAGGATTGCTGCTGCCCGGCCGGTACGAATCCGAGCACGTCTGTTGCGCGCGCAAGCTTATTCCATCACGTGCCGAATAAACATTTGAAACGGGAATAACGTGCGCCGCGCACGCTTGCGTCATCGGCGCCGCCGCGATGAGAAACACGGACTTCCGTCTACCGGACAGGCACGCTCCGGCTACACGCCAATAGCGTAGCCACCCATGCTCCATGCGCGGAAAATGCCATTGGCCGGGTTATCAAGCTCACGAGTGATTTGCTTCACCGACTCGACGCATTCCGATTTGCGAAGTCGGCGTGGTTCATCTTCCTAATTGCGCCCCATATTTACATATTCGCTTATGTAGTTACGCAAAGGCCGCAATATGGTGGATCACGGAAAGGAACGATCCCTAAAGGCGCGCCGGTAGAAACGGAGCAAACTGTACGGACGCAATGGCGCGGGGCGAGCGACGGTGAAAACCGCGCAGACAGACAAACGAGGGGATGGTCGGGGTGACAGGATTCGAACCTGTGGTCTTCCGCTCCCAAAGCGGACGCGTTACCGGACTACGCTACACCCCGACGAGGGCGCAAAAACGAAGGAGCTTTCGGGATGGCCTTATTGGACCATAGCGGACCATAGCGGACCATGACAGCACGCGATAAAAGCGATCCACAAGCGGATGCGCGGCGAAACCGTGCTTCGCTCCAACGAATCGAAGATTGTATCGGCTAGAACCCAGAACCGTCAAATCGGGCCACCTCGCCTTGCTGCGGACATACGAGGCATGCAACATGCGAAGACCCGCGGGTCCGCCGCTGCGTACCACCACACACAACAAGGAGCCGCCGATGCATCTCATCCTCTGGCGCCACGCCGAAGCTGAAGACGTGGCCGCAAGCGACCTGGCCCGCCAGCTCACCGCGCGTGGCCGCAAGCAGTCGCAAAGCGTCGCGAAATGGCTGCGCGCACGCCTGCCCGATGACGCACTCATTCTCGCCAGCCCCGCCGCCCGCACGATCCAGACCGTCGAAGCACTCACGGATCAGTACCGCGTGGTGCGCGAACTCGCCCCCAACGCAAGCGTCGACGACGTCCTCAAGGCTGTCGGCTGGCCAGAAGGCCTCGCGCCGACCGTCGTGGTCGTCGGCCACCAGCCTACGCTCGGCGAAGTCGCCGCACAGCTTCTTTCCGGCGGTCAGGATCCGCATAGCTGGGCGCTCAAGAAAGGTGCGCTCGTATGGATTGCCTCACGCGAGCGCAACGGCAACGAGCACGCAGTCCTGCACGCCGCCATCACGCCCGAACTGGCCTGATCCCGCTTCCGACGGGCGTGCGCACGCGTAAACTCAGGCAACGCCGCCCGGCATTCCCCGCTTCGCCCCAACGCCCGCCTTTCAGTACGTCACCGAATCGTCACCGCATTGCCATGTAGCCGTAACCAGGGGTTACTACATTGGCCGGAAAAGTTACATCACTCTTCCGACGAGGACGCACTATGCGAGATCTGCCGACGCCCGTTCTGCCGCTCGCCTCGACACTGTTCGAGTCGAACCGGCGTCTGCCGCGCGCCGAAGAAACGGTTACTGCGCAGCACCGCCTGCAGGTGGCGTGGGCGCGCAGCGACGAAGAACTGCGCGAAGCCCAGCACCTGCGCTACCGGGTGTTCGCCGAAGAGATGGGCGCGCGCCTCATGGGTCCGACCGGTCTCGACGTCGACGTGTTCGACGGCTACTGCGACCATCTGCTCGTGCGCGATCTCGACACCCTGAAGGTTGTCGGCACCTATCGCGTGCTGCCGCCGCACGAAGCCGTGCGCATCGGCCGTCTCTACGCCGAGAGTGAATTCGACGTTTCGCGCCTCGCGCATCTGCGCCCGAAAATGGTCGAAGTGGGCCGCTCGTGCGTGCACCCCGACTTTCGCAGCGGCTCGGTGATCATGTCGCTGTGGGGCGGGCTCGGCGCGTACATGAAGCATAACGGCTACGAAACGATGCTCGGCTGCGCGAGCGTTTCCATGGCCGACGGCGGCCACTACGCTGCGAATCTCTATGCATCGCTCGGCGCGAATGCGCTCAGCGCGCCCGAATATCGCGCGTTCCCGCATACGCCGCTGCCCGTCGACGAACTGCGCACCGGCGTGTCCGCTGTGCCGCCGCCGCTCGTCAAAGGTTATCTGCGTCTCGGCGCGAAGATCTGCGGCGCACCGGCCTGGGATCCCGATTTCAACACCGCCGATTTCCTCACGCTGTTCCGTCTCTCCGATATCAACGAGCGCTACGCGCGCCACTTCCTCGGCGACGCCGCCAGCCGCTAAAAGACGCTAAAACACGCGGTAAGGCATGCAGCAAAAACGCCCGGCACAAAGCCGGGCGTTTTTGATCGTGCGTCGCGATGACGCTCAATCGTCCCTCAGTCGTCCGTATACACCACGCGATACGGGATGCCGAGCTTGCCCCACTCGGCCGATTCCTGAACGAGGTTGTAGTCGGTCAGCGGATTATTCTGGACCCACGCCTTGGGCAGGCGCACCTCGAACCCGTTGCGCTCCTGCGTGACCGAAATCACGGGCAGCCCCACGTCGGCGCGGCGGCGGCTAAGCAGCGTCGCAAGTCGCAGGCAGAACAGCAGCGTCCACTCGACGTCGCGCGTCTGCGAGAGCTTGCCGAGCTTGCCTACGTGCCCGAGCACGAGCGCTGCGAGCCGCGCCTGGTCGGTGCGCGAGAAGCCCGGCATGTCGGCGTTGCTGGCGATATAGGCCGAATGCTTGTGATATGCGCTATGTGAAATCGAAAGTCCGATCTCGTGCAGCGACGCCGCCCAGCCGAGGAACATACGGCTTTCTTCGCGCCGCTCTTCGTCGGTTTCGCCAAGCTGGTCGTAGAACGACACAGCCAGTTCGCCGATACGCCCCGCCTGCATGCGGTCGACGCCATAGCGGCGCATAAAACCCTCGACGGTGAGCGTACGCATATCCTCGTGCTGCGAACGCCCGAGCAGGTCGTAGAGGACGCCGAGACGCAGCGCGGCGTCGGTGGTGTCGGCGTAGTCGATGCCGAGTTCGTCGAACACCGCGATCATGATCGAGAGGCCGCCCGCGAGCACCGGAATGCGGTCGGGCTTGAGCGCAATGAGCTTCAGGCGGTTCACGTTCTCCGCCTTGATGAGCGCGCGCTTGAGCCGCTCGAGGCCGCCGCGCGAAATGCCGTGCGTAATGCCCGGATCGTTGAAGCCATTGGCCTCGACGAGTTCCGCGAGCGCGCGCGCCGTGCCCGAGGAGCCGATCGCCTGCTCCCAGCCGGTTTCACGGTAATCGGAGGAAATGATCTGGATTTCGCGCGTCGCCGCAAGTTCGGCCTGGCGCATCGTGTATTCGTCGACGTTGCCCGCGGGGAAGAACTGGCGGCTGTGGCTCACGCAGCCGATATAGAGGCTTTCCATGCGGATCGGCGTGTAGTGCGAGCCGATGATGAATTCCGTCGAGCCGCCGCCGATATCGACGACGAGCCGCTTGCCCGCGCTCGCCGGCACCGAATGCGCAGCACCCGCGTAGATGAGACGCGCTTCTTCGCGGCCCGCGATCACTTCGATCGGAAAACCGAGCGCCGCTTCGGCCTCACCGAGAAATTCGCCGGCATTCTTCGCGACGCGCAGCGTATTGGTGGCCACGGCGCGCACGTGATCGGGATGGAAATCGCGCAGGCGTTCGCCGAAACGCTTGAGCGCGTCCCAGCCTCGCACCTGCGAGGCGCGGTCGAGCATTTTCTCCTTCGACAGGCCGGCAGCGAGACGGACCGTCTCGCGCAGCGCATCGACAGGATAGATCTGGCTGCCCGCTTCGGTTTCTTCGACGCGGCCGACGATCAGACGAAAGCTGTTCGAACCGAGGTCGACGGCGGCGAGCAGATGGGGATTGTTGAGCATCGAGGGGGGTGGCTCCATGCGTGCAAGTACGGCTACCCTGATCGGGGCCGCGCTGTTCAAATATGCCATTTTAAGCGTACCCGCTATCACGATGTCGCTCCTCACTCGCATGAGTCGGAACCATCGGGCATCATTGCGAAACGAGTTGTCTTTTTCGTGAGCTTGCAGCGTAGAATTTATGACCCCCTAAACGTCATGATTGCGTCATATTATTGTGCGAATTTCCGAGCGTCCGTTCGAATCTAATCCTGACATACAGTTTTTACTGCCGATGTCCATCCGCTACCCTTTACTCAATCGCGAGCTGGGCATTCTGGGATTCAACGAGCGCGTGCTCGCACAGGCGGCTGACCCCGCCGTCCCTTTGCTCGAGCGCTTACGCTTCATTTGTATCACCAGCAGCAACCTCGACGAGTTCTTCGAAATCCGCATGGCCGGGCTTCAGGAGCAGATGCGCGATAACCCTGGTGGGCTCTCTCCCGACGGCATGTCGCTACAGCATGTCTACGAGCTCGTCGTCGAGCGTGCGCAGCGTCTCGTACACCGCCAGTACCAGATGCTGCACGAGACCGTGCTGCCCGCGCTCGAGCAGGAAGACATCTATTTCCACGGCACCGACGCCTGGAACGAAGCCCAGAGCGCCTGGGCCCGCGCGTACTTCCTCGATGAACTGCTGCCGGTCCTCACGCCGATCGGGCTCGATCCCGCGCACCCGTTTCCGCGCGTGCTCAACAAGAGCCTGAACTTCGTCGTCGAACTCGAGGGCAAGGACGCCTTCGGCCGCCAGGCCGTGATGGGTATCGTCCAGGCGCCGCGCGCGCTGCCGCGCCTCGTGCGCATGCCGCAGGAACTGTCCGGCTTCCAGCACGGCTTCGTGCTGCTCGGGTCGCTGTTGCAGCGCTTTATCGGCGAGCTGTTTCCCAACCTTGTCGTGCGCAGCTGCAATCAGTTCCGCATCACGCGCAATAGCGAACTCTTCGTCGACGAGGACGAAATCACGAATCTGCGCGTCGCGCTGCAGGGCGAACTGCCCGCGCGCCACCTCGGCAACGCGGTGCGGCTCGAAGTATCCGCCGAGACGCCCACTCACCTTGTGAAGCGTCTGCTCGACGAAAGCGGCCTGACCGAAAGGGACTGCTATTTCGTCGACGGCCCCGTGAATCTCGTGCGCCTCATGCAGCTGCCCGAGATGGTGGACCGCCCCGAGCTGAAATTCGTGCCGCACGTGCCGGCCATTCCGAAACGCATCGCGGCGAACGGCAACATGTTCGACGTGATCGATCAGGGCGACATCCTGCTGCATCATCCGTACGAGAGCTTCCAGCCCGTGCTCGAACTGCTGATTCAGGCCGCGAACGATCCGAACGTCGTCGCAATCAAGCAGACGATCTACCGCACCGGCACCGATTCCCCGCTCATGGACGCGCTCATGCAGGCCGCGCGCAATGGCAAGGAAGTTACGGTGGTGGTGGAGCTGCTCGCGCGCTTCGACGAAGAGACCAACATCAACTGGGCCGCGCAGCTCGAAGCGGTGGGCGCACACGTCGTCTACGGCGTGGTGGGCCACAAGTGCCACGCCAAGATGATGCTGATCGTGCGCCGCGTGCCGGCGAACGGCCGCATGGCGCTGCGCCGCTATGTTCACCTCGGCACCGGCAACTATCACCCGCGCACCGCGCGCCTTTACTCCGATTTCGGCTTCATGACGTCGAAGCCGGATATCTGCGAGGACGTGCACCATGTGTTCCAGCAACTGACGGGTATCGGCGGCAAACTGCAGTTGCACGCGCTGTGGCAATCGCCGTTTACGCTGCATCCGAAGCTGATCGAAGCCATTCGCGCCGAAGCCGCAGCCGCGCGCGACGGCAAGAAGGCGCGCATCGTCGCGAAGATGAACGCCGTGCTCGAACCGACCGTGATCAACGAGCTTTATGAAGCGTCGCAGGCAGGCGTGAAGATCGATCTGATCGTGCGCGGCGTCTGCTCGCTTCAGCCGGGCGTGCCGGGGCTTTCCGAGAACATCACGGTGCGCTCGATCGTCGGCCGCTTCCTCGAGCATCACCGCATCTACTACTTCTATGCCGAAGGCGAGGAAAAGGTCTATCTGTCGAGTGCCGACTGGATGGATCGCAACCTGTTCCGCCGCGTCGAAGTGGCCTTCCCGATCGACGACCGTCGCCTCAAGCGCCGTGTGATCGGCGAAGGACTCTCGACTTTCCTCGGCGACAATCAGTCGGCGTGGCTCATGCAGAGCGACGGCCACTATCGCCGCCGCCGCGCGAGCAAGTCGGTGCGCAACGGGCAGTTGAGCCTGCTGTCGAAGTTCTGTCCGTGATGACGTGACGATGTGATGGCGCGGCGCCGCTCGATGCGGCGCCCGACGCATGTAAAAAAGGCCGCGCAGGGTGCAGATCACCGGATGCGCGGCCTTTTTATTGCTTTAGTGAACTAGTGAACCATAGCCGGTCACGCTGGCGCCGGTTGCCGGCGCGTCGTGCGCGCGGCCGGAAAGCGCACCGTGAACGTGCTGCCCCGCCCTTCCTCGCTCTTCACTTCGAGCGCCGCATCGTGGCGCTGCAGCACGTGCTTGACGATCGCGAGGCCGAGGCCCGTGCCGCCCGTATCGCGCGAACGGCTGCGGTCCACACGATAGAAGCGCTCGGTGAGCCGCGGAATATCGGCAGCCGGAATGCCGAACCCGCTGTCCGTCACCGAGAACAACGCGCAATTCCCCTCGGCGCGCCACGTCAGATGCACCTTCCCGCCATTGGGCGTGTAGCGCACCGCATTGCTCACGAGATTGCCGAACGCGCTCAGCACTTCGGATTCCGAACCGATCACGCTCAGGCTGTCGTCGAAATCCGCCGAGATGACATGATTGCCCCCGGAGAGGTTCTCCGCGTCTTCGCGCACATGGCCCAGCACCGCGCGCATGTCGATCATCTGATCGCCCGGCAGACGTGCCTCGCCCTCCAGTTGCGCGAGCACGAGCAAGTCCGTCACGATGTGGCGCATGCGTGCGGCCTGCTGCTCCATCAGTTCGAGGTAGCGTGCGCGCTCGCTTTCGGACAACGGCAGCTCGCGCATCGTCTCGAGAAAACCGGACAGCACCGTAAGCGGCGTCTTGAGTTCGTGCGAGACGTTCGCAACGAAATCGCGGCGCATGGCGTCGGTGCGTTCGAGTTCGGTGATGTCCTGCGAAAGCACGAGCTTGCGATTGTCGCCGTACGGAAACACCTGCACGGAAAGAACGTTCTGCCGCTTGTCGCCCATGCCGCGCATGATCAGCATCGCTTCGTAGCGGTTCGAGTTCAGGTATCGCACGAAGTCGGGCTGGCGCACGAGGTGCGTGATGTGCTGGCGCAAATCGCGCTTCGCATCGAGCCCGAAGTGCTGCTCGGAGATCGCATTGCACCATTCGATCTGGTCGTGATCATCGAGCATCGCAACGCCGTTCGGCGACGCCTGGATCGCCTGGATGAAGCGCGAATGCTGCTGCTCGACCTGGCGGACCTGGGCGTGCCAGCGCTTGGCGAGCTTGTGCAGACGGTAGTAGATTTCGCCCCATACCCCCGGAGCGCTCGGCACTTCGCCGTAGACCGGCGCATCGAGCAGGCGCCACAAACGTTGCTTGTGAAACGTACTGAAGAACATTTGCACGAGCAACAGGCAGACGGCGAGTGCGAGGCCATACTTCGCGCCAAACACCTCACCGATCGCCGCGCACACGAGCGCAAGCAGCACAACCGAAACAAGGGAGCGCGCCCAGATGATGTTCATGTTCCTGCTGGTCAAAGATAGACAGTGCGAACCGGACGCGCCGCGTCGATACGGGATCGACACGAGACCGCGCCGGCATGGGACGCGGCTAGAGTAGAACGTGCGTCAGGCGCTCTTCGCGAGACGGTAGCCGCTTCCGCGCACCGTTTCGATCATGGCATCGCACCCCGCCGGCTTCAGCGCGGCACGCAGACGCTTGATGTGCACGTCAACCGTGCGCTCCTCCACAAACACGTGATCGCCCCACACCTGGTCGAGCAACTGCGTGCGGCTGTGCACGCGCTCCGGATGGGTCATGAAGAAATGCAGCAGGCGGAACTCGGTCGGCCCAAGGTCGAGCTTGATCTCGCTGCCTTCCGCGTGCGCAGCGACGCGGTGCGTGGCCGGATCGAGTTTCAGGCCGTTGATCGCCACGACGTCCTCGGTCAGCTGCGGCGCACGGCGGCGCAGCACCGCCTTGATGCGCGCCATCAGTTCCTTCGGCGAAAACGGCTTCGTCACGTAGTCGTCCGCCCCGATTTCGAGGCCAAGCACCTTGTCCTGCTCGTCGCCGCGTGCGGTCAGCATGATGATCGGGATATGCTTCGTGCGCTCGTTGGTGCGCAGGTCGCGCGCAAACGCAACGCCGGACTTGCCCGGCAACATCCAGTCGAGCAGGATGAGATCGGGCAGCACGTCGCTGATCAGGTTCTGCGCCTGCTCCGCGTTGTACGCGCGGATCGGGCAATGGCCCGCGTGCTGCAGGTTCACAGAAATCAGCTCGGAAATAGCGGGCTCATCTTCGATGACGAGAATGCTGCTAGGCATCGGCACCTCTTGACCTTGTATCCAGTTTAATTAGTTCAATGCTTCACGTTCGAGGGCGTCGCGCGACTTGTGGCGCACGTCGGTGCCCTTGACGATATAGATGATGAATTCGGCGATGTTCTTCGCGTGGTCGCCGATCCGCTCGATTGCCTTCGCGATGAACAAATAGTCGAGCCCGACCGAAATCGTGCGCGGGTCTTCCATCATGTACGTGACGAGCTTGCGCACGAACGCGCGGAATTCCTCGTCGATCGCCTTGTCGTCGCGCACGATCTGCGCGGCAGCCACGGTGTCGAGGCGCGCAAACGCGTCGAGCGCGCGGCGCAGGATCGAGACGGCCATTTCGCCCGAGATCTTGATCTCGGCGATATTCACGCTGCGCGACGCGCCGTCTTCCATCAGGCGCTTCGTGCGCTTGGCGATTTTTTCGGCTTCGTCGCCGGCGCGCTCGAGGTTCGTGATGGTCTTCGAGATCGCGAGCAGGAGGCGCAGGTCGCGCGCGGCCGGCTGGCGGCGCGCAATGATGTTGCTGCACTCCTCGTCGATATCGACTTCCATCGTATTGAGGCGCTCTTCTGCAACGATCACGCGCTCGGCGGCTTCGCCGTCGAACTCGTTCAACGCCTGCATCGCAGTGATGATCTGCGATTCGACGAGGCCGCCCATTTCGAGGACCTTCGACGACACGAGATTCAGATCGGCGTCGAACTGGCTGGACAGATGCTTATCGGACATTTCAGTCTCCCTGCTTCGATCAGCCGAAGCGACCGGTGATGTAGTCTTCCGTTTCCTTGCGGACCGGCTTGATGAAGATCTTCTCGGTGTCGCCGAACTCGATCAGCTCGCCGAGATACATGTACGCGGTGTAGTCCGAGCAGCGTGCAGCCTGCTGCATGTTGTGCGTGACGATCACCACGGTGTAGTCGCTCTTGAGTTCCGCGATCAGCTCTTCGATGCGGCCCGTCGAGATCGGGTCGAGCGCCGAGCACGGTTCGTCGAGCAGCAGCACTTCCGGGCGGATGGCGATGCCGCGCGCGATACAGAGACGCTGCTGCTGGCCGCCCGAGAGGCCGTAGCCGCTCTGGCCGAGCTTGTCCTTCACTTCGTTCCAGAGCGCCGCCTTCGTGAGCGCCCACTCGACGCGGTCGTCCATTTCCGGACGCGACAGCGATTCGAACATTTTCACGCCGAACGCGATGTTGTCGTAAATCGACATCGGGAACGGAGTCGGCTTCTGGAACACCATGCCGACACGCGCGCGCAAGAGCGAAATATCGCGCGTCGTGGTCAGCAGGTTTTCGCCGTCCATGATGATTTCGCCTTCGGCGCGCTGCTCCGGATAGAGCGCGTACATCTTGTTGAACGTGCGCAGCAACGTCGACTTGCCGCAACCCGACGGGCCGATGAACGCCGTTACCCTGCCTTCGGGAATCTGCAGGTTGATGTTCTTCAGCGCGTGATACTTGCCGTAGAAGAAGTTCAGGTTCTTCACGTCGATTTTCGGCGTGCCGGGTGCCTGATTCGTTGCGCCCTGGGCGGGATCCGCAGGTTGAAAACCGGCGGCCGGCGTCATCGCCTGACCGGCGGTATTGATGTGACTTTCTGCCATGTTCATCGGATCACTCCGCCCTTACTTTTTCGAAAATATCGTACGCGCGAGGATGTTCAGCCCCAGCACACCCAGCGTGATCAGGAACACGCCTGCCCACGCAAGCGATTGCCACTGCGCAAACGGGCTCATCGCAAACTTGAAGATCGTGACCGGCAGGTTCGCGATCGGCTGATTCATGTCCGCCGAGAAGAACTGGTTCGACAGCGCCGTGAAGAGCAGCGGCGCCGTTTCCCCGGCGATGCGCGCAATCGCGAGCAGCACGCCCGTCACGATGCCGGCAATCGACGCCTTCAGCGTGATTGCAAGAATCATCTTCCACTTCGGCGTGCCGAGCGCAACGGCCGCTTCGCGCAGGGCGTTCGGTACGAGCTTCAGCATGTTCTCGGTCGTGCGGATCACGATCGGAATCTGCAGGAGCGCGAGTGCAATCGCACCGGCCCAGCCGCTGAAATGCCCCATCTTCGCGACGACGAGCGCATAGACGAACAGACCCACGACAATCGAAGGCGCCGACAGCAGGATGTCGTTGATGAAGCGCGTCATGCTCGCAAGCCAGCCGCGCTGACCGTACTCGGCCAGATAGATGCCGGCGAGGATGCCGATCGGCGTGCCGACGAACGTTGCGGCGGCAACGAGCATCAGGCTGCCGACGATTGCGTTCGCGAGGCCGCCGCCATCGGTGTTCGGCGGAGGCGTCGACTGCGTGAAGAGCTGTACGGAAAGACCGCCCAAGCCGAGCGAGAGCGTCGTATAGAGAATCCACACGAGCCAGATGAGGCCGAAGGCCATCGCTGCGAGCGACAACGCGAGCGCGATCACGTTGATCACGCGGCGGCGGCGCTGCAGCTTGCCGCGCATCTTTTCCAGTGCAGGGCCGTAGATGGCGCCTGGAATTTTCATCAGCGGTTCGCTCATCGCGCACCCTCCGATTTTTCGAGGCGCAGCAGAAGCAGCTTCGAGATCGACAGCACGATGAACGTGATCACGAACAGGATCAGGCCGAGTTCCATCAGCGCTGCGGTGTGCAGGCCCGGGTTGGCTTCCGCGAATTCGTTGGCGAGCGCCGACGTAATGCTGTTGCCGGGCGAGAAGAGCGACACGTTGTCGAGCAGATTCGTATTGCCGATCACGAACGTGACGGCCATGGTCTCGCCGAGCGCACGGCCGAGGCCGAGCATGATGCCGCCGATCACGCCGGTCTTGGTGAACGGCAGCACGATCTTCCACATGACTTCCCACGTCGTGCAGCCGATGCCGTAGGCCGACTCCTTGAGCAGCACGGGCGTGACTTCGAACACGTCGCGCATGACCGCGGCGATGTACGGGATGACCATGATCGCGAGAATCACGCCTGCGCACAGAATGCCGATGCCGATGGGCGCGCCCTGAAACAGGGCGCCGATGACCGGCATGCCGCCCAGCAGGTCGCCGAGGGGTTTTTCGAACCACTGCGCGAAGATCGGCGCGAACACGAGCAGGCCCCACATGCCGTACACGATCGACGGGATGGCGGCCAGCAGTTCGATGGCGATGCCGAGCGGACGGCGCAGCCACGACGGCGAAAGCTCGGTGAGAAAGAGTGCAATGCCGAAGCTCACAGGCACGGCGATGATGAGCGCGATAAGCGAAGTGGCGATCGTGCCGTAGATGGGCACGAGCGCGCCGAACTGGTCACTGGGCGGATCCCAGTCGGCAGTCCAGAGGAATGCGAAGCCGAACTTCTTGATCGCTGGCAGCGAATCGATGATCAGCGACAAGATGATGCCGCCGAGCAGCAGCAAAGTGACGATAGCGGCCAGCCGCGTGAGGCTGCCGAAAATAACGTCGCCTGCCCGGCTGGGCGCTTTTTGCTGCGCAGCGCTACCGGGAGGATTCGACACGAGGCGGATGTCGGACATTGTGGCCAGTTTCCAGATGCCGTTCACCACAACGGTGCGCGGCGGTCATGCAGTCGGAGGACTACGGCCTGTCTACCGGCGAGGCTTACGACTCGACAACGGACTACGGCCCTCAAACGGACAAACGGGGCGCGCGCTCATCGCGCGACGACCCCGTTCAGCTTGGCTTCAAATCGGCCTTATTCGGCGATCGACTTGCCGCTAGCGTCCTTCACCTTCTCTTTCCACTGCGTCTTGATTTCGCTCACGACCGACGGCGGCAGCGAAATGTAGTCGAGGCTGTCAGCCGAAGCGCCGCCGTTCTTGAACGCCCAGTCGAAGAACTTGAGCGTTTCCTTGCCCTGCTCCGGCTTGTCCTGCGCGGTGTGCAGCAGCACGAACGTTGCGCCGACGACCGGCCATGCGCTCTTGCCCGGCTCGTTCGTCAGGATCTGGTAGAACGACTTCTTCCAGTCGGCGCCAGCTGCAGCGGCCTTGAACGTATCGGTAGTCGGCTGAACGACTGCACCGGATTCGTTCTTCATGGCAGTGTAGACCATGTGGTTTTGCTTGGCGTACGCCCACTCGACGTAGCCGATAGCGCCCGGCAGACGCTGCACAAATGCAGCAACGCCGTCGTTACCCTTGCCACCCGTGCCGGTCGGCCAGTTCACGGTCGTGCCTTCGCCGACCTTGCTCTTCCACTCGGGGTTGACCTTCGAGAGGTAGTTCGTCCAGATGAAGCTCGTGCCCGAACCGTCGGCGCGGCGGACCACGGCGATGTCGAGATCCGGCAGCTTGACCTTCGGGTTCAGGGCGGCGATGGCCGGATCGTTCCACTTCTTGATCTTGCCGAGGTAGATGTCGCCGATCACCTGGCCCGACAGCACGATTTCGCCAGCCTTGATGCCCGGCACGTTGATTGCCGGCACGACGCCGCCAACCACCGTCGGGAACTGGAACAGGCCGTCCTTGGCCAGTTCGTCGTCCTTCAGCGGAGCATCCGAACCTGCGAAGTCAACGGTCTTGGCGTTGATCTGCTTGATGCCGCCCGACGAACCGATACCTTGATAGTTCACCTTGCCGCCGCCCGACTTCTGATAGGCGTCCGCCCATTTCGTGTAGATCGGTGCAGCGAAGGTGCTGCCAGCGCCGGTAATATCGGCTGCCTGCGCTGAGATCGCGAAGAGCGCGCCGACGACGCCAGCGAGCACGGTTTGCATCAATTTCATGTGGCCTCCAGTGGTGAGCGGATAAACGACACCGCGAAGCTTAGGGTCTCATTGTGACAGTACCATGACCGTACATGAACCAATCGTGACAATGTCATTACCGACTGAAAGATGCGAAGCGGATGAATGGCACGCCGGGTTAACAGCGTCTGCGGCTCGCATAGCGGGCCTCTGAGCCGCTTTAACAGGCAGGGGATGGGGATTCGGGCAACGCGAACCGCACTCCGGCTGAAGCGCGTTCTGTCCCTCTAGAAAGTGGGCGGGAAAGAAATTGACGAAATCGAGGACAGCCTCAAATACGCCGTAACCGGCTGTCAAAACGGCCGGCGTGGCTCGATGCGCGACGGTTGCACCGCCGCGCACGCGTGGCCCCGCCTGCGGCGGGATCAGGCAATCGCGCGCTTGACGGTCGCGGCGATCGCTTCTGCGTAGTGGACGGCGTCGTGCTGCTCGCGCGCCTCGACCATCACGCGCAGCACCGGCTCCGTGCCCGATGCGCGGATCAGCACGCGGCCCTTGCCGTCCAGTTGGGCCTCGGCGTCGGCAACCGACTGCCGGATGTCGCCGTTACCTTTCCAGTCGGCGCCCTGCGCGATGCGAACGTTGATCAGCTTCTGCGGGAACAGCGTCACGCCGTCGAGCAGTTCGGCAAGCATGTGCCCGCTGCGCTTCATCGCCGCGAGCACCAGCAGCGCCGAAACGATGCCGTCGCCGGTCGTGTGCCGGTCGAGCGAGAGAATGTGGCCGGAACCCTCGGCACCGAGCAGCCAGCCGTGCTCGCGCAACTGTTCGAGCACGTAGCGGTCGCCGACTGCAGCGCGCACGAACTTCACGCCAAGACGCTCGATGGCCTGCTCGACGGCGAGGTTGGTCATCAGCGTGCCGACCGCCCCCTCCACCTTTCCGTCGGTCGCCATGCGGTCCTTCACGAGGACGTAAAGCAGTTCATCGCCGTTGAACAGGCGGCCTTGTGCGTCGACCACCTGCAGGCGGTCGGCGTCGCCGTCCAGCGCAATACCGAGATCCGCCTGATTCGCGCGCACGGCGCGCACCAGCGCGTCGGGCGCCGTCGCGCCGACACCGTCGTTGATGTTGAAGCCGTTCGGCGAAACGCCGATCGGAATCACGTCCGCACCGAGTTCATGGAACACGTGCGGCGCGATATCGTAGGCTGCGCCGTTCGCGCAATCGACCACGAGCTTCAGCCCGCGCAGGTTGTACGCCTGCGGAAACGTGCTCTTGCAGAACTCGATGTAGCGGCCGCCCGCATCGTCCAGGCGCCGTGCGCGGCCTAGTTGCTCGGACGGCGCGCAGTCGAGCGGCAGGTCGAGCTGCTCCTCGATCTGCCGCTCGACGTCGTCGGGCAGCTTGTTGCCATCGGCCGAAAAGAACTTGATGCCGTTGTCGTAGAACGGGTTGTGCGACGCACTGATCACGACGCCTGCCGAGAGCCGCAGCGCGCGCGTGAGGTAAGCGATGCCGGGCGTGGGCATCGGGCCCGCCAGCATCACGTCGATGCCGGCCGCCGAAAGCCCGGCTTCCAGCGACGCCTCGAGCATGTAGCCCGAGATGCGCGTGTCCTTGCCGATGAGCACGGACGGGCGCGAGCCCGAAGTCGCGGCAGCACCGGCAAGCACTTTGCCCGCCGCGTAGCCGAGGCGCAGCACGAAATCCGGCGTGATCGGCGCCGAGCCGACCTTGCCGCGAACTCCATCCGTTCCGAAATAACGACGTCCCATCCTTCGATCCCTCTCCTTCTACCGTTCTCTTTGTCCGGCTTTACGCCGGGGTGGCCTGGCTGTGCGCGGCTTCGCGCACAGCGGCCCAAATCTTCAGCGCGTCCACGGTCTGCGCGACATCGTGAACGCGAATCATGGCGGCGCCGCGCTCCGCCGCGCACACGGCGGCAGCCACGCTCGCGGCGATGCGCTCCGCAGCGGGCCGGTTCACGAGCGCGCCCAGCATCGACTTGCGCGACATGCCCGCCAGCACCGGATAGGGTGCGGCGCCCTGCGGGACGCGCGGCGCCGTATCCCGCAGATGCGCGAGCAACGCGTAGTTATGCTCGATCATCGTCTTGCCAAAGCCAAAACCCGGATCGACGCTGATGCGCGCACGCGCCACGCCCGCCGCTTCGAGTTCCGCTACGCGCGCCGTGAGGAATGCGCGCACTTCGCCCACGACATCCGTGTAGTCGGGGGTGCCCACCTGCATCGTCTGCGGCTCGCCGAGCATGTGCATCACGCACAGCCCGCAATCGCTCGCACGCACGGCCTCGATCGCACCGGGCATCCGCAAACCCCAGACGTCGTTGATCATGTCCGCCCCGGCCGCAAGCGCATGGCGCATCACGTCGGGCTTGTACGTATCGATCGACAGCGGCACGTTCGCTCCGCGCAACCGCTCGACCAGCGGAATCACGCGTTCGAGTTCCTCCGCGAGCGGCACGGGCGGCGCACCTGGCCGCGTCGATTCTCCGCCGATGTCGACGATGTCCGCGCCGTCGAGCAGCATCTGCTCGGCGCGCCGCAGCGCTTCGCCGGGATCGACATAACGGCCGCCATCGGAAAACGAATCAGGCGTGACATTCAGAATGCCCATGACCAGCGGGCGTTCGAAAGTCAGCGTGAAGCGGCCGCACTTCAGCGGCTCAGGCGGCAACTGAGGAAGCAAAAGACTCTGCGCAGTGGTATCGGGCACGTCAACGAAGGTCAGAAGTGTAACGAGGAGATATCGCCAGAAATGCAGGCGGGCCGATGTGGAATCACACCGGCCCGCAACTTTACTTGATATGGCGCAATCTGGATCAGGCCGGCGCAGTCGCGCTGCCCGGTTTCACCTCGCTGCCCGTGCTGCCGCCCGACGACGAAGCATCGCCAGCCGACGGCGAACTCTTCGGCGAGCGCGGCGGGCGACCCGCCATGATGTCGTTGATCTGATCGGAGTCGATCGTTTCCCACTCCATCAGCGCAGCGGTCATTGCCTCGACCTTGTCGCGGTTCTCGTCGAGCATGCGCTTGGCGAGGTTGTACTGCTCGTCGAGCACATGGCGGATTTCCGCGTCGACCTTCTGCTGCGTCGCTTCCGAGATCGCGCGCGTAAAGCCCTTGCCGAACGGGCCGCCGTCGCTTTCGTCGTCCACGTAGACCATCGGTCCGAGCGCGTCGGTCATGCCAAAGCGTGCAACCATCGCGCGGGCTGTCTGCGTGGCCTTGTTGAAGTCGTCCGACGCACCCGTGCTGATGAGGTTCAGGAACAGCTCTTCCGCCACGCGGCCGCCGAACAGAATGGCCAGACGGTCGAGCAGATAGTCCTTCGAATACGTTTCGTTGTCGTGCTCCGGCAACTGCCAGGTCACACCGAGCGCGCGACCGCGCGGAATGATCGTGACCTTGTGGACCGGATCGGCCTTCGGCAGCAGCTTCGCGATCACGGCGTGGCCCGACTCGTGGTACGCCGTGGCGCGCTTCGCTTCCTCGCGGATAACCGCCGACTTGCGCTCCGGACCCATGAAGATCTTGTCCTTCGCGTCCTCGAAGTCCTGCATTTCGACGATGCGCTTGCCGCGGCGCGCCGCAAAGAGCGCCGCTTCGTTCACGAGGTTTGCGAGATCGGCGCCCGAGAAGCCCGGCGTGCCGCGTGCGATGACCGCAGCGTCGACGTCGTTGGCAATCGGCACCTTGCGCAGGTGCACCTTCATGATCTGCTCACGGCCGCGAATGTCGGGCAGGCCAACATAGACCTGACGGTCGAAACGGCCCGGACGCAGCAGCGCCTTGTCGAGCACGTCCGAACGGTTCGTTGCCGCGATCACGATGACGCCCGAGTTCGCCTCGAAGCCGTCCATCTCGACCAGCATCTGGTTCAGCGTCTGTTCGCGCTCGTCGTTGCCGCCGCCCATGCCGGCGCCGCGATGGCGGCCGACGGCGTCGATTTCGTCGATGAACACGATGCAAGGCGCGTGCTTCTTGGCCTGCTCGAACATGTCGCGCACGCGAGCCGCGCCGACGCCGACGAACATTTCAACGAAGTCCGAACCCGAAATGCTGAAGAACGGCACCTTGGCTTCGCCCGCGATGGCGCGCGCGAGCAGCGTCTTGCCGGTGCCCGGAGGCCCGACGAGCAGCACGCCACGCGGGATGCGCCCACCGAGCTTCTGGAATTTCTGGGGATCGCGCAGGAAGTCCACGAGCTCCGAGACCTCTTCCTTGGCCTCGTCGCAGCCCGCGACATCGGAGAAATTGACGGCGTTGGTGTTCTCGTCGATCAGGCGGGCGCGCGATTTACCGAAGGAGAAGGCCCCGCCTTTGCCGCCCCCCTGCATCTGTCTCATCATGTAGAACCAGAACACGATGATGAGGATGGTCGGCCCGAGGTAGTACAGCGCGGAAACGAGCGCGTTCGGCTCTTCGTCAGCCTTGCCGCTCACCTGCACGCCGTATTTCATCAGGTCGCCGACCATCCAGATGTCGCCGGGCGACACGATCTGGTATTTCTGGCCATCCGCCGGAGTGACCGTGAGGTTCCGCCCCTGCACCACGACGCTCTTGACCTTGCCGCTCTTCGCGTCGTCCATGAACTGCGAATAGGAAACGCCTTCCTGGACACGGGGCTTGTCGAACTGCTTGAACACCGTAAACAGCACCAGTGCGATAACCAGCCACACTGCCGCCTTCGAAAACATGTTGTTGTTCAAAGCACCACTCCTTCACTCATAGACGGGCGCCTACATTTGCCTTGCGGCACCACCAAAGCATTCTAATCCAGTACGCAGGCACCCGCCATAACGTTTCGCTAGCGCGGGAATAGCCTCCGGGCCTTGTGCGCAAAGCGTTTCGGCAGACTTTCAGGTCCCGCCGCCGACACGCTTCTTCACCCTGCCCTGCACACCGTAATCGATACCCGCGTCATCGCGGCTGCTTCAGCTGTTTACCCAATATAAACGTTTCGGCCGATTTATCCCGCGAAGCTTTCGGTTTGCGGGCGGCCACAATTTTGAACTGATGCTTGAATTTTTCGACGATCTGGCTATAACCGCTGCCATGAAAACATTTTACTAAAAGGGCGCCATCAGGTTTCAGATGGTTTTGCGAGAACTCGAGTGCGAGATCGCACACATGTTCGATACGCGCGGCATCCGCCGACGCCACCCCCGAGAGATTGGGCGCCATGTCCGAAATTACAAGATCCACCGGACGCTCGCCGACAATTTCTTCGAGTTGCGCAAGCACGCTGTCCTCGCGGAAGTCACCCTGAATAAACTGGACGTCGGCGATCGGCTCCATCGGCAGCAGGTCGAGCGCAATGATCGTGCCGTCGACGCCGCCCTGCCGTTCCTCGTCGCGCTTCGCGCCCTGCGCGAGCTTGTTGCGCACATACTGGCTCCAGCTGCCCGGTGCCGCGCCGAGATCCACGATCACCATGCCCGGGCGGATCAGCTTGTCCTGCTCGTCGATTTCCTTAAGCTTGTACGCGGCGCGAGCGCGGTAGCCCTCCCGTTGCGCCATTTTCACGTACGGGTCGTTGATATGGTCGTGCAACCACGACTGGTTGAAGCGGTTTTTTGCCATTAAAGGTGAACTCTTGCTGCGTGATTGCGCGCTTTTAGCGGATAATACGCGCTTTATTCGTGCGGCCATCGCGGCCCGTCCGGCTGATCCACGCCGGCTCATGCCCGCGTCTTGCCGTCCCCACGGTTTTTTCCGTTGTTCCGATGCGCTGTCCGCCGGGCGAGCCCCAAGAGGCTCATTTCGCCCCGCCGGGCGCCGTCATTTTAGTCGAGTCTGCCACATCCCATGCCTGCCCTCACTCTTACTGCCGAGCAGCGCGCCGAACTTCGCTCCGCGGCTCACGCGCTCAAACCAGTTGTGCTCATCGGCGCGGAAGGGTTGACCGACGCCGTTGTAAAAGAAATCAAGGTTCACCTTGCAGCGCACCAGCTCATCAAGGTGCGCGTGTTCGGCGATGAGCGCGAAGAACGCATCGCGATCTACGAAGAAATCTGCGATCGCCTCAGCGCGGCGCCGGTCCAGCACATCGGCAAGCTGCTCGTGATCTGGAAGCCCGAAGAAGCCGCACCGACAACCTCTACCGCCCGCGCCGGCGCGCGCGGCACCGTCAAGCGCCCGGCCGGCGACGTGCCGAGCGCGCGTGAAACGGGCACGCGCGGCGCAGCCCCGCGCATCGTCAAGGTTGTCAAGCCATCCGAAAACCCGATGCGCCGCCCCAAGCCGCAGAACGTGGTCGTCAAGGGCAACGAGCGCGTCACGCAAGGCGGCAACGTCAAACGCGCCAAGAAGCGCCAGACCAGCAGCAAGCGCGGGCACCAGGGTTCGAAGTAAGCCGCTGCAGCATGCCAAACGCGCCATCGCGCCGCCCGCACGTGGCGGCGCGCGTGGAGATTCGGCAAGTAACGCACGGCAAGGCAGGCAGCAGAAAAAAGCGGCACGCAGGCCTCAGAACAGTGCGCTCACGTGCAGCACTTCCGCAGTACTTCCCGTGGCGCTACGCCGCGCGAGACCGCCATGCGGCGGGCAGCAGCCACACGAGCGCAACGCCCAGCAGGCTACAGATCAAATAGAAAAAGCTCGACACGCCGTGCAGGATGCCAAAGCGCGCCGCATCGGGCGAATTCGCGATATCCACACCGGCAACCGCAGCCTGTACGCGCAACGCATTCATGAACGGCTGCACCGCGAAATAGCCGATCAGCACACACAACAGCATCCCGGCCAGCAGCCAGCGCAAGCGCCGGTACGGCTCTGCGCCGCGCCGCACCAGCACGTTGGACAGCGCGAGCATCAGCACGCCGCAAGTAAGGCCGACGAGCCCTTCGATCCGGAAGAGCTGCGCGGCGATCGCGCCGGCTGTCATTCGGTCGAGAGAGCCAAACAGCACAGGGGCGGCTGCATAGCCGATAGTCAGCTGGCTGCCCACCCAGAGCATGGCCAGGAGGCCAAACAGACGGTGTGCAGCCGAGGGAGCGGGACTCACGCGGGCTTACCCGTCAGATGTAGCGAACGTCGATGACTTCGTACTCGCGCACGCCGCCAGGTGCCTGTACGGCAGCAACGTCGCCTTCCGACTTGCCGATCAGCGCGCGCGCAATGGGCGAGCTGACCGAAATGAGACCGTGCTCGAGGTCGGCTTCGTCGTCGCCGACGATCTGGTATGTGACCGTTTTGCCCGATTCGAGGTCTTCGAGATCGACGGTCGCACCGAACACTATACGGCCGTCCGCCTCCAGCGAAGCCGGATCGATGACTTGCGCCGCAGCGAGCTTCGACTCGATCTCGGCGATGCGGCCTTCGATGAAGCCCTGCTTTTCCTTCGCCGCGTCGTATTCCGCGTTTTCGGACAAATCGCCCTGCGCACGCGCTTCGGCAATGGAATTAATGACCGCCGGACGCTCGACGGATTTCAGGCGCTGGAGTTCTCCGCGCAATTGATCTGCGCCGCGCCGGGTCAGGGGAATCGTGCTCATAGACAATTCAAATAGCCCAGATGGCCTTGGGGCCATAAAAAAAATCACCGCGGTTAAGTGCATCCCGTGAAGGCGCCGACGACGTAAAAACGCGCCGGACGTAGACCCTGAGGGACGCCGCTTAACCGCGGCAGCTAGCGGAGTTACCCGCCTCGATGGTGATTAGACAGACAGTCAAACTTAGTTTAGGCGAGCGTGAAGTCCTTGTAAATCATAGACGTCCAGGTTCTTCAGGTAGCGCAGTCCCTCGACGGCAGCCCGCGCACCCGACATCGTTGTGTAGTACGTGACCTTGTTGGCCTGCGCGCTCATCCGGATCGAACGCGAATCGGCAATGGCCGCGCGCGTTTCATCGACGGTCGTGAAGACCAGCGAAATATCGCCGTTCTTGATCATGTCGACGATGTGCGGACGGCCATCCTTCACCTTGTTCACGACCTTCACCGGCACGCCGGCCGCCTCGATCGCGGCAGCCGTGCCGCGCGTCGCAACCAGCCCGTAGCCGAGCTCGTGCAGCATGCGCGCGACTTCGACGGCCTTCGGCTTGTCGCTGTCCATCACGGTGATGAATACCGTGCCCGATTCCGGCAGGCGCGATCCGGCCGCGAGCTGCGACTTGAAGAGCGCTTCGCCGAAGGTCTTGCCCACGCCCATCACTTCGCCGGTCGAACGCATTTCAGGTCCGAGTACCGGATCGACGGTCGGGAACTTGATGAACGGGAATACCGCTTCCTTCACGCTGAAATACGGCGGCTCGACCTCCCTGGTCACGCCCTGCTGTGCAAGCTTCTGGCCGACCATTGCGCGCGCCGCGATCTTCGCGAGCGGCAGGCTCGTGGCCTTCGACACGTACGGCACCGTACGCGAAGCACGCGGATTCACTTCCAGCACGTAGATGACGTCCTTCTTCGAGCCGTCATCGGCGGGAACCTGCTGGATGGCGAACTGCACGTTCATCAGGCCGACCACGTTCAGCGCTTTCGCCATCGCGGCCGTCTGTCGCTTGAGTTCGGCGACGGTTTCCTTCGAGAGCGAATACGGCGGCAGCGAGCAGGCCGAATCGCCGGAGTGCACGCCCGCCTGCTCGATGTGCTCCATCACGCCGCCGATAAACACTGCTTCGCCATCGGAGATGCAGTCGACGTCGCATTCGATTGCGTCGTTCAGGAAGCGGTCAAGCAGCACCGGCGAGTCGTTGCTGACCTTCACGGCCTCGCGCATGTAGCGCTCGAGGTCGCGTGGCTCGTGAACGATTTCCATCGCACGGCCGCCGAGCACGTACGACGGGCGCACGACGAGCGGATAGCCGATTTCGTCGGCGAGCTTGAGCGCGTCGTCTTCGGTGCGCGCGGTGCGGTTCGGCGGCTGGCGCAGACCGAGGTCCTGCAGCAACTTCTGGAAACGCTCGCGGTCTTCGGCGGCGTCGATCATGTCCGGCGACGTGCCGATGATGGGCACGCCGTTCGCTTCGAGGTCGAGCGCGAGCTTCAGCGGCGTCTGGCCGCCGTACTGCACGATCACGCCGACCGGCTTTTCCTTGTCGACGATTTCGAGCACGTCTTCAAGCGTGAGCGACTCGAAGTACAGACGATCCGAGGTGTCGTAGTCGGTCGAAACGGTCTCGGGATTGCAGTTGACCATGATCGTTTCGTAGCCGTCTTCGCGCATCGCGAGCGCGGCGTGCACGCAGCAATAGTCGAACTCGATGCCCTGACCGATCCGGTTCGGGCCGCCGCCCAGCACCATGATCTTCTTGTTGCTGGTCGGATTCGCCTCGCATTCGTCCTCGTAGGTCGAGTACATGTAGGCGGTTTTCGTCGCGAATTCGGCCGCGCACGTGTCAACGCGCTTGTAGACCGGGCGCACGTTCAGCGCGATGCGGCGGCGGCGCACGTCGTCGGCGCTCGCACCGACGAGCTTCGCCAGACGACGATCGGAGAAACCGCTTTGCTTCAGATAGCGCAACTCGTCCTTCGAGAGGCTTTCGAGCGTGCGGCCCTTGAGCGCCGCTTCCTTGCGGACGATCTCTTCGATCTGCGCGAGGAACCACGGATCGATTGCCGTTTCCTCGAAAATCTCTTCGCGCGTCATGCCGACGCGGAACGCGTCGCCCACGTACCAGATGCGGTCCGGGCCGGCTTCGCCGATTTCGCGGATGATCTCGTCGCGGCTCGCGGTCTTTTCGTCCAGACCGTCCACGCCGACTTCGAGGCCGCGCAGCGCCTTCTGGAACGATTCCTGGAACGTGCGCCCAATCGCCATCACCTCACCCACCGACTTCATTTGCGTGGTGAGGCGCGGATCGGCTTCGCGGAACTTCTCGAACGCGAAACGCGGAATCTTCGTCACGACGTAATCGATGGTCGGCTCGAACGACGCCGGGGTCTGACCGCCGGTGATTTCGTTGCGCAGCTCATCGAGCGTGTAGCCGACGGCCAGCTTCGCCGCGACCTTCGCGATCGGAAAGCCCGTGGCCTTCGACGCGAGCGCCGACGAACGCGACACGCGCGGGTTCATCTCGATCACGATCATGCGGCCGGTGCGCGGGTCGATCGAGAACTGCACGTTCGAGCCGCCCGTGTCCACGCCGATCTCGCGCAGCACTGCGAGCGAGGCGTCGCGCAGGATCTGGTATTCCTTGTCGGTGAGTGTCTGTGCCGGGGCGACGGTGATCGAGTCGCCGGTGTGGATGCCCATCGGATCGAGGTTTTCGATCGAGCAGACGATGATGCAGTTGTCCGCCTTGTCGCGGACCACTTCCATCTCGTACTCCTTCCAGCCGAGCAGCGACTCTTCGATCAGCAGTTCGCGCGTGGGCGAAAGATCGAGACCGCGCTTGCAGATCTCTTCGAATTCTTCGCGGTTATAGGCGATGCCGCCGCCCGAACCGCCGAGCGTGAACGACGGACGGATTACGACCGGATAGCCGCTCGTGCCGGTGGCCGCCGTGATTTCGGCGTGAACCTTGATCGCCTCCTCCATCGAGTGCGCCGTGCCCGACTTCGCCGATCCAAGGCCGATCTTCGTCATCGCGTCCTTGAACTTCTGGCGGTCCTCGGCCTTGTCGATCGCCTCGGGCGACGCGCCGATCAGCTCGACGCCGTACTTCTTCAGCACGCCTTGATGATGCAGGTCGAGCGCGCAGTTCAGCGCGGTCTGGCCGCCCATCGTCGGCAGGATCGCGTCGGGGCGCTCCTTCTCGATGATGCGCTCCACCACTTCCCACGTAATCGGCTCGATGTAGGTGACGTCGGCCGTGTTCGGGTCGGTCATGATCGTCGCCGGATTGCTGTTGACGAGAATGACCTTGTAGCCCTCTTCTCTCAGCGCCTTGCACGCCTGCGCGCCCGAGTAATCGAACTCGCACGCCTGGCCGATGATGATCGGACCCGCGCCGATGATGAGAATGCTCTTGATGTCTGTCCGCTTCGGCATAACGCTCTCGCTAAATATCCTTGTGTCTTTGGTCCGGTGGGCGACGCGCGGCGCTCAATGCGCCAACGCGTGCTACGCCGCTCACCGCCGGATGCGCGCGTGGGCCGCCCTA
Source organism: Paraburkholderia denitrificans (assembly GCF_042655705.1). Lineage (NCBI taxonomy): Bacteria > Pseudomonadati > Pseudomonadota > Betaproteobacteria > Burkholderiales > Burkholderiaceae > Paraburkholderia > Paraburkholderia denitrificans. The sequence continues at coordinate 314,293 of NZ_JBHSMP010000009.1, read as the reverse complement.
TGCCGCACGGCTCGCTGCGCATCCTTGCCTGATGCTGGCTCGCGCCTTGCGCGTGCGAGCCTTACGCCGCCGCGCTGCGCCTGCCGCCCTTCGCTTCGTCCATCAGCGCGATGAAGCGGTCGAACAGATAGCCGATGTCGTGCGGGCCCGGCGATGCTTCCGGGTGCCCCTGGAAGCAGAATGCGGGCTTGTCGGTCAGCTCGAACCCTTGCAGCGTGCCGTCGAAGAGCGAGACGTGCGTGACGCGCGCGTTGGCGGGCAGCGTATCGGCATCGACCGCAAAACCGTGGTTCTGCGACGTGATGACGACGCGGCCGTCGCCGAGATCCTTCACCGGATGGTTCGCGCCGTGGTGGCCGGTCTTCATCTTCATGGTCTTCGCGCCGACCGCGAGGCCCATGATCTGGTGGCCAAGGCAGATCCCGAACGTCGGGATGCCGCGCGCGATGAATTCCTGCGTCGCCTTGATCGCGTAGTCGCACGGCTCCGGGTCGCCGGGGCCGTTCGAGAGGAACACGCCGTCCGGGTTGAGCGCGAATGCGTCGGCAGCCGTGGCCTGGGCGGGCAGCACGGTGACGTGGCAACCGCGCTCGGCCAGCATGCGAAGGATGTTCTGCTTCACGCCGTAGTCGAACGCGACGACCTTGTACTTCGGCGCGGCCTGCTTGCCATAGCCTTCGCCCAGACGCCACTCCGTGGTCGTCCACTCGTACGGTTCGCCCGTCGAGACGACCTTCGCGAGATCCATGCCCGCGAGGCCCGGGAACGAGCGTGCGAGTTCGATGGCCTTTGCTGCGTCGTCGGAACCGGCCAGAATGGCGGCGTTTTGCGCGCCCTTGTCGCGCAGAATGCGCGTGAGCTTGCGCGTGTCGATGCCCGCGATCGCCACGACGCCTTCGTCGCGCAGATAGTCGTCGAGCGTGCGCTCCATGCGGAAATTCGACGCGAGCACCGGCAAGTCGCGGATGATCAGCCCGGCGGCATGGACTTTCGTGGCTTCGACATCTTCGGCATTGACGCCGACGTTGCCGATGTGCGGATACGTGAGGGTAACGATCTGGCGAGCGTAGCTCGGGTCGGTCAGGATTTCCTGATAGCCGGTGATGGCCGTGTTGAACACGACTTCACCGATCGTATGGCCCGGCGCACCGATCGAATAACCACGAAAGACCGTGCCGTCGGCAAGCGCGAGCAGAGCGGGAGAGAAAGACGGCAACACGGGAGACTCCTTGGGGGAACACCCAGTGCCGACCTGTTTATCCGACCGGCAACCTTGCGGCGGCTGCGGCGTCGGCATCCTCGGGATGCGCGCGCGGCCCGCTCGCTGGTTTGCTCGCTTTCGTCGCATTTTGCGGCGGGGCTGGCTGCGGTACTGCCGGACCTGGGTTTTGCACTCCACACGCAAGGTGTCGGGGCGGACTTCGGTCGGCGCCAGCGGCCAGAGGCGCAATTCGCGGGCGGCGGATGAACGGATGGGAGGAGGTAGGCGCTAGGGTGCGGGTTGATAAGCTCAAACCTTCAAATTATAGCGCAAAAATACCCTTTCTTTCAAATTTCAGGATGAATCACCCCGGACTGGCGTGCGTAGACAGGCGCGCGCCAACCGATGCAACGCCCGGTGTAAAAGCGGGCGCAACACCCTTTTCACTATAGCCCCCGGGCGCCCCGCCACAAGGCGCTGCGTTTGCGCCCTCGATTGCATCCTTGATTGCGCGCCTGATTGTGCCCTTTGTTGAATCCGGGCCATGCTCGCCGCGCGCTGCCGCGGCACGAATGAAAACGCCGCCACACGTGCGGTGGCGGCGCATGAAGTCAAACGATGAGTGATCGGAGCGAATTACCATGCGCTGCCCCCGCAACGCATGAAGTCACCCTTCGCAAGCCGCTATTGTGCTTTCCGCTTGTGCGTATGGGTGACGGCCTTCTGGCGGCTCGCCGTCCCCTTCGACGCATTGACAGGCGCGGCGCTCGACGGCTTGACCTTCACCGGTTCGGAAACCTTGGTGATCTCGACGCGCACGCGACCATGCTTCTTATCGTAGCGCGACTTCGACCCAGTGTCTGCAACCCGGGTGCCGATGTGCTGCACGGCGCCACCCGACACGTTTGTCGCGATGCGCACCGGTCCCGGTTCGCTCGGCATCGCCTTGCCGACCGGCACGTGCAGAACGAGCACCTGACCCGGCATGACGAGATCGCGATGCGTCTTGTTCCACCCCTTCAACTTGCCGACCGACACGCCATAACGGCTCGCCACCGTTTCCATCGACTGCTTGCGGCGCACCCGGATCAGCATCTTGCGCGTGTCGGGCACATCCGGCTCCATGGCGAGCACGGCGCTTTCGGCGACGTTGGCGCTGATGTCCTCGTCGTCGTTGTCATCGGTGCGCGGCACGACGATCGTCGAGCCCGCCTTCAGCCGCATGCCCGCCGGAATCTTGTTCACCGACATCAGCGTACCCGCGTCCACGCCGATCTTCTGCGCAATCGCCGCGGGCGTCGCGCGCGAATCGGTCGTGTAGACCGTCCACGAAGACAGCTGCCCCTCGTACGACTTCAGGTTCTGCTCGAACGCGCTCGCATTGTCGAACGGCAGCAGGATCTGCGGCTGCGTCGCGCCGAGAATCACGGGCTTCTTGAACGAGGGATTGAGCGAGCGGAATTCGTCGGTGGTCATGTTCGCGAGCTTGGCGGCAACGTCCACGTCGATGTCGCGCGACGTGGTGACCGTGACGAAATAGGGGTGGTTCGGGATCGTCGGCAGCGTGAGACCGTACTGCTGCGGATTCATCACGATGTTCTTGACGGCCTGCAGCTTCGGCACGTAATTGCGCGTCTCGTTGGGCATGCGCAGGCTCTGGTAGTCGGTCGGCAGACCCGCAGCCTGATTACGCGCAATCGCACGCTGCACGTTGCCCTCGCCCCAGTTATACGCGGCAAGCGCCAGATACCAGTCGCCGAACATGTCGTGCAGGCGCGAGAGATAGTCGAGCGCGGCACTCGTCGAGGCAAGCACGTCGCGGCGCTCGTCCTGCCACATGTTCTGCTTGAGGTTGTACGTGCGGCCGGTGCCCGGGACGAACTGCCACATGCCCGCGGCCTTCGCGACGGAGAGCGCCTGCGGGTTGTACGCGGATTCGATGAACGGCAAGAGCGCCAGCTCGGTCGGCATGTGGCGCGCTTCGAGTTCTTCGACGATGTGGTACAGGTACTTCTGCGAACGCTCCGTCATGCGCGCGACGTAACTCGGACGCTCGGCGTACCAGTTCGCGTTCATGTCGACGAGGTCGGTTTGCAGATCGGGAATCTGGAAACCGCGGCGGATACGCCCCCACAGATCGGCATCCGCGCTCGTCAGTTGACTGACCGAGGCATTATCGACGTCGATGGTTTCTTTTGCGGCGGAGGTCTTGCGGAGCTGGTCGGCGGCGGCCTGGGGATCTTGGGTGGAAGAGCCCGAACGATTCGCAGATGGTCCCCCGCTCGCGCAGGCGGCGAGCATCAGGACCAGCAGCGCACTAAAGATAAATCGCATAAACATCTACATCCGCATGGCTGGAATTTGCAGCCGATAGTACGGAAGCCGCGTGTCCCCGTCAATCGAAAATATTCGAAAAAGTCATGAAAATCCGCAAGTTGGGTGCGGTTCCACACTCATGGGATGAGCTTACCCATCGACGCTTTCGGGTCAGCGGAACTTGTTCTTCCATTCGCGCATCAGCGTGAATGCGGCCAGCCGGTCCGGCACCGTTTCATGCAGCTGATCCGCGAGCGTCGCCTGGACAGCCGGATCGCTCGCGCGCAGAAACGGATTCACGGCGCGTTCGTGTGCAATCGTGGTCGGCAGCGTCGGTATGCCGCGCTCGCGCAGCGCCGCCGCGTCGCGGCTCCAGGCGCGCAGTGCGGCGTTGTCCGGGTCGCAGGCCAGCGCGAAGCGGATATTCGACAGCGTGTATTCGTGTGCGCAATGCACTTGCGTATTGCCGGGCAGCGCCGCGAGCGCATCCAGCGACGCGAGCATCTGCGCGGGCGTGCCTTCGAAGAGCCGGCCGCAGCCGCATGCAAATAGCGTGTCGCCGCAGAAGATGTGCGGCGTGCCGGCAGGGTCGGCATCCTGGAAGTACGCGATATGTCCGCGCGTGTGGCCCGGCACGTCGATGACCGTGAAGTCGAGCGCAGGCGCATCCAGATGTACGCGTTCGCCGCCCGCGACACGCGTGACGAACGGATCGAGTGGCCCGAGCGCTTCGCCGGACGGTCCATAAACGGGAACCCGCGCGTCGTGCAGCAGGGCGGCTACCCCGCCGACGTGGTCCTTGTGGTGATGGGTGAGTAAAATAGCGACGAGCCGCCAGCCGCGTTTCGCCAGACAGGCGCGAACCGGTGCGGCATCGCCCGGATCGACGGCGATTGCATTGTGGCCGTCCGAAACGACCCAGATGTAGTTGTCTTCAAAAGCCGGAACCGGTACGTATTCGTACGAAAGCGGACTCTTCATTGGGGCGGCGTATTCTTCGACATGTCTGACCGAACGATTATAGACTGGCCCGCCTGGACCGCTTCGCCCGCCGGTAAGTACGTCCTCGACTGGGAACAGGAACAGCTCGACCGGGTGGTATCGAATATTTTCGGCTACCACGCGCTGCAGCTCGGCATGCCGCAGCTCGACGCCCTGCGCGAAAACCGCATGTCGTGCCGCGGTCTCGTGCTCGATGGCGCGAGCGCCACGAGCGCGCCGTACACTGCGCCGTCCGCCCACGCCGATGGCAGCAGCGGCGTCATACAGCCGCGCCACGCGCCCGAAGGCCGCAGCACCGTTTGGTGCGACCTGCTCGATCTGCCGTTCGAGGCGCAGAGCGTCGACCTAATCGTGATGCCCCACACCCTCGAATTCACGAACGACCCGCACCGCCTCCTGCGCGAAGCCGAGCGCGTATTGATGCCCGAAGGCCAGTTGCTGATCGTCGGTTTCAATTCGCTGTCGCTCTGGGGCGCGCGACAGTCGGTGGGCAAGCTCGCGGGGCAGCCGTTCCTGCCCGCACGCCAGGACCTGATCGCGTTCACGCGGCTGAAGGACTGGATCAAGCTGCTGGGCTTCGAGCTTGAGCGCGGGCGCTTTGGCTGCTATCGTCCGCCGCTCGCCACCGACAAGTGGCTTGCGCGTTACGCCTTCATGGAAGCCGCCGGCGACCGCTGGTGGCCGATCTTCGGCGCCGTCTATATGGTTACGGCGATCAAGCGCGTGCGCGGCATGCACCTCGTCGGCCCGCTGAAGGTCAAAAAACCGGTGCTGGCGCCGAGCCTGAAGGCCGCCGCCACCACGCCCTCCCCTACACGCAACAAGGAAACATGACTGCTCCCGATTTCGTCGAGATCTTCACGGACGGCGCCTGCAAGGGCAATCCCGGCCCCGGCGGCTGGGGCGCGCTGCTGCGCTTCGGCACGCAGGAAAAAGAGCTGTTCGGCGGCGAGGCCGTGACGACCAACAACCGCATGGAGCTCATGGGTGTCATCGCCGCGCTCGAGGCGCTCAAGCGCCCGTGCCGGGTGATCGTCCACACCGACTCGCAATATGTCCAGAAAGGCATCAGCGAGTGGATCCACGGCTGGAAGAAAAAGAACTGGATGACGGCCGCGAAAACGCCCGTCAAGAACGACGATCTGTGGAAACGGCTCGACGCGCTCGTCGCGCAGCACGAGGTCGAATGGCGCTGGGTGAAAGGCCACGCCGGCCACCCGGAGAACGAGCGCGCCGACGCGCTCGCGAACCGCGGCGTCGCCTCGCTTGCCGAACTCTGAGCCGAGTCACGCCTTTACACGTAGCAACCTGATTTATCCGACATGCGCCAGATCATTCTCGATACTGAAACCACCGGCCTGAACGCCCGCACGGGCGATCGCATCATCGAAATCGGCTGCGTCGAGCTGGTGAACCGCCGGCTCACCGGCAAAAACCTGCACTTCTACGTCAATCCGGAACGCGACAGCGATCCGGGCGCGCTCGCCGTGCACGGCCTGACGACCGAGTTCCTTTCGGACAAGCCGAAGTTCGCCGAAGTCGCCAACGAGATCCTCGATTTCGTGACGGGTGCGGACATCATTATCCACAACGCGCCGTTCGATATCGGCTTCCTCGACGCCGAACTTAGGTTGCTCGGCAAGCCGCCGTTCAAGGAACACTGCGCCGAGATTATCGACACGCTGGTGCAGGCCAAGCAGATCTTCCCGGGCAAGCGCAATTCGCTCGATGCGCTGTGCGAGCGCTTCGGCATCAGCAACGCACACCGCACGTTGCACGGCGCACTACTCGACTCGGAACTGCTCGCGGAGGTGTACCTCGCGATGACGCGCGGCCAGGACAGCCTTGTCATCGACATGCTGGGCGAGACCGCCGCAGCGGGCGACGTTGCTGCGCCGCGCGTGCAGCTCGAGACGCTTGTGTTGCCCGTGATCGCGGCGAGCGCCGAAGAGCACGCGGCGCACGATGCGGTGCTCGACGACATCGACAAGTCGCTCAGGGGCACGAGCGTATGGCGCACGCAGCCCGTGGCAGAAGAAGCGAAACCAGCCGAAATAGCGGCTGCTACGCAGTCTGCTTAAAAAACACTTTACAAGCCTCGAAAAGTTCGTCATAATCCAAAGCTCTTCGGGTGGTTAGCTCAGCGGTAGAGCACTGCCTTCACACGGCAGGGGTCACTGGTTCGATCCCAGTACTACCCACCAGAATTCGTGGGTGTAAATCACCGAAGAACAAGGGCTCGCGTCGAAAGGCGCGAGCCCTTTTCATTTTGGCCGCACCAATCCGTAGTTGATCCAAGCGTGATCCATGCGAACCCGGGCCGGATCCGGGTTGTGTTGCGGCGATGAATCTGGATTGACGCACCCAATGCGCCGTAAGCCGTGAGCGGATCCTGTGTATCGCTCAGTCACGCTTGCAACAGCGCGAGTGCGTTACACGGTGCAGCCGTTCTGACCATCGAACGTTGACTGCGCAATCAACGTTAGCCGCGGCGATGCAGCGAACAACCTTCGGCCTGCCAGGCAGGGATAGCGTCTTACCAGGTCGGCAAGCGGGAGATAGGCGAAATGGTTCGGCTCGCTGCGCAATATGATTAGCAAACCGAATCATAGGCGGACTTAAATTCGTGCGGCTCCATACACGCACAGAGCCGTTGAGATCGGCGGAGCGCACACCCGGAAACGCCAGCGGGATACCCGAAGCCGATGGCACGTCACCCGCACCGCGCTTCGCGCAGGCTCCACAGCGGTCCATCAAGCGGTAACCACCGGCCGCAATACGACCCATATTCAAGGTCTACCGTGACTCATAAGTATGTTGCAGCCATGCGACACTTTAAATAATTATTAGCCGTTTTGAAATGGGCGCAAATATTATCCCTCATCGAAGGCAAGGGCTTTAATGGAGAACGCGTGCTCCACGCCCACACCGCTGCACATTGCCTGCTTAAACCAAATCAATAACGAGGACGACACGATGAGAAAGACTACTGCAGCGCTCGGCGCTTCCCTGCTTGCGCTCTCGGCACAATCGGCTTTTGCACAAAGCTCCGTCACGCTGTACGGCATCGTTGACACCGCCATCCGTTTTCAAACCAACGCGGATGCAGCCAACAACAACCTCATCGGAATGACTGTAGGCGCTGTTACGCCTAGCCGCTGGGGCTTGAAGGGCAAGGAAGATCTGGGCGGCGGTCTGTCGGCTATCTTCAAGCTCGAAAATCAATTCCAGCTGTGGAGCGGCAAGCTCGACAGCACGTCGAACCAGCTCTTCAAGCGCGCCGCATGGGTCGGCCTGTCGAGCGACGAGTTCGGCACGCTGACCTTTGGTCGCCAGCAAACGCCGTTCTTCGAAGAAATGGGCAACACGTTTGACCCGCTGACCGTTGGCGACTACTGGCAAGACAGCTGGATCTACAACCCGGTTGGACCCTTCCTGTACTCCGACAACTCGATCAAGTACGCCAAAACGCTCGGCGGGTTGAGCGTGAAGGCAATGTACGGCTTCGGCAACCAGGCGGGCAGCGTCGGCAAGGACAGCATGTACGGCCTGACCGCAACGTACACGTTCGGACCGGTGGAAGGTATCGTTGGCTGGCAACAGAACGACGCGCCCGTGCGCACCTCCCTGTTCAACCCCACCGGTGCCCAGGGGAAGTGGAATCAGGTCAACGTCGGCGTGGTTTACACGGTCGTTCCGGCGGTGCGCCTGATGGCTGGCTGGCTTCGCTCGCAGGACCGGACCGGCACGGTTGACAACGCACAGGTTCAAAGCGGCGACGGACTCCCGCTCGGTTTGAACCCCAGCCCGAATCGTATCGACAACAACTTCTACATCGGCACGACTTGGCAAGCTACTGTGCCGCTCCTGATTACCGCTGTTGGCTACTACGGCCGCACGCAAAACGCAACGATGCTCGACAATACGCTCGGCGGCGGTCACAACTATTCGGCCACGCTGCTGGCTGAGTACGCACTGTCCAAGCGCACGGAAGTCTATGGCACGGTCGACTATACGCGCGGCACGGGTGCATACCTCACTGCCTATCCGGGCCACAACAACCAGACTGGCGTCGCCCTCGGCCTGCGCAACATCTTCTAAAACGAGCCCGGCCATGTGCCGGGACTGCTGATTCAGCACTGAACCGCATGCGTGAACACGCATGCGGTTTTTTTTCGCCCTCGGAGCGCCACGTGATCGCGTCACCGGAAAATCGACACGCATCGGCCCTGCCAGCACATGTGCGAATCAGGCTGAACAGCCTTCCACTTCCAGTGTCCGGATGTCGCCGATCAGTTGACGGCCTCGATCGTCGAGCGCTTCGTCATGGAACAGCAAAAGATCGCGCAGCGATGCAGCAAGCATCTCGACAGGGCGATGCATGGACGGAAGAAAAGGCCATGCATGCAGGAGATAGATCAGCGGCGTCAGCTCGCGACGCTCGCACCAATGATCGAATAGCGCGATGCACAGCTCGTTGACTTGTGCGCGCAAGCGGAAATCCGCGTCCAGACCATGCGGACGCGCTTTGATGCCGATGTACGCGAGCCCATGGCCATTCCGGCTCTCTAATATGCTTTCCATTGCTTTTGCCTCGATCATCGCTCTCTGGGTCCTGAAGAACGCGGTGCAGTGCAGGCGCCAGCCGCAGACTCTGCTGCACGAAATCCGGGCCAACATGCTGGCGCGGCCGACGCTCCTGTCGTCGGCGATTGCTTCGCGCTTCGCCCCCGTCGCGCGAATTCGAGCCCGCTGCAGCCTGCCCCGCCTTTTTGCGTTACTGAAGACAGCTATCGCAACATGTAAGCTGCGGCAGCCGATTGATCGAACAGTTCGCGCCGGTCACAACCACCGGCAGTAACGAACGTCGTATTGCAATAGCTAGAACGACCGTACTCGCCGGTCGCGGGAAAAATCGTCATGCCGACATCGGATTCTGGCTCAAGCTAAATAACAGGCCCGTTGTAAACATTGTCGAGTTCTTGTCGTCTCGACTATCGATGTTTCCCTTGTGTCCATTTAATTGCCAAAAACGACGAACCAAATTAAGGGAAAACCCGTGTGAAAACGTTTGTACGCTCTAACGGCTGATCTTCATCAAGCGAAACATCCGGCTCCCTGGAAATGTCGCCGCCAGGAAGTCCGCCCCCCGAACGTGAACCGCTCGCGCACGAGGATGCGCTCCAGCCGTTGAGCTATTTGAACTAAAGCGGCCGGATAACCGCTACGCATGGCTTGCACGATGTGCCGGACCACTAACAAGCATGTCGCGATATTGAAAGGCTCTTGTCACACGAAGCGCGCACGACTCATCCCGCTGCAACCGTACGTCCCGTCCGATCGCGCGACGCCGCACGCTTCGCCATTGGCGCGGCGCCCGTCGCGCGCGTTGCCATTTCGTTCTGCTCGATGACCTTCGCGATCTCCGCCTCGGCCTGTGCGCCGTATTGCGCGAAGACATCCGTACGATAGCTCGTCTTATTCGCGGCACCGAGTTGCGTGCCGGAATCGTCGTGCGTATCGGCATCGACCAGCATCGACAGGCCGATACGCAGCGGGTGCGCTTCGAGTTCGCGCTGATCGAGCTGGATGCGAACCGGCAGACGCTGGACGACCTTGATCCAGTTGCCCGTCGCGTTCTGCGCGGGCAACGTCGCAAACGCACTGCCCGTCCCGGCCGAGAAGCCTTCGATCCGGCCGTGATATTTGACGCTCGAGCCGTACACGTCTGCCGTCAGCGTGACCGGCTGGCCGATGCGCATGTGTCTGAGCTGCACTTCCTTGAAGTTCGCGTCCACCCACACGCCGTCGAGCGGCACAATCGCCATCAGCGGCGTGCCCGGCGACACGCGCTGGCCGACCTGAACCGAGCGCTGCGCGACGTAGCCCGTCACCGGGGCCGGCAAGGTGTTGCGCGCGTACGCGAGATAGGCATCCCGCACCTTCGATGCGGCAGCCTGTACGTCAGGATGGTTTTCGACCGTCGTGCGGTCGGTGAGCGCGTGGTTCGCCTCGGCTTGCTGGCGGGCTGCATCGCGTGCGGCCTGCGCCGCACTGACCGCATCGCGCGCGTGAGCGATGTCTTCGGCAGAGACTGCGCCCGTATTCGCAACAGCTTCGCGGCGGCGCAGATCGTCCTGAGCGCGCGCGAGGTCCGACTCGCGTTGCGCCACGTTCGCCGCATAGAAGTTGTTGTTCACATACAGGCCGCTCACACGACGCACCGTCTGGCCAAGCGCCGCCTCGACGTTCGCCAGCGCAATTCGCGAATCCGCCGGGTCGAGCGTGACGACCGGATCGCCGGCTCGCACGATCTGCGTGTCATCGGCATTGACGGCGATCACGGTGCCCGTGACCTGCGGCGTGAGCTGCACGAGGTTGCCGCTTACGTAGGCGTCGTCCGTCGTCTCGTGATAGCGGCCAAACGTGGCGTAGTAGGCGCCCCAGGCCGCTCCCGCCGCCATCACGGTCACACCGAGAAGGACGAGCAGGAACCTGCGGCCGCCCGGGGGCGTTGCTGCCGGGCCGGTGGCGACGGAAGCGGCCTCGACGCCGCCCGTCGTTTCGGTGGGCTTTTCGCGGTTCTGACCGGCAGTCTCGCGCTCGGGTGCGATGGTTGCGCTCATTTCAGATCTCCTGACGTTTAGGCAAACGTGCCGTTCAATGCACGGCGACGGTGTGGTAGGTGGATGCGGCGGCATCCGCGCTGCGGATGACTTCCGCTGAGGCATCGACATAGCCGCCACCGAGCGCCGACGCGAGCGCGATCTGCTCATCCCGCCGGTTCATCTTCAGATTGGCGATGGCTTCATCGGCGTTCAGCGCCGCGACATCGGCGTTAAGCACGGTCAACTGGTTGGTCAGGCCAGCCTTGTATTGCGTGATCGCGAGCTGGTCCGCGCCTTGTGCAGCTTCTTGCGCCGTTTGTGCGTCGACGAGTTGCGCGTCGCTCGACCGGATCTGTGCAAGCTGCGTGGCCACTTCGCTCAGTGCCGTGACGAGCGTCTGGTCGTAGGCGGCGACCGCATAGTCGAATTCCGCGTAACGGCCTTTCAACTGGGCGCGCAACTCACCCGCATCGAAGATGGGCAGATGGATCGCCGGCCCAACCGAAGCCGTCCGGCTCGCCGCCGTGAGAAAGCGGCCAAAACCGAACGCGTCGAGGCCAATCGCGGCACTCAGGTTGATGTCCGGGTAGAACTCCGCCTTCGCTTCCTTGACCTCGTGTGTCATCGCATCGACGCGCCAGCGGGCGGCGACGATGTCCGGGCGGCGGCTCACCAGATCCGCGGGCAGGTTATCCGGCAGCCGCACTTCGTCGCCGATACCGAGCGCGGGCCGCGCAATCGACAGGCCGCGATCCGGGCCTGCGCCGATTAGCGCAGCCAGTTGATAGCGCACGGTCAGAATGCTGCCGTCGAGTGCGGTGACATGTGCGCGGCTCGTCGCGAGATTCGCCTGCGCGGTCTTGCGTTCCACTTCCGTATCGAGACCGGTCGCGATGCGCCCCGCCGTGATGCGATCGATCTGCTCTCGGCGCGCGACTTCCTGTTGCGCGATGTCGCGCAATACGTAGAGGCGAGCCAACTGGTTGTAAGTGCGCGCGATTGCCGTGGACAGCGTGAGCTTGACGACTTCTTCGTCTGCCCGGCTCGCTTGTGTCTGCGATACGGCCGACTTCAGCGCTTCGCGGTTCTTGCCCCACAAGTCGAGGTCGTATGAAGCGCTCAGCAAGCCCTTGTTTTCGGTTTGCCAGGAGCCTGCATACGGCGGCGGAATCAGCGCGGCGCCGCTGAACTGCTGGCGCGTGAGCGAGTAGGTCGCATCGACGCGCGGCAGCGTGTTCGCCTTCGCCGTTTCGCTATAAGCCTGTGCCGCGGCCACCCGCGCGCGCGCCTCGTCGAGCGTCGGGCTGGCCTGCAGCGCTTCGGCGATCAGCGCTTTGAGCTGCGCATCGCCGAACTGATCGGCCCAATCGGCGGCCGGCCAGCGCCCCTGCTGCGCAGGCAGGCTCTGAGCCGTCTCGAACTGTTGCGGCGTGGCGATCTGCCTGTCGCTATGGATGCCCGCATAGTTCGCGCAGGCCGACAGCACCGCCGCGAAAATCGCCGACACACCCAGTTTCAGAGCACGGGTGCGGATGTGGACACGAATGCCGGATTGCTTCATCTGCGGTTTCATTTTCTGACTTGTCAGATTAATGGATAAAAAAACGAGCGGCGCGTGGCCGCATCGTTCAGTCTCCGTTGAACTTGCGAAGGAGGCGGCACAACTCGGTAAACTCCGCCTTACTGAATTTGCGCAGCCGCGCGTTCAGAATCTGCGGCGCAATCTCCGGAATCCGGGCCGTGACTTCCTCGCCCTTCTTCGTCAGCTTCAGATTGACCACGCGGCGATCATCCACACTGCGCGAGCGTTCCAGCATCCCCTTTGCATCTTCCAGTTTGTCCAGCATGCGCGTCATCAGACCCGTATCGATCTCGAGCAGCTTCGACAGCTCGAACGGCGTGGTGGCCACGCCCTGCTGGATCGACAGCAGAATGCCCATCTGCTGGCTTGTGATGTCGAGTTCCTTGAGCCCCGTGTCCATTTCCGCGACGATCAGGTTCCGCGAGCGGGTCAGCAGGAATCCAATACTCTGGGTAAGCATGAAGTTCTTCGTCGTGTAGTGGTCCATCGCATTTCCTCGGTAATCTGAATGCAGACTATCTGCAATGTCAGATACTGTCAAATTTTTCTTCGAGGAACCTTTGCGCTTATTGCGCCCGTCATTGCCCCGTTCGTTGCACTGGGCGATTTCGCGTCAGTCAGTGCCCGCCGGCACCCGCCGCGCCCGCGCCAGCGCCCTTGCCCGGCCTCGTCACCCAGATCAGCGGAACGATGGCGACAAAGATCACGGCCGAGATCCAGAAGATGTCGTTCAGGCCCAGCATGGTCGCCTGCGTGTTGAGCGACGCTTCGAAGAAGGCCGTCGCCTTCGGTGCGCCCGCGCCAAGCATTGTTTGCAGACGTGCAATGCTGCCGACGAAAGCCGGATTGTCGACGCTCGTCTGCTCGACCAGTTGCGCGTGATGAAGGATCGTGCGATCGCTCCAGGCGTTGCTCAGCAGCGACGTCCCTATCGCACCGGCCAGAATGCGCACGAAGTTGGACAAGCCAGCCGCAGCCGGTATTTTCTCGGCCGGAAGCCCCGAGAGAATGATGGCGGTGAGCGGCGTGAAGAACAGCGCGGTGGGAATGCCTTGCAGGAGCGTCGGAAGCACCAGCGTGTAGGCGTCGATGCCCGTCGTGTAGTGCGAGCGCATGAGAAACACACCGGCAAATCCGACGAATGCCAACGTGGCGAGCACGCGCGTATCGGAGCGCGGCATGACCTTGCCCATCACCGGCGCGAGCATCACCGCGAAGATCCCGAGCGGCGCCGTCACGAGCCCCGCATCCACGGCGCGGTAGCCGAGAAAGCCCTGAATCCACTGCGGCAGCAGCACGAGGTTCGCAAAGAAAATCGCGTACGCGACGGAAATCGCCACGGTGCCGCCCAGAAAATTACGCCGCGCGAACAGCCGTAAATCGACGATGGGTTTTTCCTCGGTCAGTTCCCAGATCAGGAAAAACACGAAGCTGATTGCCGCCACGATCGTCAGCGCCCAGATCACCGGCGAATCGAACCAGTCGAGGTCCTTGCCTTTGTCGAGCATGATCTGCAGCGACGCAACCCACACGATCAGCGAGATCAGCCCCACTTTGTCGATGGGCAGCTTGCGCGTCGGCGTTTCGCGGTCGCGGTAGACACTCCAGACCGTCGCTGCCGCGAACAGCCCGACCGGCACGTTGATGTAGAAGATCCACGACCAGCTGTAGTTGTCCGTGATCCAGCCGCCGAGCGCCGGGCCCACGATCGGCCCGACTGTCGCCGTCATCGCCCACAGCGCAAGCGCGTTCGAACTCTTTTGCTGCGGAAAGGACGCGAGCAACAGCGCCTGCGACAGCGGCACCAGCGGCCCCGCCACGGCGCCCTGAACGATCCGCGCGATGAGCAGCACCTGCAGGTTCGGCGCGAGACCGCATGCCGCCGACGACAGCACGAACAGCAGAATCGCCCCGACGAACAGCTTCACTTGCCCCACGCGCTGCGTGAGCCAGCCGGTCAGCGGAATCGACACCGCATTGGCCGCGGCGAACAGCGTGATGACCCACGTCCCTTCGTCGATGGATACGCCGAGGTTGCCGGAGAGCGTCGGAATCGCGACGTTTGCAATCGACGAATCGAGCACGTTCATGAAGGTGGCGAGCGCCACGGCGAACGTGCCAAGGACAAATCTTGCGCCGGTCAGGGAGCGTGGCGCATTCGCGCCGGTCGACGGGTTCATGCTGCGTCCTTTGAACTCGGATCGCATGGTATTTCAGCGATCGGCATATATCTGATTAGTCAGATATATGGATAAAAAAAACGGCCCATTGGCTCACAGGCTGTTTGCAAACAAGCCTGACCGCGGTTTCAGATTCGACCTGCGTCGGCCCTCATCGACTCCGCGGCGTACCGATCGCCATTTCCTGACGCGAACTATATCTGACAATGCAGATTTATACAAATCCATTTTTTAGCCGCTGATCACGCCGATCGCCTGTCCGCGATCAACAGACCGGCTCAACGCCCAGCGCGGTTCGCATCACAAGCGATTTCTTCAGATGTGGACGCTGCGTGAATTTTGCCGTGTCATGACGCCCGTCAGCTTGATATGGATTCCTGAGTCATCTTTAAATGCGCGCAGACGGACGGCTCCAGACAGGCAGCCAGCCCGGAAGCATCGTGATTTGTTCGATTGAACGACCGATGCGGCAAGCGGCGCGGCGTCCGCTACGCGACCGCACAGCGGACGTGGTCAGGCCTGCTTCAGCGCGGCGTCGAGGGCATGCGCGGCCACCCGGTCGCCTTCCGTGGCGAGGCCGACGCGAAACACCGTCTGGCGGTTGTGGCCCGCCGCAGCTGGCGAGTCCCACAGCAGTTCGATCTTCGCGCGCCATTTCATGGCCGCTGGCGCCGAAGCGGGCGCCGAAGCCGGACGCTCCGGCGCCGTGAAGGGCGATGGCGCAGCGCCGTCGGCGCTCGCGTCCGCAATGACTGGATCGGCGTCGGATGCCTGCGGCACAGCCGCAGCTACCGGGGAGCCAACCGGCTGCGTGCCCTGCGGCCAGCGCACGGAAAGCTCGCGCGCGTCGTACTGGCCGACCTTGCGGCTTTCCAGCCAGACGATGGTGGTGCGCGTAGCGGAATCGAGCGACACCGCGTAGCGGCCAATCGCAAAACGGCGCGCGGCGATATTGGTGCGCCAGAGTGCGCGCGGCCGGCAGATCCAGACCACCGCCGCATAGAGCGCGGGCGCGACGACAAGCCAGCCGTTGGTCGCTGCCACCGTGCTGAGCGCCCGGCGCCAGCCTGCGACCGAAACGAAGAAGCCGACCGACCACAGCGCGAACAGAAAACCGAGCAGACCGAAGAAACGCAGCGCCTGGCGCAGCCACGACGGCAACGGATGGAACGGGCGTTCGATGCGTGCCTTCGCGCCCGGCAGCACGATCAGCAGAAACAGGAAAACGAGATTGATGCACGCCCAGGGCGACGAAGCCATGCCCTGCAGCGCCGCCAGGAAGTTCATCTGCTCCATCGAGTAGAGCCAGCGCGCGAGGAGGACGAGACCGATCGCACGCAAGGCGAACATCGTCCCGGCGCCGGGTAGGGCTGCCGTGGGCGTCGGTCGGGTTCTCGCCAAAGCTCTTCTCCTCTTGTCAGGGTTGCCGGCAGTTTTGCGGGCACGGCCATTATAGGGACATTGCCGCCTCGTCTCACGCTGACCGGCAACGCTTGCGCACAAAAGACAACGCCCCGGTGCGCAGGCAGCGGGGCGTTTCGGCGACCAGGCGGGCAGCGCCCGCTGTCAGCCGGACTTAACCGGCGGCGACTTCGCGCAGCACGGTGCGGCGCTTCTGGCGCAGCAGTTCTTCGTAGACGCGGACGTAGTTCTGCGCCATCACCTTCGACGAGAAGCGCGATTCGAACGCACCGCGAACCTTCTCGCGCGACAGCGACGACACACGCTTGATGGCGGCGACCGCGCTGATTTCGTCTTCGACGACGAAGCCCGACACGCCGTTCTCGATCACTTCGGGCACCGAGCCGCGCTTGAACGCGACAACCGGCGTACCGCAGGCCATGGCTTCGATCATGACGAGGCCAAAGGGCTCCGGCCAGTCGATCGGGAACACCAGTGCGTGCGCGTTGCCGAGGAATTCGCGCTTTTCGGCTTCGCCGATTTCGCCGATGTACTCGACGTGCGGCAGCGCCATCAGCGGCTTGATGACTTCTTCGTAGTAGGCACGGTCGGCCTTGTCGATCTTGGCGGCGACCTTGAGCTTCATGCCCGCCTGACCGGCGATGCGAATCGCCTTGTCAAGGCCCTTCTCCGGCGAGACGCGGCCGAGGAATGCGAGGTAGCCGGGCTCGACGTTCGGAATCGGCGTGAGCACGTTTTCCGGCAGGCCGTGGTAGACGGTCTGCTGCCAATTGGCCTGCTGGAGGGGGATGCGCTGGTTGTCCGAAATCGAGACGACCGGCACGTCGCTGAATGCGTTGAAGATCGGCTGCAGTTCCGGCAGGTCGAGACGGCCGTGCATCGTCGTCACGAACGGCACCGGCTGACGCTGGAACAGCGAGAACGGGTAATAGTCGATGTGGAAGTGCAGCACGTCGAACTCGTCCGCGCGGCGGCACACTTCTTCGAGCAGCAGCATGTGCGGAGCCATCACGTCGCGAATCGTCGGGTCGAGGCGCAGCGCCTGCGGCCAGAAAGCTTCGAGCTTCGCCGAGGTGATCGAATCGCCGCTCGCGAACAGCGTGACATCGTGACCCTGTTCGACCAGCGCTTCGGTCAGGTAGGAGACCACCCGTTCCGTGCCGCCGTAGAGCTTGGGAGGAACCGCCTCGTGCAACGGAGCGATTTGAGCGATTCGCATAGTGGTGAACTCCTTCCTCGTAATAAATCGGGCAAAGTACTGCAAGTTTGACAATCGACCCTCGCCGGCGCCGGCAGCCTTGCCGTTCACCACTAGAGGCGTTCCGTACCGCTAACCACGCCGGCATCGCCGACACACTGGCCGTCGTAGTTTCAGATTGACGGAACGGCACAGTCGGGTAAACGCGCAGGGCTCGCGGTCGTTGACACACTTGCTGTCAGATTCCCTACGCTATTCGAGTCGGCATTATCCGGGTCCACTACCCGTGCCGCCTATGGCATTTCAAAAACTTTACATTGTTACAACTCGGAAACACGCACCAACCCCATGTTTTAAAACATAATTTCCACCTTGGGACTGGAATGCGCGTCCTGCGATCCTGACCGCGGCTCTACCGTAGTTGTTCCGCGGTTGTTCCGCAGTTTTCGATTGCGTGTGCACTCTTCGATCGCTGCGCTGTCGATTCACCGCTGGCCCGGCGTTGACCGCCAAGCACAACGACGTTTCAAATGCAATCCGTAATTATATCTCTAAAACAATCTTGCACGCCTGTTGAACGTCCACCGCAACAAGCTGTCGGCAAGACATTCCGTGCGCCGTACTGTCGCGATATCATGCGCGTCCCATGGTCCTGGGCGATGCGCCATGCGCAAGGGGTGTTTACAATGGATGAAATTCCGCGCTCGTGGCGGCTAGCTCGCCTTCCCTCTTCTCTTTGACTTTGCACGGATTCGCTCCGTCAGACTGACCACCCATCACAGACAATTGGAACATCTGACCATCGCCCAGCGTAACGCCCACAACGCAAAGCTCGCGAGCTATGCGCGGCGGCCGCTTGCGTTCCTGTTTCGTTACATCCGCCGTCACCCGCTCGCACACGCCATCGTGCTGGCGAGCGTGTTCGCGGCCGTCGGCTGCGCGCTCGCCTCGCAATACGCGATCAAGCATCTGATCGACGTGCTCGGCGCAGGGCGCCATCATCCGGGACCGCTGTGGACCGCGTTCGCGGTGCTCGTCGGCCTGATCGCCGCCGACAACCTGCTCTGGCGCGTCGGCGGCTGGTTCGCGGCGCACACGTTCGTCGCGGTGACGGGCGACCTGAGGCGCGACCTGTTCCAGTACCTGAGCGGCCATTCGCCGAGCTATTACGCGGAAAAGCAGCCCGGCACGCTCGCAAGCCGCATCACCGCCACCTCCAACGCCGTCTACACCGCCGAGAACACGACGGCCTGGAACGTGCTGCCGCCGTGCATCGCCGTGGCGGGCGCGATCGTCATGATCATCACCGTGAACCCGCTGATGGCCGCCGGGCTCCTGCTGTGCTCGGCGATCCTCTCGGTGATTCTCTTCAAGCTCGCCGGGCGCGGCTCGGCGCGGCACCACACGTTCGCGTCGCGGGCAGCCGCCGTGGACGGCGAACTGGTCGACGTGATCGGCAACATGGCGCTCGTGCGCGCCTTCGGCATGACGTTTCGCGAGCAGAGGCGCTTTCGCGGCACCGTGAAAGCCGAGATGGACGCGCGCCGCGACAGCCTGCTGTACCTCGAAAAGCTGCGTCTGCTGCACGCCGTGATCACGGCGATGCTCTCGGCGGGCCTGCTCGGCTGGGCACTCTGGCTCTGGGATCAGGGCCGCGCCACGTCGGGCGACATCGTGCTCGTCAGTTCGCTCGGCTTCACCATCCTGCACGGCACGCGCGATCTCGCCGTCGCGCTCGTCGACGTCACGCAGCACGTCGCGCGCCTCTCCGAGGCCGTCCAGACGCTGCTCGAGCCGCACGGCATGCCCGACCGCGACGACGCCACCGAACTCGTCGCCCAGGGCGGGCGCGTCGACTTCGAGGGCGTGACGTTCGCCTATCCGCACCGCAAGGCGATCCTCGACCATTTCGACCTGCAAATCGAAGCCGGACAGCGCGTCGGCCTGATCGGCAAGTCGGGCGCGGGCAAGACCACGGTCCTCGCGCTGCTGCAGCGCTTCTACGAAACCCAGGGCGGCGCGATCAAGGTCGACGGCCAGAACATCGCGGCCGTGACGCAGGAGAGCCTGCGCAACGCCATCGCGCTCGTGCCGCAGGACATTTCGCTCCTGCACCGCTCGATCTACGAGAACATCGCCTATGGCCGTCCCGAAGCGAGCCGCGAGGAAGTGCTCGCCGCCGCCCGCGAGGCGCGCTGTGCCGACTTTATCGAGGCGATGCCGGAGACTTACGACACGATCGTCGGCGACCGCGGCGTGAAGTTGTCGGGCGGCCAGCGCCAGCGCATCGCGATCGCGCGGGCGATCCTCAAGAACGCGCCGATCCTGCTGCTCGACGAGGCCACCTCGGCGCTCGACAGCGCATCCGAGGAGGCGATCCAGCAGGCGCTCGACCGTCTGATGGTCGGCCGCACCGTGATCGCCATCGCGCACCGGCTCTCCACGCTGCAGAACTTCGACCGCATCATCGTGATGAGCACGGGCAAGGTCATCGACGACGGCAGCCCCGAAGAACTGCGCAACCGCCCGGGCCTCTATCGCGACCTGCTCGCCAAGCAGTACGGCAAGCATTCCACGCTGCATCTGGGCCCCAAGAAGGCCGACGAGAAACACGTCGCCTGATTCGCCCGCGGCGCCTGCAGCGCCCTTCGGGAAACGAAAAAGCCGCCTCGATCGAAGCGGCTTTTTTTCGTTTTACGTGCGCCCCGCCAGCGGCGCTTGCCGCGCACGCTCAGCCCTGGTCCTGCCCCTGCACCGCTTCGTGCGCCGCCTTTGAGCGCAACGGCAGCGCCGCACGGCGCTTGTCGCCGATCTGCGTGAGGTCGCGCATGAACCGGTCGCGCCAGACCGACACATTGTTCTCGCGCAGTTGCGCCATCATGTCGCGGTAGCGCGCCACGCGCTCGGCAAGCGGCAGCGCGAGCGCCATGGCAAGCGCATCGGCCATGCCGTCGATGTCGAGCGGATTGACGATCAGCGCGCCGGTCAGCTCCTGCGCGGCGCCCGCGAAGCGCGACAGGACCAGCACGCCGGGATCTTCCGGATCCTGCGCGGAGACGTACTCCTTGGCGACGAGGTTCATCCCGTCACGCAACGGCGTCACATAGCCGACCTGCGACGCCCGGAACAGCGCCGCCAGCACGGCGCGCTCGTACTGACGATGGATGTACCAGATCGGCGTCCAGTCGAGTTCCGCGTAACGGCCGTTGATACGGCCCGATTCCGCCTCCAGGCGCAGGCGGATGTCCTGATACGCGTGCAGATCGGCGCGTGTGGGCGGTGCGATCTGCACGAACGAGACGTTGTTGCGCTGGGTCGGATGCTGGTCGAGCAGCCGTTCAAATGCGCGAAAGCGCTCGACGAGCCCCTTCGAGTAATCGAGCCGGTCCACGCTCATGATCACCTTGCGGCCATGCAGCGTCGCCTTGAGCGTGCGCACCGGCTTGCCGCGCTCGCCCGCCCGCGCGAGTTCGGCGATCTCGTCGGGATAGACGCCGATCGGATAGTCGCCCGCGAACAGCGTCTGGCCGAACGCCTCGACGCGCGTCAGGCCGTCCGGCTGCTGCATCACCGACCCATCCGCCTCGTTGACGACGTAATCGCAGAACGCGCGCAAATCGGGCTTCGTCTGGAAGCCGAGCAGATCGAACGAACACAGCGCCTTGACCAGTTCGTGATGCGTCGGCACCGCGAGCAGCACCTGCGAAGCCGGAAACGGGATATGCAGGAAAAAGCCGATGCGGTTCTTCACGCCCGCGGCGCGCAGCGCCTCGGCAAACGGGATCAGGTGATAGTCGTGGACCCAGATGATGTCGTCGTCGCGCAGGAGCGGCACGAGCTGATGCGCGAGCCAGCCGTTGACGCGGCGATAGCCTTCGAAGTCGTGGCGGTCGTACTGGACGAGATCGGCGCGATAGTGGAACGCGGGCCACAGCGTCGCGTTCGAGAAACCGCGGTAGTACTGGTCGTAGTCGCGGCGCAACAGGCCGATCGTCGCGAACGTGACCGGCCCGTGTTCCTCGAGCTGGATCTGCGGCTGGCCCGACGCGAGCACGTCGCCGCTCCAGCCGAACCACATGCCGCCCGTTTCCTTGAGCGCGTCATAGACGCCCACCGCGAGGCCGCCCGCTGCCGGGCCGCCTTCGGAGATCGGCGCGACCCGGTTCGACACGATAATCAATCGGCTCATGAGGTGCGGGTTTCCGTACAGGTATCAGTGAGTGAGCGCCGGCTGCGCGGCGCGAATTCGAATGCTGTGGAGCGGCGCGTCACGCACCGCGCATCGTCGCGATGAGCGATGCCAGCCAGCCTAGCAGGGCATCGACCGAATCGAGGCGAGCGAGCGCGATCGTGTCGCCCCCGCCCACCTTGATCGAAAGCCCCTGGTGCGCATTGACGACCGCGAAGCCCTTTTCGTCGGTCAGGTCGTCGCCCGCAAACACCGGACGGCGGCCCGCGAACGGCGGCTCGTCGAGAAAAGCGCGCAGCGCACGGCCTTTGTCGACGTCCTTCGGCTTGATCTCGTAGACCATCTTGCCGGGCTGCAACACGTACGCATCGGCGAATTCGCCGGCAAGATGCATGGTCGCCTCGCGCGCGGCGGGCTCGTGCTCGGGCGCGTTGCGGTAATGCAGGGCCAGCGCCGCACCCTTGATTTCGAGGAGCATCCCCGGATGGGTGCGCACGACTTCCGCGAGCACCTGTTCCATGTGCAGAAGCCGCTGATCGTTGAAGCCCACGCGCTGCGTGTCGCCGTTGGCGTCGCGGCGCTCGGCGCCGTGCAGGCCCGCCACCGGCAGGTCCGGCATGCCGAGGAAGGCGTCGATGCTGTCGATGCCGCGGCCCGAGACGATCGCCACCGCGCCGTGCGTCACGCGCCGCAGTTCGGCGAGCAGCGAGAGCATGTCGTGGCGCACCTGGATGCCGTCGGGTGTCGGTGCGAGTTCGACGAGCGTGCCGTCGAAATCGAAGAAGAAGGCCGTCTGATCAGGCGGCAATACGGCCGGTAGTGCTTGCATTCCGTGTTTTTCACCCCTCGGCGCGCTGGCCGGGTATGGTTCCGGCGGCTTGTCGGGCTGTCGGAGAAAGTGTGCGCATCTTACCGCGCCTTCAACCGATTTTCGAGTTGGCAAGGTGCGCGGCCCTTGCCGCGTGGTTTCCCGCGCGGTTTCCCTGATCTCCGCGCGAGCGCGATGCGGCACATGGCCTCACGCCGGAAAAATGTCCGCGCATCCCGGTAATCTGCCGCTAATTTTGCTACATTCGCAGCGATATGCGGCGCGTAGTCGCGCCAGCAGCGCCAACACATTCCGAATCGACCTGCCGATACAGCCTTTGCCTCCCGCGTTCGCCCTCTGTGCCCCCTCCGCGCTTTCGCTTGCTGTCCAGCACCGTCCGGCGCGGGCCAGCCGCCGATTTCATGTTTCACCCGCCACAGGAACCACCATGACGAAAAAACTGCCATCACTTGCCGCCGCACTGGGCGGCGCGCTCGCCTGTGCATGCGCGATGCTCGCACCGGCCGCGCACGCCGCCGACAAGGCGATCAGCGTACAGAACGCATGGGTGCGCTGGCTGCCCGGCAACCTGCCCGCAGCGGGCTATTTGACGCTCAGGAACGATGGCGACAAGAACGTCGATCTCGTCGACGTCGACAGCGACGACTACGGCAGCGTGATGCTGCATCAGACGATCTCGAACGGATCGACGCAGAAGATGGTGATGGTGGACAAGCTGACGGTACCGGCGCATGGCTCGGTGTCGGTCGCGCCGGGCGGCTATCACCTGATGCTGGAAGAGCCGAAGCACAAGATCGCGCCGGGCGACACGGTGCATATCAAGCTGGAGTTCTCGAACGGCGCGACGCTCGACACGCCCTTCGCCGTCAAAACGCCCGCGCAGCAGTAACGCGCGCAGGCAATCTGCGATCGACGCGCGCTCCAGCACGGAATGCGCGTGTTAGGCGTGCTGGTTCGCGCTACGCCACCGCATGCGGCTTTGCGCACGCGGACGCTTTTGCCGAGCCTACGCCGCGCGCATCCAGACGTGCGCAATGCCGTCTTCGTCGTGAATCTCCGAGACCGGCTCGAAGCCGAACGCTCCGTAGAACTGCTGCAGATGAGCCTGGGCATGCAGCCGTATCGGCACGCCGGGCCACTGCTGCGCGATATGGCGAATCGAGCGTTCGAGCAGCGCGTTACCAAGCTTGATCCCACGGTAGCCCGCCGTGGTCAGCACGCGGCCGATGCGTACGTCGGGATCGCTCGAATCGGGCAGCAGCACGCGCAGATAGCCCGCCAGCACCGGACGCTCGCCGGCCATATCCGTATCCCAGGCAAACAGGTGCCACGCCGCCGTGTCGAGGCCGTCGACGTCGCCGTAGACGCAGTTCTGCTCGACCACGAACACCTCCGAGCGGCCCTTGAGCATTTCGTAGACCTCACGCGCGTCGAGTGCGTCGAAGGGTTTCCAGCACCAGTCGAGATGTGCAAGCGGCAATGCGGAGGACGGCGTATTCATCGTTGATTTCCAGCAAGCGTCGGACGATCCGCAATTATGCCGCGCCTTGCATGTGCGCTTCAACGCACCCCTCAATGCGACCTTCGGCGCGACCTTCAACTCAACCTTCAACGCACCGCCTCACTTGCGGCGCTTCGGCTGCGCGTACTTGCGCCAGTACTGGAACGGCGCTTCGTGCAGATCGATGTCGAGATCGACGATGCGCGCCTGCATGCTTTCCTGCGCGTCGGCGACGGCCTTGTTGTAGACGGACGGCGCGATCTCTTCGAGAAAAAAACCAAGCAGCGCTTGGGCGGCGATATTGCCGATCGGCTCTTCCATGTTGACGTCGAAGTAGCGCTGGATCGACGCAATCGCATCGCGGCGCGCGTCTTCGGGGAGTTCAATGGGCATCGTGAGCAACCGTAAACGGAACGATCCGGCTATTGTGCGTGATGGTCTGCGCCCGAAGCGACCCCGAAGCGACCCCGGAGCCAGCCTCAAACCAGCCCGAAGCCAGGTGGAAAAAGAAAAAGCCACCCGAAGGTGGCTTTTCTTTACATCTGGAGGCGCGAGCCGGAGTCGAACCGGCCTACACGGCTTTGCAGGCCGCTGCATAACCGCTTTGCTATCGCGCCAGAAGCGGACTGCCGGTTAGCGAGGCTTGCTGCGCCCGCAACAACCGGACAGATTTGCGTAGCGGCCCGACATACTGATCACGGTCCGCCAAACAAAAGGGGAAGCGCTGCTTCCCCGGGATACCTGGAGCGGGAGACGAGTCTCGAACTCGCGACCTCAACCTTGGCAAGGTTGCGCTCTACCAACTGAGCTACTCCCGCGTGGTGCTGCTTGATCCTGCTTGTTACTGCCATCGGTGCGCTGCCGGTTACTGCAAACATCGCACCTGAATTCTGGAGCGGGAGACGAGTCTCGAACTCGCGACCTCAACCTTGGCAAGGTTGCGCTCTACCAACTGAGCTACTCCCGCATTGCTTTTTACTGCCGCTTTACTGCTTCACCGTCGATCTACCGCCTATTCACCACTTATCTTCAACTATCTCCACCGCTTCTGCCGTTTGCCACAACGTCGTGCAGCGGAGAAGTGAGATTATGTATAAGCCGCTGAAACGTGTCAACCCCCAATGGCGATCTTTTTTCAGACGTGTTTCAGACGTGTGACACGGGAGGAAGCGTGGAAGCGCTCAGTGCACCCCACGCTCGCGGATCTGCGGCCATGCGAGCTTCATGTAGTACAGCATCGACCAGATCGTGAGGAATGCCGCGACGTAGATGAGCCAGGTGCCCCACAGACGCGAATCGAACA
The DNA here is from genome assembly GCF_042655705.1 of Paraburkholderia denitrificans. Classification (NCBI taxonomy): domain Bacteria; kingdom Pseudomonadati; phylum Pseudomonadota; class Betaproteobacteria; order Burkholderiales; family Burkholderiaceae; genus Paraburkholderia; species Paraburkholderia denitrificans. The sequence continues at coordinate 288,962 of NZ_JBHSMP010000009.1, read as the reverse complement.
GCGTCACACCGCCGATCGTGAGCGGCGCGTAGTAGAGCAGCATCGGAATCGCAACCATCTGGCATGCCGTCTTGAACTTGCCGAGCGAATTCACGGCCACGCTCTTCGATGCGCCAATTTGCGCCATCCATTCGCGCAGCGCCGAGATCGCGATCTCGCGCCCGACGATCACGAGTGCGAACACCGTGTCGAGCCGCCCGAGGTGCACGAGGATCAGGAGCGCAGCCGTCACCATCAGCTTGTCCGCGACGGGATCCAGGAACGCGCCGAATGACGACGTCTGGTGCCACTTGCGTGCCAGATAGCCGTCGAACCAGTCGGTGAGCGCCGCCAGCACGAAGATCAGCATCGCGGCCACGTTCTGCTGCATCGGGGCGAGCGCCGTCTGCGGCAGATAGAACACGCCGACCACGAGCGGGATCAGCACGATCCGCAGCCACGTCAGGAGAATCGGAATATTGAACGGCATTGGCGGGCGCTGTCTGTCGAGGGAGTTGCAATTGTGCCGTGTCGCAGCACCTGCCACAAGCGACCGTGAGGACGCGCGAAAAGCGCGCGCCCCGGCCTCAATGAAGCTGCTGGTAGATCTGCTCGGCAAGCGCGCGCGAAATGCCCTCGACGCTCGCCAGATCCTCGACGCTCGCCGCCATCACGCCGCGCAGCCCGCCAAAGCGGGCGAGCAGGCGCTGGCGGCGCTTCGCGCCCACGCCTTCGAGCTCTTCGAGGCGCGAGGTCTGACGCGTCTTGCCGCGCTTCGCGCGCATGCCGGTGATGGCGAAACGGTGCGCTTCGTCGCGGATCTGCGCGACGAGCATCAGCGCCGCACTTTCCTTGCCGAGTTCGAGCGGTGCGCGGCCATCGGCGAACACGAGCGTTTCCAGACCGACCTTGCGGCCCTCGCCCTTCGCGACGCCCACCAGCATCGCCGGATCAAGACCCAGTTCGGTGAAGACCTGGCGCGCGACTTCCACCTGCCCCTTGCCGCCGTCGATCAGCACGATATTCGGCAGCGTGGCAACCGCCGCGGCCGGCTCCGCGCGCCCGGTGCCCGCCGTGGGATCGGCTGGATCGCCGCCCGGCAGCGACTGCGCCTCGTCGGCCGCGTCGGCCACGTTGCTCTCGTTGCTCGCTGCCTGCGCAACCATCTTCTCGTAGCGGCGCGTGAGGACCTGGCGCATCGCCGCGTAATCGTCTCCGGGCGTGATGTCCGTGATGTTGTAGCGGCGGTACTCGCTCGACTGCATCTTGTGATGGTGATAGACCACGCACGATGCCTGGGTCGCCTCGCCCATCGTGTGGCTGATGTCGAAGCATTCGATGCGCAAATGCGCGAGATCGTCGAGTTCGAGCCCGAGCAGTTGCGCAAGCGTGCGCGTGCGCGCCTGCTGCGAGCCCTGCTCGGAGAGCAGCCGCGCGAGCGCGAGCCGCGCGTTCTGCTCGGCCATCGCGAGCCACGCCCGCTTCTGTCCCTGCGGCTGGCGCAGCAGCGCGATCTTGTGACCGGCCTGCCCGGCGAGCACGTCGATCAGTTCGCGGTTCGCCGGAGGATGGCTGACGACGAGCACCGGCGGCACGCGATGGCCGAAGTAATGCTGTGCGATAAAGGCATCGAGCACTTCCGATTCGATGCCGGTCTCGCCCTTCCTGCGGCCACCCGCAGGCAGTGCGGCGTCGGTGTCTTCTTCGCCTTCATTGCCGCCCGCGTTGCCGGTCTCGGTGGCACCATCGGCTCCAGCCGCTTCCGGCTCCGGCGGGAGGTCCGCCGCGATCGCGAGCGGATCGGCATCGACGCGGGCGTCGTCTGCTTCGGCATCGTGCGCGGCGCCGTCCGTTTCCGTTTCCGTTTCCGTTTCCGCTCCAGCCGACAAGCCCGCTGCCGCTTCGAGCGCCCGGCGCGCGAGCGACGGCAACGCGGTCAACGCCGAAGCGGCCAGCACCGCTTCGCTATCGACCTCCTCGACCATCCCGCCCTCCTCGTCCGTCAACGCACGTTCGACATGCGCGGGGAAATACGCCTTGTCGCCGAGATGCCGCCCGCCGCGCACCATCGCGAGATTCACGCAGACGCGTCCGCCGAGCGCCACGACCGCCAGGATATCGACGTCGCTCTCGCTGCCGGTCTCGATCGCCTGCTGATGCAGCACCGTCGCCAGCGAGCTCATCTGGTTGCGCACGGCCGCCGCCTGCTCGAACTTGAGTTCGGCCGCGAACGCATGCATCTTCGTTTCGAGTTCCTTCATCACCTCCGTCTGCCGCCCGAGCAGGAAGCGCGAGGCGTTGCTCACGTCGCGCGCGTAATCCTCCTCGCCGATTGCGCCGACGCACGGCGCCGTGCAGCGCGCGATCTGATGCAGCAGGCACGGCCGCGTGCGGTTGTTGAACACCGAATCCTCGCAGGTGCGCAGCTGAAACACGCGCTGCAGGATCTGAATGCTCTCGCGCACCGCCGACGCGCTCGGAAAGGGCCCGAAGTACTGGTTGTTGCGGTCGACCGCGCCGCGGTAATACGCCATGCGCGGGAACTTGTGGCCCGTGAGCTTGAGGAACGGATACGACTTGTCGTCGCGAAACAGGATGTTGTAGCGCGGCGCGAGCGCCTTGATGAGGTTGTTTTCGAGCAGCAGCGCTTCAGCCTCGGAGCGCGTGACCGTGGTCTCGATCCGCACGATGCGCGTGACCATCATCGCAATGCGCGGCGAAAGCTGGGTCCGCGTGAAATAGCTCGACACGCGCCTTTTCAGGTCGCGCGCCTTGCCGACGTAGAGCACCGCGCCTTGCGCGTCGTAGTAGCGATAAACGCCGGGCAGATGCGGAAGCTGTGCCAGCGTCGGCTTCGGGTCGAAAACGTCGGAATCTGTCATGCAGTATCGGGAGTCTCGGGGACAGGCCGCGTCGTCCGTCGCGACGCACTCAGGGCCGTTCGTGCAGCTAACGGGTGTGTCCCACGGTGTCTTAGAATTGTCAGTTTAGATCATTCCGTGCCGGGTCGAACCGGCCGCCACGGACAGCGCGCACGCGCACCACCCTTCGACTCGACACCACCCGCGCCCCACGCCATGACCGACGCGCCCCAGAACGCCCCATCCGCCGAATCCGCCACATCCGCCGCGGCTCCCTCTACGATCGCCTGCGACATCTTCTGCTCCGTGATCGACAATTTCGGCGATATCGGCGTGTGCTGGCGGCTTGCGCGCCAGCTCGCACACGAACACGGCTGGCAGGTCCGCGTGTTCGTCGACGATCTGCATGCGTTCGCGAAGCTCTGCCCGGCGCTCGACGTCGCACGCGCGACGCAGACCGTCGAGGGCGTCGTCGTCGAGCACTGGCACGAGCGCGCGCACGCAGGCGACACGCTGCAGATCGCCGATGTCGTGATCGAGGCGTTCGCGTGCGAGCTGCCGCCCGTCTACGTGATGGCGATGGCGCGGCGCGAGCAGCGTCCGGTGTGGCTCAATCTGGAATACCTGAGCGCCGAGGATTGGGTGGCCGATTTCCATCTGCGCCCCTCGCCGCATCCGCGCTATCCGCTCGTCAAGCACTTCTTCTTTCCGGGGTTGCAACCCGGTACGGGCGGCGTGCTCAAGGAACGCGATCTGGATGCCGCACGCGCATCCTTCGAGCGATCGGCGAAAGTGCGCGCCGCGTGGTGGCAACGCGCGACCGGCGGCAAGCCGCCCGCGCCGGACGCGACCGTCATCTCGCTCTTCGCCTACGAAAACGCGGCGCTCGACAGCCTGCTTGCGCAGTGGCGTGACAGTGTGACGCAGATCGTGCTGCTCGTGCCGCAAGGCCGGATCTCGGGCGCGGTCGCGCGCTTTTTCGGTCTTCCCGCATTCGAAGCCGGTGCGCACGCGACGCTTGGCGCATTGCATGCGCACGGCCTCGCCTTCACGGAGCAGCGTGGCTACGACCCGCTGCTGTGGGCGAGCGACCTCAACTTCGTGCGCGGCGAGGATTCGTTCGTGCGCGCGCAGTGGGCCGCGCGGCCGTTCGTCTGGCACATCTACCCGCAGGCCGACGACGCCCATCTGCCGAAGCTCGATGCCGCCCTCGATCATTACGCCCAATCGCTGAGCGCCACCGCACGCGCTGCGCTCGAACGCTTCTGGCACGCGTGGAATGGCCGCGGCACGCCCGACTGGGCGGACGTCGCGCCGCATCTGCCGGAATTCAGAGCCCGCGCGGCGTCGTGGGCGGGCGAACTCGCACGAGCCGGCGACCTCGCCGGAAATCTCGCCGAATTCGCAAAAACTCAGTTAAAATAAGCGGTTATCCGACGGCAGCCGTCTCAAGCGATTCACTGCAAGCGCTTCACGGTAGTGATTCACTGCGACGGCCCGCCAAGATGGCAAGAACCCGGTTCTGGGCACGGCAGCAGGAGCAATATGCTCCGCGCCCTGATTCGGAATCGCACCATCCGAACCCGCTTGCGACGTTTGCCGTCGAGCACACTCGAAGCTATTTAATCTGGACAGGACTGTTTTATGAAGACCGCACAGGAACTCCGCGTCGGCAACGTCGTGATGATCGGTAACGACGCCATGGTCGTGCAAAAGGCCGAATACAACAAATCGGGCCGTAACTCCGCAGTCGTGAAGATGAAGTTCAAGAATCTGCTGACCGGCGCCGGCATGGAAACCGTGTACAAGGCAGACGACAAGTTCGAAGTCGTCGTGCTGGACCGCAAGGAAGTGACGTACTCGTACTTCGCCGACCCGATGTACGTGTTCATGGACACCGACTACAACCAGTTCGAAGTCGAAGGCGAGATGATGGGCGACGCCCTGAACTACCTCCAGGACGGCATGGGCTGCGAAGTCGTGTTCTACAACGAGAAGGCCATCTCGGTCGAACTGCCGACCACGCTGGTTCGCGAGATCATCTACACGGAACCGGCCGTCAAGGGCGATACGTCGTCGGGCAAGGTCATGAAGCAAGCCAAGCTGAACACCGGCTACGAGCTGCAAGTGCCGCTCTTCTGCAATATCGGCGACAAGATCGAAATCGATACGCGCACGAACGAATACCGCAGCCGCGCCTAAGCGCGCCGCACGCCCGCTGCGCCGATGCGCGGCGGGTGGATTCGGAGAAAAAGCGTCCCCCGGGGCGCTTTTTCTTTTTTTCGCTAGCGTGTATGTTTGTCGGTGGCACAGGAAATCCTTACCTGATTTTTCCGCGCGCAATTATTGCGTGGCGCAATCCGCGCGAGGCGCGGCCCGCGGCACGGTTTCTGCTGCTCCGTAAGCAGGCATCGCAACCGGGTTGCCCCGGAAGCCACTGCGCCTGCCGCCAGCCGCCGCATCGGCGCGCGGCAGGCACACCGCCGCCATACTTGAGGACCAGATCTGAATTGACTGCGCCGTCTCTGCCCGCTGAATCCAGTCGTACCGCTTCGCGCACAGCGCGGCGCGGCGCACCCGGACTGCGCCGCGCAATCAAGCGCCTCCAATCTTCCGTCACGCCGTACTCCCCATGCCACACGCACTGATTGTCGAAGACGATCCCAATAGCCTGTCCGGTCTGTCCGCGATACTGGCCGCCGACGGCTTTTCGGTCGACACCGCCGCCACGCTCGCTGATGCGCGCGCCGCGCTGACGCGCGTCATCCCCGACGTCGTGCTCGTCGACCTGAACCTGCCGGACGGCCGCGGACTCGATCTGCTGCAGCACCTGCCCGCCCAGCCGCCCGGCGGCGCGCTGCCGGTGATCGTGATGACCGGCAACGCCACCATCGAAAGCGCGATCGAGGGGTTGCGCCACGGCATCTGGGACTATCTGCTCAAGCCGGTCAACATCCCGCGCCTGCGCAGCCTGCTCGCACGCATCCCGCGTCCGTACGAACTCACCGAAGAGGTCCGCACGCTACGCACCGCGCTGCGCCAGATTGGCCGCTTCGGCCCGATGCTCGGCCGCAGCAGCGCGATCCAGCACGTCTACGACTCGATCGAACGGCTTGCGCCCACGGAATCCGCCATGCTGATCCATGGCGAAGCAGGCACCGGCAAGGAAATGGCCGCGCGCACGCTGCATCAACTGAGCCGGCGCCGCAAGGGTCCGTTCGTCGTGCACGACGCGCGTGCGGCAAGCGCCGACGCCGCGAGCGGCCGCCCGCTCGCGAGCCTGCTGTTCGGCCACGAGCGCGGCGCGTTCGGCGGCGCGGACCATCGCGAGCCGGGCCTCGTCGATCAGGCTTGCGGCGGCACGCTCTTCATCGACGAAATCACGGACCTGCCGCGCAGCGAACAGGAAGCGCTGCTGCGCGCACTCGATTCGCAGACCTTCATCCGCGTAGGCGGCAGCAGCGAAGTCGGCACGGACTTCCGGCTCATTGCGGCGACGCGCGCCGTTCCGCGCGAAGCCGTCGCGCGCGGTGTGCTCGACGAGGAGCTTTGGCTGCGCCTCGACTCGGCGGCGCTCACGCTGCCGCCGCTGCGCGAACGCGGCGACGACGCCGCGCTGCTCGCCGCGGCATGGATCGACGAACTCAACCAGGAAGCGCATGCGCACGGCGACGGCAGCGCGCGGCTGATCGCGCCTTCGTTCATTCGCGAATGCCTCGCCTACGACTGGCCCGGCAACGTGCGCGAATTGCATGAGCGCGTGCGGCAAGCGTACGAAGCCTCGGGCGAGGTGCTGGAAACACTGCAGGCGGAGGAAGGCAGCGGCGGGAATGCACATGACATGCGCACAGGCCGCGTGCAGGTCACGGTGGGCACACCGCTTGCCGACGTCGAAGAAATGCTGATTCGCGCGACGCTCGACGCGGTGGGCGGCACGCGCCATCGCGCAGCATCGCTGCTTGGGATCAGTCCGAAAACGCTTTACAACAAGCTGCAGCGGATGCGGTTGAACTGAGCGCCTTATGCCCTTTCCTCTCGACAAACGTAAAGCGCTACTCGACGTGAAGGGCGTCGGCCCAACAGTGATTGCCAGGCTAGAGCAAATGGGCTTCGAATCGCTGGCGCATTTGAGCCAGGCCAATGCACTGGATATCGTCGCCAAGGCATCGGCAATGCTCGGAGCCACCTGCTGGAAGAACAGCCCGCAGGCACGCGCGGCGATTCAGGGGGCCATTACTCTCGCCCAATCCCGCCATCCCAGGCACCCCAGGCACCCCAGGCACCCCAGGTAAAGAGAGAACGGCCAATCTCTTCACCGGGTTGAGCGCCCCGCATCACGTCACGGCATCACGCTGCGCAGCAACGCCTGTGCGGCGAGATAGCCAGGATCCGCCACGAGCTTGTCCCAGCGCAGCGCCTTGCCGCGTCCGTGCAGGCGGCGAATGCGCCTGGCCGACTCGCGCGCGGCTTGCGTCGGCTCCGCGACACGCAGCGCGTCCAGCACTTTCTCGGCCTCGTCCGGCTGGTTGCAGATCAAGACCATGTCGCAGCCCGCTTCGAGCGCAGCGCGTGCACCTTCGGTCAGCGTGCCGCCCTGGCGCGCGGCTTCCATCGAAAGATCGTCGCTGAAAATCGCGCCCGTGAAACGCAGCCGGCCGCGCAGGATTTCCTGCACCCAGATGCGCGAAAAACCCGCGGGCTTCGTATCGACCTTCGGATAGATCACGTGTCCAGGCATGGCCGCCGCGAGCGAGAGGCCGAGCCAGTCGTACGGCATGGCATCCTCGCCGAGAATCTCTTCGAGCGGCCGTTCGTCGACCGGCACCGCCACATGCGAGTCCGCGTGCGCCCAGCCATGCCCGGGGAAATGCTTGCCGCAGTTCGCCATGCCCGCAAGCGCAAGACCGTGGTTCAGGCTCTTCGCGAGCAGCGTGACCACGCGCGGGTCGCGATGGAAGGCGCGGTCACCGATCACCGTCGACTGTCCGTAGCCGAGGTCGAGCACGGGCGTGAACGACAGATCGACGCCGCACGCTCGCAACTCGCTCGCGAGGATGTAGCCGATGGCCGTCGCAAGCTTCGTCGCCAGCAGCACGTCCTTGTCCCACAGCGCACCCAGACGCCCCATCGCGGGCAGCACCGTGAAACCATCGGTGCGAAAGCGCTGCACGCGGCCGCCTTCGTGATCGACGGCGATCAGCAGATCGTCGCGCACGGCGCGGATCGCGTCGGTCAGCGCGACGAGTTGCGCGCGGTTCTCATAGTGGCGCGCAAACAGGATCACGCCGCCCGTCATCGGGTGCGCAAGGCGGCGCACGTCATCGTCGGTCAGCGTCTGGCCAACCACGTCGAGCATCACCGGTCCGGGAATTGTCTTCATTGATTTGTCTTGTGTGGTGGGCGCTGCGCAGTGGGCAGTCACCGGATGGGGCAGTCGGTTTCAGCAATCACGAACGAGACGGCGTAGTCGCGCTCGTCGCTGATCGTCACGCGCATCGTGATGCCGCGCTCGTCGAGCCACTGTGCGAGCGGGCCCGACGCGACCATGATCGGCTTGCCGCTCGGCTCGTTGAGGGTCTGTACGGCGCGCCAGGTCATCGGCATATGCATGCCGAGTCCGATCGCCTTCGAGAACGCCTCTTTCGCCGAAAACCGTGTCGCCAGATAGGCGAGCCCGCGCACGGCCGAGCGTGCGCGGCGTGCTTCGTAGACCACCAGTTCGTCCGGGCCGAGCACGCGCGTCGCGAAGCGACCTTCGGTGCGCTCCATGACTGCCGCGACGCGGCTCACCTGGATGAGGTCGGTGCCGATGCCGTAGATGGCCATATGCTCCTCGTGTACATGCGGCCGCAGCAGCCGATAAGGCTCACACGTAGCGCGCAGGTGAGCGCCACGGCTCGCTGCGACTAATTAAGCGCGTGCGCCGAGGCGCGCCGCGACCATGATCGCCTTCATCTCGCGGACCGCATTCTCCCAGCCCGCGAAAATTGCATGCGCAACGATCGCGTGGCCGATGTTCAGTTCGTGAATGCCGTCGATCGCCGCGATCTGCTGCACGTTCGTGTAGTGCAGGCCGTGCCCCGCGTTGACCTTCAGCCCGAGGCCGATGCCGCAGTTCACGCCGCGCACGACGCGCTCGTATTCGCGCTCCTGCTCGCCCGCGTCGTGCGCTTCGGCGTAGCGGCCCGTGTGCAGTTCGATCACGCTCGCGCCGCTCTCGTGGGCGGCGCGAATCTGCGTTTCGTCCGGGTCGATGAAGAGCGACACGCGCACGCCCGCGTCCGCAAGCTGCCGGCACGCGGCGCTCACGGCGTCGAACTTGCCGGCGACGTCGAGGCCGCCTTCGGTCGTCAGCTCCTGGCGCTTTTCGGGCACGAGGCAGACATCCTGCGGCTTGATCTCGCACGCGATGTCGAGCATCTCGGCCGTCACGGCGCATTCGAGATTCATGCGCGTTCGCAGCAGCGGGCGCAGCGCGCGCACATCGGCGTCGACGATATGGCGGCGGTCCTCGCGCAGATGCAGCGTGATGACGTCCGCGCCCGCGTCTTCGGCCATGAGCGCCGCGCGGATCGGATCGGGATAGGCCGTGCCGCGCGCGTTGCGCAGCGTGGCGACGTGATCGATGTTCACACCGAGGTCGATCACGTGAGGCGAAGTCAGGAAGAAGCTCATAGGTTCTGCAAGTCGATCAGGATCTGGCGCGTCGCAAGCGGCGTGCCGCCAAGGTAAGTGTTCAGCAGGAAACGCATCAGCGCCTTGCTCTGCGCGACGGTCTGTGCACGATGGTAATCGTCCTGCTCCATGTCGAGCAACGTCTGCCCCGAAAGCACGGGCCACTGCGAGGGCCATTCGTCCGATGCTTCGCGCACGCCGCGCTCGGGATCGAACACGTAACGCCCATCGGCCACCACGGCCTTGCGGTTCACCGTGCGGTCCAGCGCGAGCGCATAGCCGGTCTCGCGCAGGAGCACGCGCTCGAACGAGCGCAGCACCTGCACGGGCGGTTCGTCGTGCGCGAGGCGCGTCAGCGTGACGACGTAGTGGCGGAACAACTCGGGATGCGAGTCCTCGCGCGCGAGGAACTTCACGACGAGTTCGTTCACGTAGAAGCCGCAGAGCAGCGCATCGCGGGTAAGCGGCAGCATACCGCCGACCCATTCCGCGCCGGTGAGCGTGCGCACTTCGCCCTTGCCGGTCCACGAGAGCGCAAGCGGCTGAAAGGTCTGCAGCACGCCGCGCAGCGCCGAATGCGGCCGCTTCGCGCCCTTCGCCACGAGCGCGATGCGGCCGTGGTCGCGCGACAGCACGTCGATGACGAGGCTGGTTTCGCGATACGGGTAGCTATGCAGCACGAAGGCGGGCTGCTCGGCGATGCGGAAATCGGCGGATGCGCCGCGCGGCGCGCGCGGCAACGCTGCGCGGCGGGCGGGCTGGGCGGCCTCGCCTTCACCGGCGAGCGCCGTGGAAGACTGCGCCCTCGTGCGCTTGCGGCGCGGCGCAGCGGATGTGGGCCGAGCGGGCGACGAACGCGACGAGAGCGAATCGTCGTCCGCGGGCTCGAGTGACGCGGAGGCGTCTTGAGTGCTTACGGCTTCGCCGTCATTCATACCCATAGGCGCGCAGCCCGGCTTCGTTGTCGGCCCAGCCGCTCTTCACCTTCACGAAGGTTTCCAGATAAACCGGGCCGTCGAACAGCTTTTCCATGTCGAGCCGCGCATCGGTGCTGATCTGCTTGAGCTTCGCGCCCTTCTGGCCGATCACCATCGCCTTCTGGGTGTCACGCTCGACAAGAATCGTCGCGAAAATGCGGCGCAGGCGCCCTTCCTGCTCGAACTTGTCGATGATCACGGTGCTCGTGTACGGCAGTTCGTCGCCGGTCCAGCGGAACACTTTCTCGCGCAGGATTTCGCTGGCGAGGAAGCGCTCGCTGCGGTCGGTCAGATCGTCCTCGCCGTAGATCGGCTCGCCTTCGGGCAGATACGGCTTGAGCGTGGCGAGCAGGTGCTTGATATCGTCGGCATTCTTCGCCGACAGCGGCACGATCTCGCGGAACTCGCGCAGTTTCTGCACCTCTTCGATGAACGGATAAAGCGTCGCCTTGTCGGTCACGCGGTCGATCTTGTTGGCGATGAGCAGCGTCGGCGCGTTCGGCGGAATCAGGTCGAGCACCTTCTGGTCGTCGGGCCCGAGCCTGCCCGCCTCGATCACGAAGAGCACGGCATCGACCGAACTCAGCGTCGAGGTCACCGCGCGGTTCAGCGAGCGGTTCAGCGCCGTGCTGTGGCGGGTCTGGAAGCCGGGCGTGTCGACGAAGACGTACTGCGCGTCGTCGATCGTGTTGATGCCCGTGATGCGATGGCGCGTGGTCTGCGCCTTGCGCGACGTGATGCTGATCTTCTGCCCAACGAGGGCGTTCATCAGCGTCGATTTGCCGACGTTGGGCCGGCCGACGATCGCGACCATGCCGCAGCGAAAACCGGCAGGAGTGGAAGTGGGAGCGTTCATGATCGGACCGGGAAAGAAAACGTTGGGTGCAGCGCGTGCGCGGAGTGCGCACGGCCTGGATCAGTGGCTGGCGTCGGCCGCGCGCGCGGGCAGCGCGGCAGTGGTGCCCGCTTCGGCAGCGGGATCGGCCTTCGCTGCGGACGTGCGGTGCAGCGTATGACCGGTCGTTGCGCTGGCCTCCGGTGCGCCAGATTTGTCAGCAGACTTCTCGCGCGCTTGAGCGGATTGAGCGGACTGAGCAGATTGAGCGCCTTCGGCCTTCTCTTTCTCCGCAAGACGCTCCTGCACATGCGCCGCGCGAATGACGGCCAGTGGCGCAGCTTGCGACGGCGGCGGCACGCGGTCGCCGGCCTCGCCGGGCAGCGGCTGGCGCGCGGCACGCTCACGGCGCTCCGGCGCACGCAAATCCAGTGCGCCCTGCACGCCCGTCACGCCGGGTACGACATCGAGTTCAGCCTTGGCAGCCCGCGCGCCTTTCGAGCGGCGTGGCTTCCCCACAACCGCGGGCGCAGCCGCCATCACTTCTTCGAGCGCCTTCTTCGCGGCAGCCTGTTCGGCCGCTCGCCGGCTCGCTCCCGAGCCGGACACCTTCACGTCGAGCTTGGGCACCGTGCACTCGACCTCGAACTGCTGATTGTGCGCCGCACCATGCGTCGCGACGACCGTATACGTGGGCAGCGCGATCTTGTGGCCCTGCAGATACTCCTGCAGCAGCGTCTTCGAATCCTTGCCGAGCGTGCGCGGATCGATGTGATCGAGGATCGGGATGTAGAGGCGCTTGATGACCGTCTGGGCCGCGTCGAAGCCCGCATCGAGGAAAATTGCGCCGAAGATCGCTTCGAGCGCATCCGCGAGGATCGACGGGCGGCGGAAGCCGCCGCTGCGCAGTTCGCCTTCGCCGAGCCGCAGGCCGTCCGCAATATTGAGGGCCTGAGCGATTTCGTAGAGCGACTGCTGTTTGACGAGATTTGCGCGAACGCGCGAGAGATCGCCTTCGTCGAGCTTGCCGAAACGTTGGAACAATAGGGCCGCCACCGCGCAATTCAGAACCGAATCGCCGAGAAATTCAAGGCGTTCGTTATGCGTGGCACTGTGACTGCGGTGGGTCAAAGCCTGGCGCAGTAATTCCGCATTGCGAAATTCGTAGCGCAGTCGGCTTTCCAACGGAGATTGGGGCATGGGCAGAGTATAACGCGCCGGCCCGGCCCGGCGAAAACGCCGGGTGGTCGGTGAAAAAGCGTGGTCAAGCGGGGTTACCGCGGGTTCTTCAAGTAGCGTGCGAACACATCATGCGCATCGCGCAAGCGGATCGCCGCATCACGATGCGCATATCGGCATGCAAATCGCGCAAGCCGTCACTCGAATGAGCCGATACGCTTCAGATTGCTGAAGTTCATCCAGATGAAGAACGCGCGGCCGACAACGTTCGCGTCGGGCACGAAGCCCCAGTAGCGGCTATCGGCGCTGTTGTCGCGGTTATCGCCCATCATGAAGTAATGGCCCTGCGGCACCTTGCAGATGATCCCGCGGTCGTTGTACTGGCAGTTGTCGCGATACGGATAATCTTCCGCGCCGACGATGAACGGCGGCACAGCCGGATTATTCAGGATATTGTTCTTGCGGCTGCCGAGATCCTGGGTGAACTGCTTCGCGTAACCGATGCGCTCTTCGTCGAAGTAATCCGGCTGCGCAATCTCGGGCACGGGCTTTCCGTTGACCGTGAGCTGCTTGTCCTGATAGGAGATGACGTCGCCCGGCAGGCCGATCACGCGCTTGATGTAATCGACCGATTCGTCCTTCGGATAGCGGAACACGACGACGTCGCCGCGCTGAAGCGGACTGCCCTGCGTGAGCTTCGTGTTGGTGATCGGCAGGCGGATGCCGTACTCGAACTTGTTCACGAGGATGAAGTCGCCCACGAGCAGCGTCGGCACCATCGAGCCCGAGGGAATCTTGAACGGCTCCACGATGAACGAACGCACGAGGAACACGATCAGGATCACGGGGAAAAAGCTCGCCGTGTATTCGAGCCACCACGGCTGGCGCAACTTGTCGTTGCGCAGGTTCTGACGCGTGACGGGAGCGTTCTCATCGGCGAAGCGCTCGCCGATGCGCGCCTGCTGGCGATCGAAGTCGGCGACGGCCGCATCGGCAGCGAGGCGGCGGCGCGGCATGAAGACCAGTTTGTCTGCAACCCAGGCGATGCCCGTGAGAACCACGAGCACAAAAAGGATCAGCGCAAAATTCATTGAGTTATCCGTTATCCAGTCTTATTTGTCTTCGACACGCAGGATCGCGAGGAAGGCCTCTTGCGGAATTTCGACCGAGCCGACCTGCTTCATCCGCTTCTTGCCTTCCTTCTGCTTTTCAAGCAGCTTCTTCTTGCGCGTGATGTCGCCGCCGTAACACTTGGCCAGCACGTTCTTGCGCAGCGCCTTGATGTTCTCGCGCGCAATGATATGCGCGCCGATCGCCGCCTGGATCGCGACGTCGTACATCTGGCGCGGAATGATCTCGCGCATCTTCGCCGCCACTTCGCGGCCGCGGTACTGCGACTGCGAGCGGTGCACGATTATGGACAGCGCATCGACCTTGTCGCCGTTGATCAGCATGTCGACCTTGACGACATCGGACGTGCGGTATTCCTTGAACTCGTAGTCCATCGACGCATAGCCGCGCGACACCGACTTCAGACGGTCGAAGAAGTCGAGTACGATTTCGGCCATCGGGATTTCGTACGTGAGCTGCACCTGGCGGCCGTGGTACTGCATGTTGATCTGATTACCACGCTTCTGTGTACAGAGCGTGATGACCGAACCCACGTAGTCCTGCGGCATGTACAGGTTCACGGTCACGATCGGCTCGCGGATTTCCTCGATCTTCGAGGGCTCCGGCATCTTCGCGGGGTTCTCGACCGTCACCGTCGTGCCGTCGTGCTGCACGACCTCGTAGACCACGGTCGGCGCCGTGGTGATGAGGTCCATGTCGAATTCGCGCTCGAGACGCTCCTGCACGATCTCCATGTGCAGAAGGCCGAGGAAGCCGCAGCGGAAACCGAACCCGAGCGCCTGCGAGACTTCGGGCTCGTATTGCAGCGAAGCGTCGTTGAGCTTGAGTTTTTCGAGCGACTCACGCAGCGCGTCGTACTGGTTCGCCTCGACCGGATACAGGCCCGCGAACACCTGCGGCTTCACTTCCTTGAAGCCCGGCAGCGGCTTGTCGGCCGGCTTGCCCGCGTGCGTGACGGTGTCGCCCACCTTGGTCGCGGCCAGTTCCTTGATGCCCGCGATGATGAAGCCCACCTGCCCCGCCGACAGTTCGTCGAGATCGCGCGATTTCGGCGAGAACACGCCGACGTGCTCGACCGGATACTGCGCGCCGGTCGCCATCAGCTTGATCTTGTCCTTCGGACGCAGCGTGCCGTTGACGATGCGCACGAGCATCACGACGCCGACGTAGTTGTCGAACCAGGAGTCGATGATGAGCGCCTGCAACGGCGCAGCGGGGTCGCCCTCGGGCGGCGGCACCTTCGCGATCAGCGCTTCGAGCACGTCTTCCACGCCGAGGCCGGTCTTCGCGCTGCAGCGCGTGGCGTCGGTCGCGTCGATGCCGATCACGTCCTCGATCTCTTCGATCGCGTTCTCGGGGTTCGCGGCCGGCAGGTCGATCTTGTTGAGCACCGGCACGACCTCGACGCCGAGTTCGATCGCCGTGTAGCAGTTCGCGACGGTCTGCGCCTCGACGCCCTGGCTCGCATCGACGACGAGCAGCGCGCCCTCGCACGCGGAGAGCGAGCGGCTCACCTCGTAGGAGAAGTCGACGTGGCCCGGCGTGTCGATGAGGTTCAGGTTGTAGACCTCGCCGTTCCTCGCCTTGTACGAGAGCGCAGCGGTCTGCGCCTTGATCGTGATGCCACGCTCGCGCTCGAGATCCATCGAGTCGAGCACCTGGGCTTCCATTTCACGGTCGGACAGGCCGCCGCACAACTGGATGATGCGATCGGCGAGCGTCGACTTGCCATGGTCGATGTGCGCAATGATCGAGAAGTTACGAATATGATTCATTCAGTGCCGATCAAGCGAAAAAGGCGCGCCCGGACGAAAAGCAGAGCACGCCTCGTAAACAGATGAAAAACCGGCCTATTTTAGCCGAAAAGGGGTTCGGCAGGCAGGGGCGGGAAAGCGCCGCGGCTCAAACGCCCAGCCCGAGCGCGGCGCGCACGCGCGCCTCGTCGAGGTGGTAGTGGCACAACTCGACGCCATCGCACAGGAGGACCGGCACGAGTTCGTCATAGAGGGCCTGGAATGCGGGGTCTGAATCGACGTCGATCACCTCGATCCGCGCGCCCGCCGCGGCGGCGAGCGGCGCGAGCGCCGCGTGCATGTCGTCGCACAGATGACACCATGTGCGGCCGTACAGCACGAGGCTCGGCGGTTTCGTGCGTGTCTGCATCATTTCTGCCCCGGGTTGCGCGGGCGGATCGGCACGAACTGCGTGTTCTCGCCGCGCCGCACGAGCACCGCCACCATCTTCTGCGGATCGAGGCGCGCAGTCACTTCCTCGAACTGCTTCACGCCCGTGATGTCGGTATCGCCCACGCGCAGGATGATGTCGCCTTTCTGAAGGCCGGCGCGCGCCGCCGGGCCGCCGACCGATTCCACCAGCACGCCGCCCTTGATCTTGAGCTGGTTCAGTTGATCGGCGGGAACGTCCGTCACCGACAGGCCGAGCGAATTCGACGCGCGCGGCTTGGGCGCGGGCGCCTTCTTCTGGTCGCCCTTCGCGGTCTTGTCGGCCTGCATTTCGGCGATCGCGATCGGCAGTTCGCGCGTCTGGCCCTTGCGCCAGATCGTGATCGTCGCCTTCGTGCCCGGCTTCGTGTCGCCGACCATGCGCGGCAGATCGGTCGCGCTATCGACCGTCTGGCCATTGAACTTCTGGATGATGTCGCCCGGCTGGATGCCGGCCTTGTCGGCCGGGCCGCCCGATTCGACGCTCGACACCAGCGCGCCCTGCGCCTTCGGCAACCCGAGCGAGTCGGCGACGTCCTTCGTCACCTCGCCGATCGCCACCGCAATACGGCCGCGCGTGACCTTGCCGCTGCGCTCCAGTTGATCGGCGACGCGCATCGCTTCGTCGATCGGAATCGCGAACGAAATGCCCATGAAGCCGCCGGTCCGGCTGTAGATCTGCGAGTTGATGCCGATGACCTCGCCCTGCATGTTGATGAGCGGACCACCCGAATTACCGGGGTTGACGGCCACGTCCGTCTGGATGAACGGCAGATAGTCGCCCGTGTCGCGGCCCTTCGCGCTGACGATGCCCGCCGTGACGGTATTTTCGAGCCCGAACGGCGAGCCGATCGCGACGACCCACTCGCCCACGCGCAGCTTGTTCGAGTCGCCGATGGTCACAGCGGGCAGGCTGCGCGCCTCGATCTTGACGACGGCGACGTCCGTACGGTCGTCGACGCCGATCAGCTTCGCCTTGAACTCGCGCTTGTCGGTGAGCGTGACGTAGATGCTGTCCGCATCGTCGATGACGTGCGCGTTCGTCATCACATAGCCGTCAGTCGACAGGATGAAGCCCGAGCCGACGCCGCTGTTCTGCTCCGCGTCGCTGCCGCTGTCGGGCGGCGACGCGTCCTGGCCACCGCCCTGGCCGCCGCCCTGTCCACCATGAGGCGACTGGCCATGCGGGCCCTGCGGCAGCGGAATGCCGAAGAAACGGCGGAAGAATTCCGACATGTCGCCTTCGTCCGTGCCCGGCGGCAGGCCGTGCGGCGAGGCGCTCACGTGGGTCGTAGTGCGGATGTTGACGACTGATGGTCCGACCTTGTCGACCAGATCGGTGAAGTCCGGCAGATTGGCGGCGGGCGCCGCCGACGCCACGTGCGGTGCGAGCGGCAGGCACGCTGCCACCACCGCGGCCGCGAACAATTTGCGCAGCGGGAAAATCGTCATATCGTTGTCAGCCGAAGGATTTACCTGGGAGGTTTGTATTCTATGGCAGACGCAAACTGCTGCAACGTGCTTTGAGGCACTTCCCCGAGCAGCGTGATCCAGTAGTCGCCGCTGCGCTTCACGAGGACGTGCGTGGCGCCGTTGCTACCTGCCCCTTCCTTGCGGTTGTTGTTCTTGACCGGCTCGACAAAGATCGAGATTGCAGCCAGCCCATCGGAGAAAACCGCCTGATCGACGGGGATGGGCGGCTCGTTCGCATCGGTTGCGGCCATCGGCCGGCGCAGTTCGCGGACCTTGCGGAAACCGGGCACGGGCGAGCCGAATTTCCAGCCCTGTGCTTCCATGTCGACCGGTTCGAGCGGCGGATGCACCACGGTCCAGCCAGCCGTGTTGTGCATACCGCTGACGATCGGCGCCTTGTCGAGCGGCACGCCGATGCGGATCTGCGTGAACGACAACTGTTCAAGCACCTGTCCGCTCGCCGGGTCGATCGTCTGCGCACGCAGCAGAAGGCCGGTTTTCGCGTCGGCCCAGAACTTGTAGGCGAAGCGGTAGCCGTCCTTCGGGTCGAGCGCGATGACCTGGCTTTCGATGCCCGCGACCCGGTCGGTGCCGAGCATTTTCGGGGTGTAGACGGACAGCACGTGGTCGCCGCTCGTGGCGAGCAGCGCGGGGAACGCGTCCTTGTTCTGGCGCTTTTCGACGACACAGAACTTGCGCTCGGGCACGAACGTGTAGACATCGTCGTTATGGCGCAAGAGCTTGCGCGGCTTGCCGTCGAGACTTTCGAGCTGCTCGTACTCGCCGTCGTTCTTCGTCCCGTAGTGGGTGATACGCGACGATTGCACGAACGGGCCGCGCTGATAAACGAACGTGCCTTGGTAATTCTGCTGCCGGGCCGCCTGCTGGATGCGGTCGAGCCACTGGGCGGCGTCTTGCGGCGCGGGCTGTGCGGCGGCATGCGCAACCGCGGACAGTACCGTCAGCAATACGGCCGCATAGCACAGGAATGCCGGCAGCCGCCCCCAGATTGTCGTTTTATAGCGCTGCGGTGTCGGCATCAGACTTACTGGCGAGACGTAGTGAGGGTAGCGGCCCGGATCAGCGGCATGGAATCCGACATGACTGGCTGTTGCGCGAACTGCTGATGCGCTTCCAGATACGCATCGAGACGCGCGTCGCGAATGATGTTGCCGTCTTGCACGGCAGCGGCCTGCGCCGGCACCGCGTTCATCGCAACACGCTGCACGCCGTCGCCCGAGGACGATACCGACGCGACCTGCGTGCCGCCGACGTTGCCCGCGCCGTGCATCTGCGGCACGACGATCCACGTGAGCGTGGCGGCGGCAGCGGCAACCGCGAGCGTCGGAACGATGCGGTGACGCAGTGCGAGAATGCGTGCGACACCGCCCGTAGCCCCCCCTGCGGCGGGACGCGTGACCGGCAGCGCGGCGGGCGCGAGCACGTGCGGCTCGGCCTCGAAACGCGCGGCGAAGCCCGCCATGAACGACTGGCTTGCGGCCGCGCTGAGCGCGAGATCGTCCGAGCGCAGCACGTCGCCGATCAGGTGGTACGCCGACCAGCTCGCACGTCCTTCTTGATCGAGATCAGAAAATATCCCGTCTGGACGCTCGCCAGCGGTCAATTCTCCGTCAACAAAAGCAGACAGACGCTCGCCGCGCGAGCCTGGCACCGATTGCATCGAGACCGATCCCATGATGCTCCCCATTTCCTTTCAGACTGCCCTGTTGTGATACACGCGGTGACCAACCCGGTGAATCGCATTCGTGCCCGCCGGTGCAGTGGTAACCAGCGTGGTTACCAGCGCTTGCCTTCCGGCGTGTCCAGCAACGGACGCAATTTTGCCGCAATGGCTTCGCGAGCGCGGAATATCCGTGACCTGACGGTGCCTATGGGGCACCCCATCATCTCGGCGATTTCCTCGTAGCTCAAACCTTCAATTTCCCGAAGTGTAATGGCGGTGCGCAACTCCTCCGGCAGCATCGCCATGGCAGCATTGACCGTTTGCGCGATCTGCTTGCTCATCAACATCGACTCGGGCGTGTTGATATCCCTTAGTTGATCGGCATCCGAGAAAGTTTCAGCCTCTTCTGCATCTGCTTCGGTAGATGTCGGGGCACGTCTACCCTGGGTCGCAAGGTAGTTCTTCGCCGTGTTGACGGCAATCCGGTACAACCACGTATAGAAAGCGGACTCGCCGCGAAATTGCGGCAACGCCCGGTACGCCTTGATAAAGGCGTCCTGGGCCACATCCTCGACCTCCGCGGGATCCCGCACAAGGCGCGAGATCAGACGGATGATCTTGCGGTGGTATTTGGCGACCAGAAGCTCGAATGCGGCCTTGTCGCCTTTTTGCACACGCTCAACCAGCATCTGGTCGATTTCTTTTTCGCTCACCTGAAAAATCCGTTAGCTCATGGTAGATGCGGGGCACCATTGTAGCGCCCTGTCCCTCTCGTCACGTTACGCGCGTATTGGCCGTTACAGTCGTTACAGCGAATCCGTTGCACACGGTCGAATCGCTGTTCGTTCAGCGCCCGGCCGCGCACCGCGCCCGTATGGCCAGCGTACGAAAGGCGTCGGGTTCGAGCGCATCGGCAGCGACCAGCACGGCGGTGCGCCCGGCGCTCCCCTCGACCGTCAGCGCAAGCAGGCTGGTGCCCCACTGGGATGCGCCGGTCAAACGCCCTCGCGCGGTGCAGGCGCTACCCGCTCGGCAGGCGCTACCCTCGCCTGGCGCGCCACCCTCTCCGGACGCGTCAACCTTTCCATAAGCCGCAAGAAAATCGGGCCCCATTTCGATGACGGCGGGTTGCGCGCGATGCCACGCCACGGCGGCCAGTCCGCAGAGGGCAAGGAAAGCGAGTGTGGGAGCAATGGCGCGAGCGGCGCCCAGCCAGGGCGCGAGCGACGTATGGACGGCGGCGGTCGCCACGCCGATACCGACGGCCAGAACGAGATGAAGCGCCGCAGAGCGTCGCAACAGGATGCGCGGCACGCCAGGGCGCCGCGTGAGAAAAACGGAATCGCGGCTGGCCGGAGAATCCGGCGCAGCCGCTTCACGCTCGATGCGGGTCAAACGTAACGTTTGAAGACCAGCGTGCCGTTCGTGCCGCCGAACCCGAACGAGTTCTTCAGCGCGATGTCGATCTTCATGTCCCGCGCGGTGTTCGCGCAGTAGTCCAGGTCGCACGCGGGATCCTGGTTGAAGATGTTGATCGTCGGCGGCGAGATCTGGTTGTGCACGGCCAGCACCGTGAACACCGATTCGAGACCGCCCGCGCCGCCGAGCAGGTGCCCGGTCATCGACTTGGTCGAGTTCACGACGATGTTCTTCGAGTGGTCGCCGAATGCGCGCTTGATCGCGGTGGTTTC
The DNA here is from genome assembly GCF_042655705.1 of Paraburkholderia denitrificans. Lineage (NCBI taxonomy): Bacteria > Pseudomonadati > Pseudomonadota > Betaproteobacteria > Burkholderiales > Burkholderiaceae > Paraburkholderia > Paraburkholderia denitrificans. The sequence goes on along the minus strand of NZ_JBHSMP010000009.1, from coordinate 268,255 downwards.
CGCGAGGTCGCCAAGCGGCGTCGACGTGCCGTGCGCGCTCAGCCAGTTCACCTCGTCGGCATTCACACGCGCGTTGCGCATTGCCGCCTGCATGCAGCGGCGCGCGCCGTCGCCGTTTTCGAGCGGCGCGGTCATGTGATACGCGTCGCCGCTCATGCCGTAGCCGGTGACTTCCGCATAGATCTTCGCGCCACGCTTCTTCGCGTGCTCGTACTCTTCGAGGACCATCACGCCTGCGCCCTCGCCCAGCACGAAACCGTCGCGATCCTTGTCCCACGGACGGCTCGCCGTCGCCGGATCGTCGTTGCGCTGCGAGAGCGCGCGTGCCGCCGCGAAACCGCCGACGCCGAGCGGCGAAACGGTCGATTCCGCGCCGCCCGCGATCATCACGTCGGCATCGCCGTACTCGATGAGACGCGACGCTTCGCCGATGCAGTGCAGACCGGTCGTGCAGGCCGTGACCATCGCGAGATTCGGGCCCTTGATGCCGTACTTGATCGACAGATGGCCGGAGATCATGTTGATGATCGAGGCGGGCACGAAGAACGGCGAAATACGGCGCGGGCCGCGGTTCAGCAGTTCGGTCTGGGTGACTTCGATCATCGGCAGGCCGCCGATGCCCGAGCCCACCACGACGCCGATGCGCTCGGCATTCTCTTCGGTGATCTCGATGCCGCAATCCTGCATTGCCTGGATGCCCGCGGCGATGCCGAAATGGATAAACGCATCCATGTGGCGCGCTTCTTTCCCGGGGATGTACTCCTCGACGTTGAAGCCCTTCACCTCACCGGCGAAGCGGGTCGAATAGTTCGTGGCATCGAACTTCGTGATGTTGGCAATGCCGGATTTCCCGGCGACCACATTGGCCCAGCCGTCGGCAACATTATTGCCAACAGGCGAAATCAGCCCCAGGCCTGTAACAACAACTCGACGGCGGCTCACGGTAACCCCTTTTCCATAGATGACAAAAACAAAAGCCACAGAGGCCGCAGGAGATGCTCCTGTGAGCCCTGTGGCTAGTTGACCGGCAAGAGCCCGGCAGCGGGTGCGGGCATGTGCGGGTTCACTGACGAGAGTCCTGTTGGGCCGCGCGCGCCATAGCGGCGCAGGCCCCTGTTACGCACAAATGCGCAACCGCGGACAAATAGCGCCTGAATACCCTTAGGCCTTGACGTTCGCGCGAGCGTAGTCGATGGCTTGCTGAACCGTCGTGATCTTCTCGGCTTCCTCATCCGGGATTTCCATGCCGAATTCGTCTTCCAGAGCCATCACGAGTTCGACGGTGTCGAGCGAGTCGGCGCCCAGATCGTTCACGAACGATGCTTCGTTCTTGATTTCGGCTTCGGCGACGCCCAGTTGTTCGGCGACGATCTTCTTCACGCGCTGTTCGATGTTGTCCATTACCCCTCCAAGGGAAAAAAAGTTAGTTCATGAATGCGAGTGCGCGCATTTTAGCAGGTTTGACCTGGCAGAAAAGCGGCGCTCGAGGTTCCGGATGGGCTATCCGCAACGGCGTTTGAAAACGACTGAAGCAAACGCATCGCGGCGCGCGATAGTACCCGAATCTGGTTACGACATGTACATGCCGCCGTTCACGTGCAACGTCGTGCCGGTGATGTACCCCGCCTGCGGCGATGCGAGGAACGCCACCGCGTGAGCGATGTCGTCCGGGCTGCCGAGGCGGCCAAGCGGAATCTGCTGCTTCAGTGCCGCCTGCTGTTCGGCGGGCAGGTCCTTCGTCATATCGGTGTCGATGAAGCCCGGCGCGACACAGTTCACCGTGATGCCGCGGCTGCCGATCTCGCGCGCGAGCGCACGGGTCAGGCCGGCGACGCCGGCCTTGGCCGCCGCGTAGTTCGCCTGGCCGGGGTTGCCCGACGAGCCCACCACCGACGTGATGTTGATGATGCGGCCCGTGCGCGCCTTCATCATCGGGCGCAGCACGGCGCGCGAAAGACGGAACACCGACTTCAGGTTCGTGTCGATGACCGCGTCCCACTCGTCGTCCTTCATGCGCATCGCGAGGTTGTCCTGCGTGATGCCCGCGTTGTTCACGAGAATCGCGAGACCGCCGAATTCCTTCACGGTCGCGTCGATGAGCGCTTCGGCTGCTGCCGCGTCGTTGACGTTCAGCATCGCGCCGCGGCCCTTCAGGCCCGCTTCGGCGAACGCTGCCGTAATTGCCTGCGCGCCTGATTCGCTCGTCGCGGTGCCGATCACCGTCGCGCCCTGGCGCGCCAGTTCGAGCGCGATCGCCCGGCCAATGCCGCGCGAGGCGCCGGTCACGATTGCGGCTTGATTATCGAGAGTCTTGTCCATGTATCTGTCGAATCCGTTGCGGATGTAACTCGGGTCGCCGCTTAAGCGGCCACGAGCTTGAGCGCTTCTTCGAGCGACTTCGGGTCTGCCACCGAAGCGCCCACGAGGTTGCCGTCGATGCGCTTCGTGAGGCCCGCGAGCACCTTGCCCGGACCGCACTCGATCACGTGCGTGACGCCTTGCGCAGCAATCGCCTGCACGCATTCGACCCAGCGCACCGGGCCCGCAGCCTGGCGCACGAGGGCGTCGCGGATCGCGGCGGGATCGGTGGCGAACGCCACGTCGACGTTGTTCACGACCGGAATCTGCGGCGCGCAGAGCTTCACGTTCGCGAGATACTCGCGCAACTGATCCGATGCGGGCTTGAGCAGCGACGAGTGAAACGGCGCCGAGACCGGCAGCGGCAGCGCGCGCTTGGCGCCCTTCGCCTTGGCGACTTCGCAGGCCTTTTCGACCGCGGCCTTGTGGCCCGCGATCACGACTTGCGACGGTGCGTTGAAATTGACCGCTTCGACCACGCCGCCGGGATTGCCCACGGCCGCGGAGGCTTCGGCGCAGACCGCGCGCACGGTGTCGTCATCGAGACCGAGCACGGCAGCCATGCCGCCCTCGCCCACCGGCACCGCGCTTTGCATCGCCTGAGCGCGAAAACGCACGAGCGGCACCGCATCGCGGAACGCGAGCACGCCAGCGGCGACGAGCGCCGTGTATTCGCCGAGGCTGTGGCCAGCGACGATCGCGGGCGCCGCGCCGCCTGCCTGCTGCCAGGCGCGATAGACCGCGTAGGCCGCGGTCAGCATGACCGGCTGCGTGTTGGTGGTGAGGTTCAGTTCGTCGGCGGGACCTTCGGCGATCAGCTTGCCGAGATCCTGATTGAGCGCGTCCGAGGCTTCCTGCAGCGTTTCGCGCACGATGGCGCTATCGGCGAAGGCGTCGAGCATGCCCACGGCCTGCGAGCCCTGGCCCGGAAAAACGAAAGCGAATTTCATAACGTCCCCAAATTCTGTTCATGCAGACGGGCGGCGCGCTGCGGCAAGCCGCGCGCCGCAGCAAGCGGCGCGCGCGTCAGCCGGAAAGCGTGGTGCCGCGCGCCCGGTCGAAATCAATAGCGGATGACGGAAGCGCCCCAGGTGAAACCGCCGCCTACGCCTTCGATCAGCACGTTCTGGCCGCGCTTGATGCGGCCGTCGCGCACCGCGACATCGAGTGCGAGCGGGATGGAGGCGGCCGACGTGTTGCCGTGTTCGCCCACCGTGACCACCATGCGTTCGGCGGGGAGGCCGAGCTTGCGGCAGGTGCCCTGCATGATGCGGATGTTCGCCTGGTGCGGAATCATCCAGTCGATCTGTTCGGGTTTGAGTTGTGCCTTGTCCAGCGCCTCGTTCGCGACCTTTTCCAGCACGTTCACAGCGAGCTTGAACACGGCCTGGCCGTCCATGTGCAGGAACGCGTTGCCCGCGATCACGCCGCCATGCACGTTGCCCGGCGTGCAGAGGATGTGCGCGTAGCTGCCGTCGGCGTGAAGCGCGCTCGACAGTACGCCCGGCTCCTGGGATGCCTGCAGCACGACCGCGCCCGCGCCGTCGCCGAACAGCACGCAGGTCGTGCGATCGTTGAAATCGAGAATGCGCGAGAAGGTTTCCGCGCCGACGATCAGCGCCGTGCGGTGCTGGCCGGTGCGAATCAGGCTGTCCGCGATCGAAACGGCATACGCGAAGCCCGCGCATACGGCCTGAACGTCGAACGCCGCGCCGTGATTGCGGATGCCGAGCTTGTTCTGCAGCAGGCAGGCCGTGCTCGGAAACACGAAATCGGGCGTGGAGGTCGCGACGATGATCAGGTCGATCGACTGCGGATCGATATCGGCGGCGGCAATGGCGCGCTGCGATGCGGCAAGCGCGAGATCGCTCGTGGTGACGTCGGGCGCGGCGAAGTGGCGCGCATGGATGCCCGTGCGGGCGACGATCCATTCGTCACTCGTCTCGACGCCCTTCGCAGCGAGACGTTCAGCCAGTTCCTGGTTGGTGACGCGCTCAGGCGGAAGAAAGCTGCCCGTGCCGAGCACGCGGGAATATAAAGTCGATTGAACCATTATGCCTTCGAGGAAGATGCGGTGCCGGGCGGCGTCTCGCCTGCAAGCGGCCCGCCGGACTGCCTGCTGCCGGATTCGCCGGCAGCGCGTTCGAGTGAACCGGCGTTCTCGTCCATAGCACGCGCGAGGCGCTCCAGCACGCCATTTTTGACGGCATCATACCCGCGTTTGATCGCCCACTCAAACGCGTAGGCATCCGCGGAACCGTGACTCTTGATGACGAGCCCCTTGAGGCCGAGCAGCGCCGCACCGTTGTACCGGCGATGGTCGACGCGCTTCTTGAAGCGCATCAGCACGGGCAGCGCGGGCAGCGCCATCAGCTTCGTGAGCCACGAGCGGCCGAACTCTTCCTTGATCATGCCGTTGAGCATCTGCGCGAGCCCCTCGGACGTCTTCAGCGCGACATTTCCAACGAAACCGTCGCAGACGATCACGTCGACGGTGCCCTTGTAAATGTCGTTGCCTTCCACATTGCCGCGGAAATTCAGCGTACTCGCGCGCAGCAGTTCGCCCGCGCGCTTGATGGTGTCGTTGCCCTTGATGACCTCTTCGCCGATATTCAGGAGCCCGATGGTTGGGCGCTCCTTGCCTTCGAGCGCGGCGACGAGCGCGTGGCCCATCTCGGCGAACTGGAGCAGATGATGCGGTTCGCAGTCGACATTGGCGCCGAGGTCGAGCACCGTCGTGTAGCCGGCGGGATTCGGCAATGCGGAAGCGATGGCCGGGCGTTCGATGCCTGGCAGCGTCTTGAGCACGTAGCGCGACACGGCCATCAGCGCGCCGGTGTTGCCAGCCGACACGCACGCCTGGGCCTCGCCTTCTTTCACGCGATTAAGCGCGACGCGCATCGATGAATCTTTCTTCTTGCGCAGCGCGACCTCGACCGGATCGTCCATTTCGACGATCTCGGTGGCAGGGACGATGGTGAACGCGGGATTATCCAGCGCCTTCAGCTTTTTCAGCTGGGCGCGGATAGCCGTTTCGATGCCGACGAGCAGAAGATGCGCGTCGGGATACAAGCGAACGAAATTGACTGCGGCAGGCACGGTCACGGACGGACCGTTGTCGCCTCCCATGCAATCTATCGTGAGCGTAACAGTCATGGAATGCGACGGATTTCAGGCACAAAAAAGCGGCAGTTGAATGCCGCCTTTTTTGCCAAGCCGAAAAATTGTCAAGCGAACAGGATCGCCATGCGCAGCACTTCGTGGTTGGTTGTCCAACCGGCGCCGCACAGTGGAACGATTAGTCGTTCTTGGTCTTGACGACTTTCTTGCCGCGGTAGTAGCCGTTCGGGCTGATGTGGTGGCGCAGGTGCACTTCACCCGTGCTCGGCTCGACAGCCAGCGGAGCGCCCGTGAGGAAATCGTGCGAGCGGTGCATGCCGCGCTTCGACGGCGACTTCTTGTTTTGTTGAACTGCCATGATAACTCCTGAAAATTTTCCGAATTCTAACACAGCCCGATCCGGCCGCCGCCACCCTGGGGATAGCCCGACTCCGGGGCGAGGCCCACGAATCTAGTACTGCACGCCACCTGCAGCTGCTTTAGTGTCCGCTGCCGGGACCGTCCTTCTTGAGCGATTCGAGCGCCGCAAACGGATTGACGCGCTCTTCCGCCTCGATTTCCTGCTCCGGTACGTCGTCCACGGAATCCACGCCGTCCGCGCCATCGGCACCCGAGGCGAGACTTTCATGGATCTCCGGACAAACATCGTGCTTCGGCACGAGCGGCAGCGTGAGCAACAGCTCCTCTTCGATCAAGTCGACGAGATCGAAATGGCGCGAGCCAACGATCACTTCGGCTTCATCGTCGTCGAGCGGAAACTCCTCCGCCTCTTCTTCCGTCTGGACGATACGGAAGACCGGGTCTGCGTTGAACGTCTGCTCGCAGGGAGCAAGGCAACGCTGACACGTGAGCCACGCGCTCCCGTGAAGCGCGAGCCGCAAATACGGCTGCGGCCCCTCGGTGCCGTCGTCCTGCAGCTCCGTTTGCGTGAAGCCCGCCGCCTGCCACGTGAACGCGGTATCGCGATCTGGCGCGTCGACCGCGACTTCGTTTAACATGCGCGGCAGTTGCGAAAGACGCACTGCCCCCGCAGCCTCGCGAGCACTACGCGCAAATTCGAAAATATCGAGATCGCGCGGATTCAGCGAATCGATGGCGCCCGCAGGCTTACCCGTTGGCTCGGTCATGTGCGCTCCTGCTATCCGTGCTCCCGGTGTCGTCACTTGCCCTTAAAAGCAACTGCCGCCCCCGGAAAGCGGCTTCGATGCGTTCAGACGGCCTGCTCACGTCGAACCGGACACTCCCCGGACAACCCGGACAGACCCGCGGATCGGATCCGCCAGCTCCGGCGAAGCATGTTTCAACGTCGCGTTCTTTTGCGATGCTGTACGCCGTACTGGCGGGCATCCGCCAACAACGCACCACCAACGCGAAAACGCGCGCGAAATGAGCGTACCGATGAAAAGCCCAAAATCATATCGCTATTGTCTTTACGAGTCAAACACTTAAGATCACGCATGCAAGTGCCTGTGCAGCCTCGCATTTCCGGCGTCCCGCCCCGTTTTCTCTAACCGATCGACCATGCAGGATTCCTCGCTCCCCAACCCGGCCACGAGCCGGCCCGCCCTGATTCTGGCCTCTACGTCGCGCTATCGCCGCGAGCTGCTGGAACGGCTGCGTATTCCGTTCCAGACCGCCGTGCCCGACGTCGACGAAACGCCGCTCGACGGCGAAACGCCCGAAGCCACCGCCCTGCGCCTCGCCGCCGCCAAGGCGCGCGCCGTGGCCGCCGCCCTGCCCGCGACCACGGGCCGCGCGCTCGTGATCGGCTCCGATCAGGTCGCGACGTTCGACGGCAAGCAGATCGGCAAGCCCGGCACGCACGCGCGCGCGCTCGCGCAGCTGCAGTCGATGCGCGGCCGCGAAGTGCAGTTCCATAGTGCGCTCAGTCTGCTCGACACCGCTACTGGCCAAACGGATACCGTCGACATCGTGACCCGGGTACGCTTTCGCGAACTGCCCGACGCCGCGCTCGACGCCTATCTGCGCGCCGAAGAACCCTATGACTGCGCGGGCAGCGCGAAATCCGAAGGGCTCGGCATCGCCCTCCTCGAAGCGATCGAGTCGGACGACCCCACCGCGCTCATCGGCTTGCCGCTGATCGCGCTCACGCGCATGCTGCTCGCTGCGGGCTACCCGCTGCTGGAGGCGCAATGACCGGCACGCTCTACCTGATTCCGAACACGCTCGGTGACGGCGACGAAGCCGCGCTTGCAGCGGTCCTGCCCGCGCCGGTGCGCGAGCGCGCGGGCACGCTCGCGAGCTATATCGGCGAAAACGCGAAGACGACGCGCGCGTTTCTGAAGCGCGTCGGCACGACGCGGCCGATCCAGGAAATCGAGATCCGCGAACTGAACGTCAACACGCCGCCCGGCGAAATCGACAAGCTGCTCGCACCGCTGCGCGCCGGGATCGATACCGGACTGGTTTCGGAAGCGGGTGTGCCCGCCGTGGCCGACCCGGGCGCCCTGCTCGTGCGGCGCGCGCACGAACGCGGCATCAAGGTCGTGCCGCTCGTCGGGCCGAGTTCGATCCTGCTCGCGTTGATGGCCTCGGGCCTGAACGGACAGAGCTTTGCGTTCCACGGTTATCTGCCCGTCGACGCGAACGAGCGCGCGAAGAAGCTGCGCGAGCTGGAACAGCACTCGCGCAAGGCGAAGCAGACGCAGATCTTCATCGAAACGCCGTACCGCAATCGCACGATGCTCGACGCGCTGCTCGCGGGCTGTGCTCCGTCGACGCTCGTCTGCGTCGCCGCCGACCTCACGCTGCCGACGGAGACCATCGTGAGCCGCACGGTGTCCGACTGGAAGAAACTGCCCGCGCCCGATCTGCACAAGCGGCCGGCCATCTTCCTGCTGCTTGCCGTCTGAGTGGCCCACTGAGATCGGGCCCTGAAACGACAACGACCGCTCGCGCGGCGCGTGAGCGGTCGTTCGTGGGGTAACGCTGAAATTCAGCGCGAGGGTCGGCGCGAGGGGTCAGCGCACGACCATGTTCCCGCCCGCAATCAGCGCATGCACCGCCGCGGTACCCACGGCCGCGCCGAAGCGCTTGGCGAGTCGGTCGGTCAGGCTCTGCTTGACGGTGTAGTCGACGATATCGGGCGCCTTGATGACTTCGCGCGCGACGTAGTCGGTGTCGCCGAAGCCATCCGCCAGACCCAGCTCGACGCTCTTCTCGCCGGTCCAGAAGAGCCCCGAGAAGATGTCCGGCGAGTCGTGCAGACGATTGCCGCGGCCGGCCTTCACGGCGTCGATGAACTGCTGGTGGATCTGGTCGAGCATGACCTGTGCGTGCGCGTCCATCTTCGGCGTATCCGGCGAGAACGGATCGTAAAAGCCCTTATTCTCGCCCGACGTGCGCAGGCGGCGCTGAACGCCGAGCTTGTCCATCAACCCGGTGAAGCCGAAGCCGTCCATCAGCACGCCGATCGAGCCGACGATGCTGGCCTTGTTCACGTAGATCCGGTCGGCGGCGGCGGCGACGTAATAGCCGCCCGAAGCACACATGTCGCCCACCACGACGTAGAGCGGGATGGACGGGTGCTTCGCGCGCAGTCGCAGGATCTGCTCGTTGATGATGCCCGCCTGGACGGGGCTTCCGCCCGGGCTGTCGATGCGCAGAATGACGCCGGCCGTGCCGTCGTCGTCGAATGCATCGTTGAGCGCGCTGCCGATATTTTCTGCGTTCGCGTTCGTATCTGACGAGATTTCGCCGTCAAGCGACACGAGCGCCGTATGGCGCGCGCCGGTCTCGACGCGCGTGCCGGACAGACTCAGCACGCCCCAGGCGATCGCCAGCAGCACGCCCAGAAACGCGAAGCGGAAAAAGATCTTCCAGCGGCGGGCGGCACGCTGTTCGTCGATGGCGGCCAGCGCGATCCGCTCAAGCACCTCGCGCTCCCAGCCTGGTGCGGGCGCATTGCGGTCCGCCGAAGAGGGACGAACCGGCTCGTTCGGTTCAGGGGTCGGATTATCGGACATGCGTGCGGTGAATTATCAGGGTTGATGCGGGCGCAGATCGTTGTCGGGGAGCCAGAATACCGCTCGGCCGTCAGGCGTATCGCGTTCTTCGACGCGCACCCGTCGCAGACTCCCCCCGCGGCACGGTCCGCCAACGCATTTGCCGGTATCGGGCTGGTAGATTGCGCCGTGCGTCGCGCACATCAAGTATAGACCGGAGGACTCGAAGAACTGGCCCTCGACCCAGTCGAGTTCCATGGGGACGTGGGCGCAGCGGTTCAGATAGCCGAAGACCTCGCCGCCGTAGCGCACGAAGAACACCACGGCATCGCCGCCCGCCCAGGTTGCATTCAGGCGCAGCCCCATGCCGCCTTCGAGCAGTTCCTCTGCCGCGCAGACGCGCACAGGTTCGATTGCCGGTTCGCTCATGCGTACGCCCTCAGCCATGCCGCAAGCGACGCGACGTCCGGCGCGACGTAGCGCGGCGCAAGCGCCTCGAGCGAATTCGCCGGATGCGCGCCATAGCCCACGCCGACAGCGGCCACGCATGCGTTGATGGCCATCTGCAGGTCGTGCGTCGTATCCCCGATCATGACCGTGCGGCCAGTATCCTGCCCCAGTTCGCGCGTCAGTTCGTGGAGCATCGCCGGGTGCGGCTTCGAGAAGGTTTCGTCCGCGCAGCGCGTGCCGTCGAAGACACTCGTCAGGCGCGCCTCGTCGAGCGCGCGGTTCAGGCCGACGCGGCTCTTGCCGGTCGCCACGGCCAGCAGGTAGCCGCGCTCGCGCAGCTCGGCCAGCATCTCGCGCACGCCGACGAAGAGTTCGGTCGTCTGCTCGCGGGTGAGGAAATGGATGCGATAGCGCTCGACGAGCAGCGGATAGTCGGCCGGATCGAGCGTGGGCACGGCGATTTGCAGCGCCTCGCGCAGGCCGAGGCCGATCACGTAGTTCGCGGCCTCGTCGCCGGGAACGGGCAGGCCGAGATCGCGGCAGGCGGCCTGAATGCTACGTGTGATGTGGGCGGTCGAATCCATTAGCGTGCCATCCCAGTCGAACACGATCAGGTCAAATTGCTCTCGGGCCATGCGGTCCTTCTCCAAAAACGGTGGCGATCCAATCGTGCTTCTCGTCGTGCTTCTAGTGCTGCTTCCAGTCGCGCTTCTAGTCCTGTCGTGCAGCGGGCCTGGCCGCGCCTTGCTGGCTTTCCCGGCCTTGTGCGCCGTCGCGCTGCGCGCGCAGTTCGTCGACGAAGCGGCGGCATTCGGGCGGCAGCGGTGCGTCGAACTGGAGCGTCTCGCCCGTGACCGGGTGCGTAATCTTCAACCGGTACGCGTGCAGGAACATGCGTTTGATCCCCGGATTCGCGCCCTGCCGGGCAAGCGCCTTGTTGAGCGCGAAGTCGCCGTACTTGGCGTCGCCGACGATCGGCAGCCCGAGGTGCGCGAGGTGCACGCGGATCTGGTGGGTGCGTCCGGTTTTCAGCTCGGCTTCGAGGAGCGCGTAGGCGGGCCAGCGCTCGACGAGGTTGAAGACCGTATGCGACGGCAGGCCATCGGGCTGCACGCGCACGCGGCGCTCGCCTTCCGGGGTCAGATACTTGTGAAGCGGCTCCTTCACCGCGCGGCGGCGGCCCCAGTCGCTCGCCCAGTCGCCGTGGACGCACGCGTAATAGCGCTTGTCCATCGCATTTTCGCGGATCTGCTCGTGCAGGCCGACCAGCGCCGCGCGCTTCTTGGCCAGCATGAGAATACCGGAGGTCTCGCGGTCGAGCCGGTGCACGAGTTCGAGGAACCGGCCTTGCGGGCGCGCCTCGCGCAACTGCTCGATCACGCCGAACGCCACGCCGCTGCCGCCGTGGACGGCGACGCCCGCGGGCTTGTCAATCACGAGCAGCGTCTCGTCCTCGTAGAGCACCGGGAACTGTCCGGCAGGCACCGGCACCGCATTGGCAACCGCACCAGACTGCGCCGTGCGCACGGGCGGCACGCGTACGACGTCGCCCTCGGCGAGCCGGTACTGCGCGTCGATCCTGCCCTTGTTCACGCGGACTTCGCCGCTGCGCAGAATCCGGTAGATATGGCTTTTCGGCACGCCTTTGCAGATGCGCAGGAGGAAATTGTCGATACGCTGACCGGCCGCGCCCTCGTCGATCTCGACGAGCGAAACCTGGTCGCTTGCGACCTGATTCTGGGATGTTTTGCCTAACCCTTTCATTCTGAATATAATTTGCCCAGCGCCCACGCGACGGTCGACCGAACGGCTACAAGTTCCGTCAGGTTCTCGAACCGCGCTGCCGGCGCAGGCAGCAAGCGATAAACCGATATTTTACTTGCGCCCGGGGCTAGTTGCTCACCCCGCATGATGAGAAGCAACGAGTTGCACGCACGGAAAACCGCAGCGGCAGGGACGGCGCCCACAGGCACGTTCGGTCAGTCGCGGTTTCCGACGGTAACGGAAGGTTGGTATAAAGAATTCATCCGGCGAGTCCCGCCGCGCGGTCGAAGTGACCGGCGAGAGGACGCGCCGGTGGCGAAATACGGCGAGCGCCTGAAGCATCCCGGCAACGTGCGGGACGAGGCGACGTCAAAAGGTGGCGAGACACCCCGAGGGGGAAGACGGGCGTTCCTTGAATGCTTCCCGTTTGCGGCATGGGCCGCGAACCCGAATCTGCCGGCAGCGCGCGCGGTTCGCCGCTGCGGCAGGGCTGCATCGCTTTTTGTGTGTGCGCACGCCTTGCATCGCGCACCCGGCGAGCAGACCGGAAGCTCTGGAACAACGCGCCGTCGCGCTCCCGCGGCACGTCACGCCGCTTGTTGAAGCCGTATTCGCATGTGCCCCGCGGCCCATCCAGGGTGGCGCAGCCGTATGCTGCGCACGACCTGGCCGGGCGCCCTGAAGGCAATTCTCCCCGCCATCGTTCCTGCTCCAGCGTGCTTGTGAAAACACAATAAGGCGCGGCATGCCGCAGCCCGTCCGGTACCGCCAGGTTTCGTTCCTGGCGCCGGCACGGGCCGCGCGCAAAGCCGCTCTGGAGCCGTTCAATGAAACGAATGCTGTTCAACGCGACGCAGCAGGAAGAACTGCGCGTCGCCATCGTCGATGGTCAGAAGCTGATCGACATCGACATCGAAACCGCCGGGCGCGAACAGCGCAAAGGCAATATCTACAAGGGAATCATCACGCGCATCGAGCCGTCGCTCGAAGCGTGTTTCGTGAACTACGGCGAAGACCGCCACGGCTTTCTGCCGTTCAAGGAAGTCGCCCGCCAGTACTTCCGCGAAGGCGTCGACATGCGCTCCGCGCGCATCCAGGACGCCCTCAAGGAAGGTCAGGAACTGATCGTCCAGGTCGAGAAGGAAGAGCGCGGCAACAAGGGCGCGGCGCTCACCACGTTCATCTCGCTCGCGGGCCGCTACCTCGTGCTGATGCCGAACAACCCGCGCGGCGGCGGCGTGTCGCGCCGCATCGAGGGCGACGACCGTCAGGAACTGCGCGAAACCATGGCGCAGCTGCAATTGCCCGACGGCATGAGCATCATCGCCCGCACGGCCGGCATCGGCCGTTCGGCTGAAGAGCTCCAGTGGGACCTGAATTACCTGATGCAGCTGTGGCGCGCGATCGAAGCCGCGTCGCAGGCCGGCCAGAGCGGCCAGCCGATGCTGATTTACCTCGAATCGAGCCTCGTGATCCGCGCGATCCGCGACTATTTCCAGCCCGATATCGGCGAAATCCTCATCGACACCACCGAGATCCATGACCAGGCCCGCGCCTTCATGGATATCGTGATGCCGGACAACGTCAACAAGGTGAAGCGCTACCACGACGACGTCCCGCTCTTCTCGCGTTTCCAGATCGAGCACCAGATCGAGACGGCGTACTCGCGCACGGTGCCGCTGCCCTCGGGCGGCGCAATCGTGATCGACCACACCGAGGCGCTCGTCGCCATCGACGTGAACTCAGCGCGCGCCACCAAGGGCGCCGATATCGAGGAAACCGCCGCACGCACCAACCTCGAAGCAGCCGACGAAGTCGCGCGCCAGTTGCGTCTGCGCGACCTGGGCGGCCTGATCGTGATCGACTTCATCGACATGGAGTCGACCAAGAGCCAGCGCGAAGTCGAGCAGCGCCTGAAGGACGCGCTGCGTCACGACCGTGCGCGCGTGCAGATGGGCAAGATCTCGCGCTTCGGCCTGATGGAGCTGTCGCGCCAGCGTCTGCGCCCCGCCCTCTCGGAAGGCAGCCACGTCACCTGCCCGCGCTGTAACGGCACGGGCCATATCCGCGATACGGAATCGTCGGCGCTTCAGGTCCTGCGCATCATCCAGGAAGAGGCGATGAAGGAAAACACCGCGGCGATCCACTGCCAGGTGCCGGTCGAAGTGACCGCCTTCCTGCTCAACGAGAAGCGCTCGGAGATCAACAAGATCGAGTCGCGCTTCAAGGTTGCCGTCGTTCTGATCCCGAACAAGCATCTCGAAACGCCGCACTACAAGCTCGAGCGCCTGCGTCACGACGATGCGCGCCTCGACGACCCGCGCGCGTCCTGGAAGATGGCCGAGGAAGCGGCTCGCGAACTCGAATCGGAAACCGGCTACAGCAAGCGCACTGCCGAGACCAAGCCGAAGCAGGAAGCCGCGGTCAAGGGCATTACACCGGAGCGTCCGGCCCCGACTTCGGCAGCGAAGGCCGCCGAGGCCGCACCGGCGGCGGCCCAGGCTGCCACGGCGGCAGCGGGCGGCGGTTTCTTCGGCTGGCTCAAGCGCCTCTTCGGCGGCGCGCCGGCTGCGGCCCCCGCACCGGTCGCCACCGAGCAGCAGGACAAGGCCGCCCGTCCGGCCCGCGGTGAGCGCACCGAGCGTGGCGAAAAAACGGGTGACCGTAACCGCAACCGCCGCCCCGGCGGCCGCGATGGAGCAGGCCGCGGCGAAGGCGCAGGCGGTGCACGCACCGGCCAGCCGTCGTCGCGCCGCGAAGAACGTGAACCGCGTGAACCGCGCGAGGCTCGTGAAGGCCGTGAGCCGCGTGAGGCGCGCGAGCCCCGTGAAGGCCGCGAGGCACGTGAAGCACGCGAGCCGCGCGAAGGACGTGACGGTCGCCAGGGCCGCGAAGGCCGTGAGGCACGCGAACCGCGCGAGCAGCGTATCGAACGCGTAGAACGCGGTCAGGACCGTGGCGAGACGGCGGAAGCCGGCGCGCCGCGCGGCGAGCGCCGTGAACGCGGTGAGCGTGGTGAACGCGGCGAGCGCCGCCGTCCGCAGCAGGCGGAGGCAGCCGAAGCCCAGGAAGCGCGTCTCGACGCAGCCGCCAGCGAAGTCTCTGGCGCCGAGCAGACCGAAGGCCTCGCACCCGGAGCCACCGACGAGGATGCAGGCGCATCGCGCGACGGCGAGGAACGCCGCCGCCGCCGCCGCGGCCGTCGTGGCGGCCGTCGCGAGCGTGAAGAAGGCACCGCAGGCCTGACGGCCGAAGGCGCGCAGGAAGGCGGTGCGGACGTCGAGGAATCGGCGCCCGTGCAGCCCGTCGACGTCGCTCCGGTTGCAGCGCCGGTTGTAGCTCCCGTTGCAGCGCCGGTCGTCGCGCAGCCTGAAGTCGAGGCCGAAGCGCCGTCGTCGAACGTGACCGTGCACGAAGTCGTCGCCGAAACGGTCGTCGTGACGCCGTTGCCGGAAGCCGCGCACGTCGTCGAGGCGAAGCTCGAAGCACATGAAGCGCACGAAGAGCACGCTGCCGCGCCGGTCGAAAAGGTCGAACAGGCTGCTCCGGCAGCAGCCGAGGTCGCCGCTCCGGTCGCAGAAGCTGCAGCGACTGTAGAAGCCCCCGCCGCCGAACCGGCCGCGCGCGAGCAGCACGTGGAAGCCCCGGTCGCTCAGCAATCGGCCGCCACGGCAGAACCGGCGCCGCAGCCGGTCGAGCCCGAAGCACGCGCTGAAGCTCCCGCAGCGCCCGCCGCTGCCGCAGAGCCCGTGACGCAAGCCGTCACGCGTCCTGCTGCCGCCAGCGCGCTGTCGTCCGAGGCGCTGGAGCCGATGCTGGCCTCCGCCGGTCTCGTCTGGGTCAACACCAACACCGAAAAGCTGCGCGACGCCCAGGCGGCGGCCGCTCAGGTGGTGAAGCCCGCACGCGTGCCGCGCGAGCGCAAGGCGCTGCCGCCGGCCGATACGACGCCGATGCAGCAGGTCGAAACGCATCACGAGGCGCAGTAAGGTCCGTGCAGACCGGAGACGCCGGGCATCGCGCCCGCCGTCTCCGCGTCGATACGCGTAAGCAAGCCCGCCCGCCACGGCGGGCTTTTTTTTGATATATCAGCGTTCTCCCTTGTCGGTGGCCGGGCAGAGGTTCGGCTAGAATCTTTACAACATCTGAACGAAACCATCATGCCCCGACGCATCATTCCCGTTGCCGATGCTCGCTCGCTGCCCCCGCTGACGGCTGGCGACAGTCTGCGCACGCCGTCTGGCGAGGTGCTCGACACGCTCGCGCGACCGTTGAAGGATCTGCGCATCTCGGTCACGGACCGCTGCAATTTCCGTTGCGTCTACTGCATGCCGCGCGCGGTTTTCGACAAGAACTATCAATTCCTGCCGCACGCCGCGCTTCTCACGCTCGAAGAAATCGAACGACTCGCGCGGCTTTTCGTCGCGCAAGGCGTCACGAAGATCCGCCTGACCGGCGGCGAGCCGCTGCTGCGCAAGAACATCGAATTCCTGATTGAACGTCTTGCTGCATTGCGCACGCCCACAGGCGAGCCGCTCGATCTCACGCTCACCACCAACGGCTCGATCCTCGCGCGCAAGGCGCGTGCTTTGCGCGACGCCGGGCTCACGCGCGTCACGGTGAGCCTCGACGCGCTCGACGACGCCCTCTTTCGCCGCATGAACGACGCTGACTTCGCCGTCGCGGACGTGCTCGACGGCATCGAGGCGGCTCAGGCCGTCGGGCTCGCGCCGCTGAAGCTCAACATGGTGGTCAAGCGCGGCACCAATGACGGCGAAATCGTGCCGATGGCGCGACACTTCCGCGGTTCGGGCGTCACGCTGCGCTTCATCGAATACATGGACGTGGGCACGTCGAACGGCTGGAACATGGCCGAAGTGATGCCGTCCGCCGAGGTCGTCGCGCGCATCGCCGAACACTTCCCGCTCGTGCCGCTCGAGGCGCACAGCGCAGCCGAAACCGCGCAGCGCTGGGGCTATGCCGACGATGCGGGCGAGATCGGCGTGATTTCGAGCGTGACGCGCGCGTTCTGCGGCAACTGCACGCGCGCCCGTCTGTCGACCGAGGGCAAGGTGTATCTGTGCCTGTTCGCTTCGATGGGCTACGACCTGCGCGCGCTCGTGCGCAACGGCACGAGCGACGAGACGATCTCGGCCGCCATCGCACAGATCTGGTCAGGCCGCGCCGATCGCTACTCGCAGTTGCGCGGCAGCGACGCCGCACCGGCCGTCTCCGACGATCACCGCATCGAAATGTCCTACATCGGTGGCTGACGCATCGATGGTTTCCGCTCTGCCTACCGCCGACATCACGGGTCTCGTGCTCGCGGGCGGGCGCGGCCAACGCATGGGCGGCGCCGACAAGGGCCTGCAGCTGCTGCATGGCCAGCCGCTCGCGGCGCACGTGCTCGCTCGGCTCGCGCCACAGGCGGGCGCGCTCGCCATCAGCGCAAACCGGCATCGGGACGTGTACGCGGCGCTCGGCGCGCCGTGGCACGCCGCCGTCCTCGCCGATACGTTGCCCGATTTTCCCGGCCCGCTCGCGGGTCTCCTGGCTGGGCTTCAGGCAGCGAAAACGCCATGGCTGCTCACCGCCCCGTGCGACTCGCCCTGGCTGCCCGCCGATCTCGCTGCGCGCCTGGCCGCGGCCGTGCTCGCGCAAGACGCCGACATCGCCACCGTCGTCACAACGAATGCTACAGGCAACAGCACGGGCGACAGCGCGGGCAACAGCACGCTGCATCCGGTGTTCGCACTCGTGCGCACTTCGCTCGCCGACGACCTCGCCGCCTTTCTGGGCGCGGGCGAACGCAAGGTGCGCGCGTGGTACGCGCGCCACAAGACAGTCGAAGTGAACTTTGCCGACGAGCGTGCGTTTTACAATATCAATTCCTTACAGGAACTCGCCGACTTCGACCGTGCCTGAAGAACGCGACCGGCCCGCTTCCTGTCGCCGTCCATTACTCTCCGGCATGCCCACCAGGACGACCGCCGCACTCATGGTGCGGACGCGACGCTGCTCCCTCCGATGACCACGCATAACACTCTGTCCGGTTGCGTCACCCATTACGATCCCCAAGCCTTGCCCGTCAGCGCCGCCCAGGCCATCGTGCTGCAATGGGTCACGCCGATCACGGCCAGCGAGCGGGTGCCGTTGCCTGACGCGCTTGCGCGCGTGCTCGCCCACGACGTGATCTCGCCGATCGACGTCCCCGCGCACGACAACTCCGCGATGGACGGCTACGCATTCGACGGCGCGGCGCTTGCTGCTGCAACGGGCATGCTGACGTTGGACATTGCGGGCAAGGCCTTCGCCGGGCACCCGTTCACGGGCGAGATGCCGCCAGGCGCCTGCGTGCGCATCATGACCGGCGCGCCCATGCCCGCCGGTTGCGACACGGTCGTGCCGCAGGAAAACACCCGGCGCGAAGGCGACAGCGTCGCGTTCGCGGCGAATGCCGTGTCGCGCAGCGCAAACCGCCGCCGCAAGGGCGAGGATCTGGCGAAGGGCCGCGCCGCGCTGCGCGCGGGCCGCGTGCTGCGTGCCTCCGACATTGGCTTGCTGGCCTCGCTCGGGATCGTCGATGTCGACGTGAAACAGCGCCTGCGCGTGGCGTACTTCTCGACCGGCGACGAACTGCGCACGCCAGGCAGCCCGCTCGATGCGGGTTGCATCTACGACAGCAACCGCTACACGCTCGGCGCGATGCTCAAGCGTCTCGACGTCGAAGCAATCGACCTCGGCATGGTGCGCGACGAGCCGGCCGCGCTGGCGGCCACGCTCAAAGCGGCGGCACAGAGCGCCGACGTCGTGCTGACCTCGGGCGGCGTCTCGGTCGGCGATGCCGATTTCACGCGCACGCAGTTGCAGACGCTCGGCGACGTCGAATTCTGGGGCCTGGCGATGCGCCCAGGCCGTCCGCTCGCCTTCGGGCGCATCTGGTCGGGCGGCCAGCCAGGCGCGGGGCGCCCGGCGCTCCTCTTCGGCTTGCCGGGCAACCCGGTTGCGACGATGGTCACCTTCTACCAGATCGTCCGTCCGGCGCTCCTCGCCATGGCCGGTGCGGCACCGCAGCCCGTGCCGCTGATTCCGGCCCGCTGCGAGATACCGATCAAGAAACGTCCGGGGCGCACCGAATTCCAGCGCGGCGTCGCCGTGCGCGACAGCGAGGGCCACTGGCGCGTCGCGCCGACCGGCTCCCAGAGTTCCGGCGCATTGAGCACCATGAGCGAGGCAAATTGCTTTATCGTGCTCGCCCATGAAGCCGCCAGTCTCGATGCCGGCGACACGGTCGACATCATGCTCTTCGACGGACTCGTCTGAGACGGGCCGCCCCCTTACCAGCCATTGTCAAATTCGACACGTCCATCACGTCATACGGACCGACTCATATGAAAAAACAAATCTCGTTCATCGCTCCGGGGCAAACGGCCAAGGCGCTGATCCTCGTCTATCTGACGTTCAGCGTGCCGATCGTCCTGCTTGGCGTGCTCGTCGCGTTCATCCGTTACGGTTCGGTCGAACTCTCGACGATTTTCAGCGCGCTGCTGCTCAACGCGATTCTCGGCTTCGTGCTGCTGTGGATCGCGTGCCACGCGTACAACTGGGTCGCGTCGCGCTTCGGCGGCATCGAGATCCAGCTGTCCGACGTGCCGGAGGAAGCGTAATGACGACAGCGATTCGCGCGGCCACGCCCGACGACGTCGGCGCGATCCACGCGCTGATGTACGAGCTGGCCGAGTTCGAAAAGCTCACGCATCTGTTCGTCGCGACTCAGGACGGGCTCGCCGATGCGCTCTTCGGCACGCGGCCCGCGGCTGAAGCGCTCGTCGCCGAGGACGCCGGGCGCATCGTCGCCTACGCGCTCTTCTTTCATAACTACTCGACGTTCCTCGGACGCCGCGGGCTTTATCTCGAAGACCTCTACGTCCAGCCGTCGCAGCGCGGCACGGGCCTCGGCACCGCGATGCTGCGCACACTCGCGGCCATCGCCGTCGAACGGAAGTGCGCCCGCTTCGAGTGGACCGTGCTCGACTGGAATCAGCCCGCCATCGGCTTCTACGAAAAAATGGGCGCGACCGTGCTGCCCGACTGGCGCGTCGTCCGCATGACCGGCGAGGCGCTCGAACAACTCGCCGCACCAGTCGAACAGGCCGCCAGCCAGGCGAGTTGACGGCGCGGCGCGACGCAGCACGACTCGCAGAAAAAACGGGCCGCCTGCGCTTCCTCGCAGGCGGCCCGTTTTGCGTTGGCCGTCGAATCTGGAGTCTAAAGTCCTGGGTCTTGAATCGCGCGGCTTGCTCGTCCAAGCGTCTACTCGTCGCCAGCGCCGTTGCGCAGCGCGTCGCCGAGCAGGTTCGTCGCCTCTTCGCCCGGCAATGCCTCCACATCGCGCAGCTTGCGGTTCATCGCACGCGTGCGCACCTCCGCCGCCTCGATCGAGCGCGTCACCGTCTCAAGCTGCGTCTTGGTCTTCGCGAGCACGTCGCCGAACTTGCCGAACTCGGTCTTCACCGCGCCCAGCACCTGCCACACCTCGCTCGAACGACGCTCGATAGCCAGCGTCCGAAAACCCATCTGCAGACTGTTGAGCAGCGCCGTCAACGTGGTCGGCCCCGCCACCGTCACGCGGAAGTCGCGCTGCAACAGATCGGTGAGCCCCGGGCGGCGCAGGATTTCCGCGTAGAGACCCTCGGTCGGCAGGAACAGCAGCGCGAAATCGGTCGTGTGCGGCGGCGCGACGTACTTCTCGGCAATCGTGCGCGCCTCCGCCTTGATGCGCGCCTCCAGCGCACGGCCCGCCTCGTCGATGGCCGCAACGTCGGCGCGCTCCTGCGCGTCGATCAGGCGCTCGTAGTCCTCGCGCGGAAATTTCGCGTCGATGGGCAGCCACACCGGCGCGGCAGCATCGCCCGCACCCGCGTCGCCGCGGCCCGGCAGGCGAATCGCAAACTCGACCCGCTCGCTGCTCTTCGGCACCGTCGCGACATTCTTCGCAAATTGATCGGGCGTGAGCATTTGTTCGAGCAGGGCTTCGAGCTGCACTTCGCCCCACGTGCCGCGCGTCTTCACGTTCGTGAGCACCTTCTTCAGGTCGCCGACGCCGGCCGCGAGCGTCTGCATTTCGCCGAGCCCGCGATGCACCTGTTCGAGCCGGTCGGACACGAGCTTGAACGATTCGCCGAGACGCTGTTCGAGCGTCGCGTGCAGTTTCTCGTCGACGGTGCGGCGCATTTCCTCCAGCTTCGCGGCGTTGTTCGCCTCGATGTCCTTCAAGCGCTGCTCCAGCGTCGCGCGCACTTCGGCGAAACGGCGGTCGTTCGCCTCGGTGAGCTGCGCAAGCTGCTGCGCGAGCACGTTGCCGAAGTGGCGCAGCGCCGCGCCCTGCTCGTCGCGCGCCTGCTGCGCCTGCTGCTGCAGGCTCTGGCGCACGGCTTCGAGCTGCTGCGCATTGGTCTCGGTGAGCTTGACGAGCTGCTGCGCAAAACCGTCGATCTGGTTGTTCTGCACCGTCGCAATGCTCGTGAGATGCGACGCGAGCGCCTGCTGCACCTGCGCGAAGCCGCCGCCGAACTCGCTGCGCGATGCCTGCGCCGTGCGTGCGATCTCGTTGCGCAGTTCGCGCTCGATACGCTCGGCGGCGCGCGCCTGCGTGTCGGTCGATGCGGCGAGCCGGTCGCTCAGGGCGTCGAGCGCGTGGTGGAGCGCGTCGGCTTCCGCTTCATCGCCACGGCGCGCGCGCAGCAATGCGACAAGCGCCACCACCAGCGCGACGGCAACCAGCAGCGTCGCGGCGGACATCAGGAACAACGGGCTCATGAACGGGTTTTCCCCATCACGGCGGAATTAATCGGATTGGGCGGACGGCCCGCGCGCGGACCGGCGCCCAGCGCGGCGATGAGATTGTCGGCGGCGAGGTTCGCCATGGCGCGGCGCGTCGCTTCGCTTGCGCTCGCAATGTGCGGCGTCAGCACGACATTGGGCACGGTCAGCAGCGCCGGATGCACGCTCGGCTCGCCCTCGAAGACATCGAGGCCCGCAGCCGCGATGCGCCGCTCGCGCAGCGCCTCGGCCAGCGCCGCATCGTCGACGATGCCGCCGCGCGCGATGTTGGTGAGCGTCGCAGTGGGCTTCATCAGCGCGAATTCAGCCGCGCCGATCGTGTGGTGATTTTCCGGCGTGTACGGCAAGACGAGCACGACGTGATCGGCTTCGCGCAAAAGCGCTTCTTTCGTGCGGTATTCGGCGTTCAGTTCCGCCTCGATTTCGGGCGCGACACGCGAACGGTTGTGATAGACCACGCGCATGTTGAAGCCCTTCGCGCGCCGCGCAATTGCCTGGCCGATGCGGCCCATGCCGACAATGCCGAGCGTCGAGCCGTACACGTCCGCGCCGAGCATCATGTCGTACGCCCATTTCTGCCACTTGCCCGCGCGCAGGAAGTGCTCCGATTCGGTGATGCGGCGCGCCGTGGCCATCATCAGCGCCCAGCCGAAATCGGCGGTGGTTTCGTTGAGCACGTCGGGCGTATTGGTGCCGAGCACGTTCGCGGCGTTGAACGCGGCCATGTCGAAATTGTTGTAGCCGACGGCCATGTTCGCGACGACGCGCAGCTTCGGCGCGGCGGCGAGTTCCGCGGCGCCGATCGGGTCGCCCGCGGTCAATGCGCCATCCTTGTCGGCGAGACGGCGCGCGAGTTCATCGGCGGGAAGTGCGTCGCCGTTGTTCCAGTCGACGTCGAAATATTGCTTGAGCCGCTCGATCACGTCCGGAAAGATCGGCCGCGCCACAAGGATCTTCTGCATCATTGCTCTCCACTTCAGGTTCGATTGCGCATGCGTTGCCCGCGTTGCGTCATTGTCGGGCACCGCAGGCGGCGCCGCTAGGCGAAAAAGAGCCAGGCCGTCGCCACAAAGACCGGCACGAGGATCGCGCACGACCAGCCAAGATAGCCGAAGAAACCCGGCATGCGCACGCCGCGCGATTCTGCGATCGCCTTCACCATGAAATTCGGCGCGTTGCCAATGTAGGTCATCGCGCCCATCAGCACCGCGCCCGCCGAAATCGCGGCGAGCGTCTTCGCACCGGTCGTCATCAGCGTCGGGGCATCGCCGCCCGCGAGGTTGAAGAACACGAGATACGTCGGCGCGTTATCGAGGAACGACGACAACAGACCGGTCGCCCAGAAATAGGCGACGCTGTCGGTTTGGCCCGGCGTCTGGTTCACGAACTGGATCAGGTGCGCGAATGCGCCCGCCTCCCCCGCGCGCAGGATCAGGATGACCGGCGTGATCGTCGCGAAGATGCCCGCGAAGAGCTTCGCGACTTCGACGATGGGCGCCCAGCTGAAGTCGTTGGCGGCGCGGACCGCGCGCGGCGTGAACGCAAGCGACGCCAGCGCGAGTGCCACGAGCCCCGCGTCGCGCAGCAGATTCTGGAGTTCGACGTGCGCGCCCGCGAAGGCGAACGACGAACCGGGTTTCCAGATGCCGCTCATGAGCACGAGCGCGACGGCGAGCGCGAGCAGCACGAAGTTGATCTTGCCGCCGATGCCGGACAGACTGCTGTTGGGCGCCGTATCGACGACGGCGGCGCGCGCTTCGCCTGCCCGGCTGAAGAGCCACGCATCGAGCGCGTAAAACACCGTGAGCAGCGCGCCGCAGACGAACAGCATCGGCAGCGCGAGATGCTGAGCAGTCCAGAAAAAGCCGACGCCATTCAGGAAGCCGAGAAAGAGCGGCGGATCGCCGAGCGGCGTGAGCAACCCGCCAGCATTCGCGACGAGAAAGATAAAGAACACGACGACGTGAGCGTTGTGGCGCCGGTTGTCGTTGGCGCGCAGGAGCGGCCGGATCAGCAGCATGGCTGCGCCGGTCGTGCCCATGACGCTCGCGAGCAGCGTGCCGAGCGCGAGCATCGCCGTATTCGTGCGCGGCGACCCGCGCAGGTTGCCGTAGACGCAGATGCCACCCGCGATGGTGTACAGCGCGCCGACCAGCGCGATAAACGGCAGATACTCGTCGATGAGCGCATGCAGCAACATCGGCCAGGTGGCGGCGATGCCGTGCAGCGCGGCGAACGGCAGCACGAATGCGAGCGACCAGGCGGCGGTGATCTTGCCGAAATGGTGATGCCAGAATGCGGGCGCCAGCATCGGATAGAGCGCGATCGACAGCAGCAGGCCTGCGAACGGCAAGGCCCAGCTCGCGGAGAGTGTGGTCACTTCGACGCCCTCGGCATACGCGTACTCGGGCATCAAACCCCAGGCCAGCGCGGCGCCTGTTCCGGTCGCCGCGCGACGCATCCCATGCATGACTTGCCCGCAACGGTGCAGCGCCGCATGCCAGCTCCCAGTGTGCGCGCGTCTTTGCCCGCGCGCCGGCATGCTCCCCTTACGCGCCATGCACGACGACGACGTGTACGCGGTACGGCCCGTGCGCGCCGAGGACGATGGTCTGCTCGATGTCGCCGGTGCGCGACGGCCCGGAGACAAAGTTGACCGCACGCGGCAACTCGCCGCGTTCGCTGCGAATCAGCGCGAAGGCGTCTTCCCGACCGGCCACGATGCGCGAGGCTGGCACGACCGCGATGTGCGTCTCGGGCAAGAGCGCGCCCGAGGCCCACGTTTGCGGGCTCGACAGCAACACGAGCGTGCCGGTCTCGGCGGTCGCGCAAAAGCAGCCCGTGAGACCGACGAGATCGCGGTCGCCCGGCTTGCGGAATTCGACGGAAAGTCCTGCGGCAGCCCAGTCGAACGCGTCGAGCGTCTGCCAGGCGACGGCCTGCATCGGCAAGTTGTGCTGAGCGAGATAGCGCTCGACGGCGGCGGGAACCGCGGCGAGGCCTTCGACCTCGTCGACGGTCGACGACATCTTCTGCGCCTCGCGTACGAAGTGCGCGACGAGATCGCCGTCGATCGGCGGACGCGGGCCTTCGGGATGGCGCTCGAGGTAGTCGGTTGCGGCCTCGCGCTCGGCGGCGTCCGGCGTCGCGCTGCGACCCTGGGCCGCGCGAATGCGCGCGAGTATGCTGTGGCGGGCAGCCGTGGTATCCATAGGGAGTCCTCGGTTTGTTGAAGTCGGGCGTGCGCCGATTATACCGGCGCGATGTGCGCGGAAGACGGCTGCTGCGCGCCCATGAACCGCGAGAGCATCACCTCGCGCCCCTTCAACTACGCGTTCGCGCAGTCTTCGTCGGGCAGCCTCTCGATACCGAACACCTGGCGCAGATACGCGAGATATGCGCGGTCGTTGCACATGTTCTTGCCCGGCGAATCCGAAAGCTTGGCGACCGGCTGACCGTTGCAGCGAACCATCTTGATGACGATCTGCAGCGGCTGGTAGCCGAGGTCGTTGGTGAGGTTCGTGCCGACGCCAAACGCAAGCTTGCAACGTCCGCGAAAGCGCTCGTAAAGGCGCAGCACCTTGGGGATGTCGAGCGCGTCCGAAAAAATCATCGTCTTCGTGCGCGGGTCGCAACGGTTGTCCGTGTAGTGCTGGAGCAGGCGCTCGCCCCAGTCGAACGGATCGCCGGAATCGTGGCGCGCGCCGTCGAAGAGCTTGCAGAAATACATGTCGAAATCGCGCAGGAACGCCTTCATGCCGTAGACGTCCGAAAGCGCGATGCCGAGGTCGCCGCGATACTCCTTCGCCCACATCTCGAAGCCGTAGATCTGCGAGTCGCGCAAACGCGGGCCGAGCGCCTGGCAGGCCTGCAGATATTCGTGCGCCATCGTGCCGAGCGGCGTGAGATTGTGCTTCATCGCGTAGTACACGTTGCTCGTGCCCGCGAACTGCTCGCCGAGATCCTGCGTGAGCGTGAGGATCACTTCCTCGTGCCAGCGCTTCGAGAAACGGCGGCGCGTGCCGTAGTCGGCGATCTTGCAGTCCGCGAATTCCGGCTTCGCGCCGAGCAGTTCGATCTTGTGGTGCAGGCGCTCGCGGCCTTCGCCGTACTGCGGAGCCTGCTGCGTGTTGCGAAAGTACACCTCGTTGACGATCGCGAGCACCGGGATCTCGAAGAGGATCGTGTGCAGCCACGGGCCCGTGATTACGATGTCGATCTCGCCGTTTTGCTTCGGCGAGGGCGTGACGGAAATATATTTCTCGCTCAGATGGAAAAGCGCGAGGAAATCGAGGAAATCGCTCTTGATGAAGCGCAGGCGGCGCAGGTACTCGAGTTCGACCTCGGTGAAGCGCAGACGGCAGAGCTTCTGGATTTCGCTCCTGATTTCGTCGACGTAGGGCACGAGGTCGATGTCCGGCGTGCGGCAGCGAAAGCGGTATTCCACGCTCGCCGCCGGGAAGTGATGCAGCACCACCTGCATCATCGTGAATTTGTAGAGATCGGTGTCGAGCAGCGAAGTAATGATCATGGTGAATCGGCCGGACTGCATTCTGAGGACGCGGGCCTGCGACAACCTGCGCAACACCCGGACCGTGGCGCAATGGCGCACGCGCGGGTCCCGGCAGGCGCCGCGCCAGCGGTGCGACAATGTTACCCGATTGCATGCGCGCCTTGCCGGGCCGACTGCACGCGCGCACGAACGCCGCGGCACGGCGGCACGGCGGCACGCCCGCGCGGACAGCAGGGACAATGGGCACACGTGCTCGCGGCTGCAATAAACTAATCACGAAACGATCTGATAACGGGCGCTTGCCTCTGGCTGGGAGAATTCGCGTTCAGTTACAATAGCGTTTTTGGCGCACGCGCCTGGCGCACGCACCATCCCCCCGATACAAAGCATGCAGGAGTTGCCTGAATGACCCACGTTGTGACCGAAAGCTGCATCAAGTGCCGCTATACCGATTGCGTCGATGTGTGCCCGGTGGACTGCTTTCGCGAAGGTCCCAACTTCCTCGCGATTGATCCGGACGAGTGCATCGACTGCGCCGTGTGCGTAGCGGAGTGCCCGGTGAACGCCATCTACGCCGAAGAAGACGTGCCTGGCGACCAGCAGAACTTCATCGACCTGAACGCCGAACTGGCAAAGGGCTGGCCGAGCATCACGAAGACCAAGTCGCCGCTGCCCGAAGCCGACGAATTCAAGGACGTGAAGGACAAGCTCGGGATGCTCCAGCGCTAAGCAGCGCTTCTGCCGTGCCTCGCGCCGCGTCGTAAAAGCGCGGCGCAAAGCGGCGGCTGTGCGCGGCCTCTGCCGAGATTGCTGGCGCGGTTGCTGCTACGGCTGCGGTGAGCACGCTCATCACACCCTCTTCATTGCGGTCTTTGCGGTCTTTGCGGTCTTTGCGGTCTTTGCGGTCTTTGCGGTCTTTGCGGTCTTTGCGGTCTTTGCGGCCGTTGCGTCGTCCGATAAGCGAATTGTCTTAAGGATGGCGCAAGAGGTGTTGACAGATCCCACCGCGCCCCATAGAATTTCGTTCTCTGCTTTTGTTGATCCCCGATAGCTCAGTTGGTAGAGCGCCGGACTGTTAATCCGTAGGTCCCTGGTTCGAGCCCAGGTCGGGGAGCCAAGAATTTGGCACAGGAATTTGCAAAAGATCGCAAAAGCCCGTTGACCATAACGGGCTTTTTTATGTAGTGAAGATTTGCTGTGTTGCTGTTCCCCGATAGCTCAGTTGGTAGAGCGCCGGACTGTTAATCCGTAGGTCCCTGG
Source organism: Paraburkholderia denitrificans (assembly GCF_042655705.1). Classification (NCBI taxonomy): domain Bacteria; kingdom Pseudomonadati; phylum Pseudomonadota; class Betaproteobacteria; order Burkholderiales; family Burkholderiaceae; genus Paraburkholderia; species Paraburkholderia denitrificans. The sequence continues at coordinate 240,982 of NZ_JBHSMP010000009.1, read as the reverse complement.
TTCGAGCCCAGGTCGGGGAGCCAAAAATCGAAGGCGTTGCGCGAAATTCGTGCAACGCCTTTTTTCTTTTTCGCGGCTTCTCACCTCGTGCGCATCCGACGCCACAGCAGCGTCACGAAAGCCCCGCCCCCTGCCCGATAATAGCGTCTGGTCCTCTTCGGGAATCCCCATGAAAGTGTTTCGTCTCGCCTCCCTGCTGTCGCGCGCCGCTGTCGCCGGTGCATGCCTCGGCGCACTCGCCGCCGCACACGCCGAAGAGATCGGCAGCGTGAATACGAATTTCCGGATCACCGGGTCGGATCGCGTGGTCGTCGAAGCCTACGACGATCCGCAGGTGAAGGGCGTCACCTGCTACGTCTCGCGGGCGCGCACGGGCGGCGTGAAGGGCACGCTTGGCATTGCCGAGGATCCCACCGAAGCGTCCATTGCGTGCCGCCAGGTCGGGCCGCTGTCGTTCACGGGCCCGCTCAAGCAGCAAGCCGATGTCTTCAGCGAGCGCATGTCGTTTCTCTTCAAGACGCTGCACGTCGTGCGCGTCGTGGATGCCAAACGCAACGCCCTCGTCTACCTGACCTACAGCGACCGCGTCGTGAGCGGCAGCGCGAAGAACAGCGTGAGCGCCGTGCCGGTGCCGCCTGAAACGGCAATCCCGCTGCGCTAGCCGCCGCGCTACACTTGGGGCTCGCTTCGGACTCCCGTCATGACCGCCCGCCGTTTCCGCGATTCTGCCCGCTACTGGCGCACGCCACTGTTGCCGGGCGCGGACCTGCTCACCGCCGAATATCACGAGCACACATTCGCGCCGCACTGGCACGACGCCTACGCGATCCCCGTGATCGAAGAAGGCGCCGAGTGCTATCGCTATCGGGGCACGCAGTACGTCGCGGAAGCGGGCACGGTGCCGGTCATCAGTCCGGGTGAGCTGCACACGGGCTCGCGCGCCGTCGACGAGGGCTGGCGCTATCGCGTGATGTACGTTCCCGTCGACTATCTGCAAGCTCTCGCCGCCGAAATCGCGGGCCGCGCACAGCCGCTGCCGTGGTTCGGCGCCGATGTGATCCGCGATCCCGATCTGGCCCGCCGCCTCTCGCGCGCCCACCAGCTGCTCGAAGCCGATACCGACCGGCGCCGCGCAGGCTCAGGCTCAGGCTCCGGCTCAGGCTCCAGCATCGGCGCCGATTCCGTACCGGCGGGTGATGCGCTCGCCGTGGAAAGCGCCCTCCTCGATGCGCTTTCGACGCTGCTCGTGCGCCACGGCAGCACGGCCGAAGCACCATTGCGTCCGCAGACGAACGATCCGCGTGTCGAGACGATGAAATCCCTGCTCGCCGCCGACCTCGCCACGCCGCTGCGCGTAGCCGATCTCGCCGAAGCGGTCGGCCTCTCGCCGTTCCATGCGACGCGGCTCTTCACCCAGGCGACCGGCCTGCCGCCGCACGCGTGGCGCACGCAACTGCGTTTGCAGCGCGCGCTCGCGCCGCTGCGCGCGGGCGCCTCGGTCGCCGACGTGGCCGCCGCCAGCGGCTTCACCGACCAGAGCCACTTCACACGTCACTTTCGCCGCGTGTTCGGCGTACCGCCAGGGCGCTGGCAGTCGTCGTAGAGCCTGGGAACCGGCAAAACCCGCCGCAGAACCCACGGCAGAACCCGCCGAACCCACATAACCCACATAACCCGCGCGCATCCGGCCCATCGGTTCCGGCCCCGCGCCGCGCGCTCCCACCCGTCCCCGCCCGCCGCCGGCGCAAGAACGTACAAGCCGCGCGCACGCGCGCCCGCTATGCTGTCGTCCTGCATCAGGAGGACAGTTTGACCACGCATCCCACCCGCTCCCAGGAATTCGTCTCCGGCGCGCGCGACACCATCCCCATGATGGTCGGCGCCGCGCCCTTCGGCGTGATCTTCGGCACGCTCGTCACCTCGGGCCCGCTCGCGCTCTGGCACGGCCAGTTGATGTCGCTCGCCGTCTTCGCCGGTTCCGCGCAGTTCATCGCGCTCGGCCTGATCGCCTCGCACGCGAGCTTCATCGTGATCTGGGCGACCACGCTCGTCGTCAACCTGCGCCACGTGCTCTATAGCGCGACGCTCGCGCCCTACGTCTCGCATCTGCCGCTGCGCTGGCGTCTCGTGCTGGGCGGCCTGCTCACCGACGAAGTCTTCGCCGTCGCCTGGGCGCACTTCCGCCGCCACCCGCCCGGCGACGACGTCTCGCCGTGGCACTTCTTCGGCTCAGGCGTCGCGATGTACGTCAACTGGCAGATCTGGACCGCCGTCGGCCTGCTGTTCGGCGCCGCGTTTCCCGGCCTGCAGTCGCTCGGCCTCGACTTCGCGATGGTCGCCACCTTCATCGCCATCGTCGTGCCGCAGCTCGTCGCCGTGCGCTACATCGCCGCTGCCGTGACCGCCGGTGCGCTCGCGTTCTTCTGGCAAGCCTGGCCGTACAAGCTCGGCCTGCTCGCCGCCGTGCTCGCGGGCGTCGCCGTCGGCGTCGTGCTCTCGCTGCCGCGCCGCTCGCGCGACAGCGCCGGTACGGCACGCCCGGCAGGCGCCGCGCGCAATACCGCAGGAGCCGGCCAATGAACTACGTTGTCCTCATCCTCGGCATGGCTGTCATCACCTGGGTCGTGCGCACCGCCGTCTTCGTGCTGGGCGAGCGGCTCGTGTTCCCGCCGCTCGTGCGCACCGCGCTCGGCTTCGTGCCCGTGACCGTGCTGACCGCGATCATCGTGCCGATGGCCGTTTCTCCGCATGGCCAGGGCGCCGAACTCACGTGGCGCAATCCGCAACTGGTCGGCGCGCTCGCGGCGATCGTGGTCAGCGCGCTCACGCGCCGGCCGCTCGTCACGATCGCCGTCGGCCTTGCGGTGTTCTTCCTCTGGCAAGGCGTCGTCCTGCGCTGATTGATCTGGCAAACCCGCAGGCAAACCCGCAGGCAAACCCGCGGGCAAAAACGCCAGCAAACCGCGAGCAAAAACGCAGGCGGGATCGCCGCGCCAGGCGCGGCCCGCGCGTCCCCGCTCAAGTTTCCTTTCGTTTCGCCGTTAATCCCGTCAAAGCCTGCTTTGGCGCCATTGACCACGTACTCGCGGCCGGTGGTTCCTGCTCGCGGTGCATCTTGCGCCGGCACGATGCAATACGGCACGGATTACACGGGACGACCACATGGGGCACATCACCCTCAATCTCAAGGACGAAACGCTTGCAACGCTGCGCAAGGACTTCGAAGCCTTCTTGCGCGTGTCGCTTAAGCTCGATCCGCAGTTCGCGACGCCGTCGTTCGAGGACTTCCTGCGCGCCAAGCTGCTCGACAACATGGTGCCGCTCACCGAGCACGCGGTGCAGCGCATGTTGGCGGGCGGGCAGTATGCCTGGGCCAAGCGCACGCTCGACAAGGAATTCCCCGAGGTGGTCTCGATCCTGATGCGGCAGGCGACCGCATTCGGCTTCGGCTTTGCGTCGCGCCCCGAGTGGACGCCCGAGGAGCTGACCAAGCAGTGCCGCGATTGGGCCGAGGCGATCGTCACCGAGGCGCAGGGCGAATCGATGCTGATCGATCCGCTCGCGGCGCAGATCAAGGCGTCCGTGCAGGACATGCGGGTGCTCGAAGAGACGATGCAGACGCCCGCGTGGCGCCTCTCCGAATCGATGCGCCAGCGCATCTACGAAGCGAAAATCGGCTGCGAAACGAGCACCGGCAGCACCGCGCGCGAGCGCCTGGGCGAACTGCGCGGGCTGCTGCGCCTCGCGATCAACCACGGCGCGTTCCAGAAGCAGGAAGCACAGCAGATCGTCGAGTATCTGCGCCTGTTAAAGCCGGAGATTTTCGTCGAGGAACCCGACGACCTCTTCTCGCGCCTCGCCGCCTGGTTGCGCAACGTGTTCATCCCGCCCCGGAACAACGAACCGCACGGCCACGGCCAATCCCACTAAGTTGCACTGAGTCGCACCAAGTTGCATCAAACCGGCCGGCGCCCACGCTGAAGCGGCCTACTCCCACATCTTCCGGAGCTTCGCGCCGATCTCGATCTTTGCTTTCGCGGCGGCCGCGAGGCCCGCCGCGCCCGGCGCCGTCACCACGGGCGCGGGCGGCCAGGCACACGACTCGAAGAGCGGCAGAGCGGACGCCGCAATGAAACGCGTCCGCGACGCCCAGACATGGCGGTCGCCCGACGCAGTCTGGTTGTGCACGTAGAAGCGCTGCGGCACGACGATGTGCAGATCTTCCTTCGCGCGCGTCATCGCCACATACAGCAGACGCCGCTCTTCCTCGAGTTCCTCGTCGCTGCCCGCGCCCAGATCGGACGGAATGCAGCCGTCCACGCCGTTGAGCACGAATACGTTGCGCCACTCCTGGCCTTTGGCCGAATGGATCGTCGAGAGAATCAGATAGTCCTCGTCGAGCAGCGGATCGGCCGATTCGGCGCTCGTCGCATCGGGCGGATCGAGCGTGAGTTCCGTGAGGAAGCGCTCGCGCGACGCGTAGGTACTCGCGATGCTCTCCATTTGCAGCAGGTCCGCGAGGCGCGCGGACGCGTCTTCGTGATTGCGCTCCAGATGCGGCTCGTACCAGCGCCGCACCAGCTCGAATTCGGCGGGCCACGGCGTCGCACGCGTACCGATGTTGTCAATCAGGGCGACGAACGCGGCCCAGTCGGCCGCCGCGCGCGGCGGCGGCGCGAACGCGGCGAGCGCCTCGGCGGCGCGGTACGCGCCCGTGCACGCCGCAACCTGGTCGAGCAGCCGCGCCGCCGTTGCAGGACCGACGCCCGGCATCAACTGGGTCACGCGAAAGCCCGCGACGCGGTCGAGCGGATTCTCGGCCCAGCGCAGCACCGCGAGCACATCCTTGACGTGCGCAGCATCGAGAAAGCGCAGTCCGCCGAACTTCACGAACGGAATGTTGCGGCGCGCGAGTTCGATTTCGAGCGTCGCGCTGTGGTGTGCGGCGCGAAACAGCACGGCCTGCTGCTTGAGCTTCATGCCCTCCTCGCGCGCCGCGAGAATCTGCTCGACGACATAGCGCGCCTGGGTGGCTTCATCGGCGACGGTCACGAGACGCGGACGCTGCGCCGATACCTGCTCGCTCCAGAGGTTCTTCGTGAAGCGCTCGCGTGCGGCGTCGATCACGGCGTTGGACGCGGCGAGAATCGGCTGCGTCGAGCGGTAGTTGCGCTCGAGCGTCACCTGGCGCGCAGGCGGATCGAACTGCGCCGGGAAGTCGAGGATGTTGCGCACGGTCGCGCCGCGAAACGAATAGATCGCCTGCGCGTCGTCGCCGACCACCGTGAGCCCGCGCCCGTCCGGTTTGAGCGCGAGCAGGATCGCGGCCTGCAGGCGGTTGGTGTCCTGATACTCGTCGACCAGAACGTGATCGAAGCGGGCCGCGAGATCGGCAGCAATCGACGGTTCGGCAGCCATGTGCGCCCAGTAGAGCAGCAGGTCGTCGTAGTCGAGGACGTTCTGTTTCTGCTTCGCATCGACGTACGCCGCGAAGAGCGCGCGCAGTTGCGGCTCCCATTCGAGGCACCACGTGAACGCCCGGCTGAGGACGTCCGTGAGCGTATCCGTGGTGTTGACAACCCGCGAGTAGATGGCAAGACACGTGGACTTCGACGGGAAGCGCTTGTCTTTCGCCGACAAACCCAGCTCATGGCGCACGAGGTTCATCAGATCGGCGGAATCCTCGCGGTCGTTGATCGTGAACGCGGGCGACAAGCCGATGTGTTCGGCGTACTCGCGCAGCAGGCGCGCGCCGATACCGTGAAACGTGCCCGCCCACGTGAGCCCCTGGGCGAGCGTAGCCGCCGCGCCTGGCACACCGGCGGCGATGCGGCCGACGCGGCGCGTCATTTCGAGCGCTGCGCGCCGCGAGAACGTTAGCAGCAGGATACGGTGTGGATCAGCGCCGTTGACGACCAGATGCGCGACGCGATGAGCGAGCGTATTGGTCTTGCCCGAACCCGCGCCCGCGATGACGAGGAGCGGCGGCGGCAGCGCCGCGCCCGGCGCGAATGCGCCGGGGCCGCCATGTTCGACGGCGGCGCGCTGCGCGTCGTTGAGCTTCGCGAGCCAGGCGGCGGTGCTCGGGGCGGGGTTTTCGACAACGGTGGACACGGCAGTGGGCGTCAGGGATCGGGGGCGGCGACGCATACTGTATATCCATACACCCCGCGCCCGCAAGCGCCGTTCGCACCGCGATCTGGCGGCATTTATGGCCGAACGGCGGCGGTTCGGCGCAGCGCGCCACGGCGTATCCTCTCTAAAGCGCTCCGAAGCCATGTTGTGTGCGAGAACATCATCGCTGGGTCAACGCGTATTACATGGCTTATGATGCGAACCCTTCGACTCACCCAATTCCTGCCCCCTGAATGGCAGGAGAACCGTACACGCCATGCCCAACCTCGATTTCACGCTGACCGGCGATTTCGTCGAACTGCACAACCTCCTGAAGATCACCGGACTCGCCGATAGCGGCGGCTCGGCCAAACAGATCGTCGCGTCGGGCACGGTCAAGGTGGACGGCGAAGTCGAACTGCGCAAGACCTGCAAGATTCGCGCGGGCCAGGTGGTGCTGCTCGGCGACACGCGCATCGCCGTGCTTGAAGCCGATTGAACCAGGCCGATTGAAAGAATTCGCACCAAAAATGGGCTTCATGATCGACAACGCGGCGTTCCCGCCATAAGCTGTCAGCTTCGACAGAACGCCCTCTCCTCTCTAACGTATACGCGGCGCGATTTTTCGCGCCGCTTGCTTTTCATGACTCGACCGACGCTCGCCGCGCGCGCCATCGCGCCGCCCACGCTGACCCGCCACGCCGCCGACACCGCCCGTCTTGCCGCGCCGCTCGCCATCGCGCAGCTTTCGCAGATGGCAATGGGCGTCACCGATACGGTGCTGCTCGGCTCGCTCGGCTCCGACGCGCTCGCCGCAGGCGGGCTCGGCGCAAACCTGTTCTTCGTCGTCGTGACGGTGCTGCAGGGCGTGCTGACCTCGGTGAGCGTGAGCGTCGCGCAGGCGCGCGGCGCGGACAACGAGAGCCACGTTCCGCACATCTACTGGACCGGTTTCGCGCTCTCGCTGATGCTCGCGCTGCCCGCCTTCGCGCTGCTCTCGTTTGCCACGCCCATCCTGCTCGCACTCGGCGAGCCGGCGCTGCTTGCGCATCACGTCGGCGAATACGCAGCCGTGCTGCGCTGGGGCGCGCCCGCGAGCCTGATCGGCGTGGGGCTCATGCGCTCGTTCCTGCCCGCGATCGGAGCCGGAAAACGGCTGCTCTGGGTGTCGATTGCGTGCGTGTTCGTCAACGGTTTCCTCAACTACGGGCTCATCCACGGCGTGTGGGGCCTGCCGCGGCTCGGGTTCCTCGGCTCGGCGGCAGCCACCGCGATCACGGTCTGGCTCATCGCCATCGTGCTGATGGCGCTCTTGCACCTGCGGCCCTCGCACCAGCATTTCGTCGCTGCGCGGCGGCCCACAGCACCGCTGATGGGCGAACTCGTCTCGATCGGCTGGCCGGTCGCGATCACCTACGCCGTCGAAGCCACGCTGTTCCTCGCCACCGGCCTGCTGATGGGCCTGCTCGGCGCCATGCCGCTCGCGGCGCACCAGATCGCACTGAACGTCGCATCGGTGTCGTTCATGGTGCCGCTCGCGATCGGCCAGGCGGCCAACGTGCGCGTCGGCTATTGGGCCGGCGCGGGACAACCGCACGCGGCGCGCCATGCGGGATTCGCCGCGCTCGGGCTCGGCGTGGGATTCATGTCGATGTCGGCGCTCGTGATGGTGCTCGCGCCGCGCTGGATCGTCGGCCTGTACCTGCATCTGGACGACCCCGCCAACGCGGCAACCGTCGCACTCGCAACGTCGCTGCTCGGTGTGGCCGCGCTGTTCCAGATCGTCGACGGCGTGCAGACGGTGGGTTCGGGCTGCCTGCGCGGGCTCAAAGACACGCGTATTCCGATGCTGGCGGCCACGCTCGGCTACTGGGGCATCGGCTTTCCCACGGGCTATGTGCTCGCGTTCCACTTCGGCCTTGGTGCGCGCGGCCTCTGGTGGGGCCTCGCCGCCGGGCTCGCCACGGTTGCGCTCCTGATGACGTTACGCTTTCACCGCATGAGCCTGCGCCGCGACGCTGGATCCGCGGCGCGCGGCTGAAGCGCCGGGCGGCTCAGGCTCGGTGCGCGCCGCGCGTGCAGCCCGGCCCGCCAGCGTGGCGCTGCCGACAGCACCAACGGCAACGATCTGGCCGCCCCTCCGGGTCGTCATGAAGCAGTCTTAGGCAACCGGCCTCGACGATTCCCTGGGCAGCCCGCCGCACGCTCAACTACCGATATAAATTGCGCCGCTCGCGATGACGATGCACGAAAGAAGGCGTTTCGCGGTCAACTTTTCGTGAAAAAATATCCGCCCGATGATTACGGCGAACACCACGCTCGTTTCGCGGATGGCGGAGACTCCCCCCATCGTGCCGAACTGCATCGCCCACACCACGATGCCGTATGCCGTGATCGAGACCAGCCCTCCGGCCACGGAGCTTGAGATTTCGATTGACGGCACTTTCAGCGCGCGCAAGCCGCGACGAGCAATGAAGATGGGCGGTAGCGCCAGATAGGATAGAAACGTCCACGCGTTATACGACACGGCGTTGCCGGATAGCCGGACTCCGACGCCATCGATCACGGTGTACAGCGCGATCATGACGCCGGTGGCCAGCGCGGCGACGAAGGTCGATCGCGAGAGCTGCCTGCGCTCGAACGCAAGCGTCACGATCCCTGCCGATACCAGACATACGCCGACGATTTTCGCCAGACCGAGCGTCTCTCCGGTGACGAGGGTTGCGCCCAACGCCACCAGCAGCGGCGACGCACCTCGGGCGATCGGATAAACAACGCCTAAATCTCCGCGTCGATACGCATAAACAAGCCCGAGGTTGTAGAAAATGTGCGCGATGCCCGATGCGATGACGAACGGCCACGCGGAAGCGTCGGGAAGGGGCAGGAGCGTGACGGCAACCGCTGCAACGCCGCCGACACCGATGCTCATCCACGCCATCGAAACGAAGCGGTCGCGATTGCCGTGCAGAATTGCGTTCCACGAAGCGTGCAGCAACGCGGAAAGAAAAACTAATGCGCTGACGTAGTTCAACATGGCTTATTACAATTTTCGTTCTACCTGGTAATCGATGGTGAACTCGCGATACCGCGCCAGGCCATCCGCGATAATTCAGATGGTGCTCAAGCGCGCAAGTGTTTCGTCGAATGTGGCATCGGAAGGATGCACTGAATGCAGATATTGCTTATGAAAATGCGAGTGACAATCCTTTATAGCTGAATCGGAAATACAAACCCCTATCGATGCAGCCTTATTCTAAAGATGCAAATCCACCGATGCGTTACCTTCCGTCACCGCACCGACGGAAGCCGGGTTTCCAAAACTTCATAATCATTTTTAATGAGTGAAGATAAGATGCGCCCGGCTGTTTTCGCGCAATTTCCCCAATCGGAGTCCTAATAATTCGGCGATGTGTAGAGGGCCCAGACAGGATTCTGCTGCAGGAAAAGAAATTCGCTTCATTTTTATCAGCATTCACCGTCGAATTTTCAGAAGGCTACAGATGGATCATGAAAGCATTATGAAAGAATAGTCATAGGCTCTCCGTGATCCACGCGCGGCACGCTATGTGCGGCACGTTCCGCGTGCGACGTTCAAGGTCGTCACAGGCTTCGCTGCATGCATCGCCATCTCCATTCGTTCAGGACGAATGCAGTGTCGCGTGCGCCCGGATCCCGACGTTTCCAGCCGATCTGAAACGACAGTTGCCGTCGGGACGGCTCGCGGCGCCCGCCGCGCCGCTTCCCGTAGAATCCTCGCGAACGCCGTGAAACGAAAACGAAACGCTGCGCACCTCGTTCGCCCCGGAGACTCTGCTTGACCGCGCATCCAGCCCTGACCGATTCCTCGACGTGCCGCAACCGCGCGGCCGCGCACGCGCAGCGCGTCTCGCCGTCCCCCGCCCGCTCCCGCGTGCGCCGCACACCGCGCATCGCGCGCTTCATCCATGCATGTCTCGTTGTGCTTTGCGCCTCACTCGTCACAGCGTGCGCGACACGTCCGCCCGCCACGGCACTCCCGCGCCAGACCACGCACGCACTGTCGCCCTCGGCCGATACGCCGCTTCACGCCGCGCTCGCAGCGCCCGAGACCGCGCATCCGGGACAGTCGGGTTTCCGCCTGCTCGCGACGGGCACCGACGCGCTCCAGATGCGCATCGCACTCGCCCGCGCGGCCACGCGCACGCTCGATCTGCAGTACTACATCGCGAACGAGGACACGACCGGCAAGCTGCTGCTCGGCGCGGCGCTCTACGCGGCCGATCGCGGCGTGCGCGTGCGCATGCTCGTCGACGATCTGAACTTCCACGACATCGACAGCCTGATGGCCGCGCTGAACACGCACCCGCTGATCGAGATCCGCGTGTTCAATCCGTACGGCAGCGCGCAGGAGAGCATGTTCACGCGCACGGCAAACCTGTTCACCAACCTCGACCAGTTCACGCGCCGCATGCACAACAAGGCGATGATCGTCGACAACCAGTTGGCGATCGTCGGCGGCCGCAATCTCGGGGACGAGTACTTCAGCGCAAGCCCGACGCTGCAGTTCACCGACCTCGACGTGCTCGCGGCGGGTCCGGTCGCCGCGCGGGTGTCGGCGAGTTTCGACGACTACTGGAACAGCAGCATGTCGTATCCGCTCAGCGCGCTGAATCACCAGACCTTCGATCCGCACGAGCTCGACAACGCGCGCAACATGTTGCGCGCGCACTGGCACAACAACGCCGCCCCCTACGATGCAAAGCCGCTGAACGCCACGCCGCTTGCCGCGCAGATCGCCGGGCACCAGTTGGGGCTCGACTGGGCGGATTGCACGTTCGTCGCCGATTCGCCCGGCAAGATCGCCAACGCACAAGAGACGCAGAGCGCGCAGCCAGGCGACGCGATGCGCTCGCTGATCGAGCGCATCCGCACCGCGCAGACGAGCGTGCTCGTGTTCACGCCGTATTTCGTGCCGCACGATACGGGCGTGCAGGAAGTGCGCAAGCTGAGCGCGCGCGGCGTGCGCGTCGCGTTCCTCACCAATTCGCTCGCCGCGACCGACGCCATCGTCGTGCAGGCCGGCTATAGCCCCTACCGCGTGCCGCTTCTGCGCGCGGGCGCCGAACTCTACGAGTTCAAGCCGACCCATCCCGAGCGGCGGAACCTGCGCCTGCGCGGCATCGCGGGTTCGGGCTCGCGAGCGAGCCTGCACGCGAAGGCTTACGTGATCGACGAGCGCACGCTCGTAATCGGCTCGCTCAATCTCGATCCGCGCTCGGCGCGACTCAACACCGAACTCGCGCTCACGATCGACAGCCCCACGCTCGCACACGAAGTCGCCAGCTATTTCGCGCGCGCGACTTCGCCCGAACTCAGCTACCGCGTGACGCTCGCCACGCCCGAAGAACGTGCGCAGCTCACGGGCAACACCGCGGCGCATTCGCCGCTCGTGTGGACCGACGTGGAGAACGGCGTGGTTCACACCTACAACCTCGATCCCCACGCGGGTTTCTACCGGAATGTCCTAACCGGGCTATTCTTGCTGTTGCCGCTCGACAATCAGCTTTAACTGCGAGCTTTAACCGCTAGCTTTAACCACGGGCTTTAACCGCGAGCTTCGACTGCAAACGCCGACCGCGCGCTGTGAGTGCGCGATCCGACGTCGGGCTTCGACCCCGCGAGTCGGCACCGCACCATCCATCGGAGTGGACCATGACCGAAGACACAAGAATGGAACGCGACACGTTCGGCGAAATCGCCGTGCCGGCCGCGCGCCTCTGGGGCGCGCAGACGCAGCGCTCCCTGCAGAATTTCCGCATTTCCACCGAGAAGCAGTCGCCGGAGCTGATCACCGCGCTGGCCACGATCAAGCGCGCGGCGGCCGAGGTGAATCTCGGGCTCGGCGTGCTCGACGAGAAAAAGGCGCACGCCATCATGCAGGCCGCCGACGAGATCATCGCCGGCAAACATCCCGGCGAATTCCCGCTCGCGGTCTGGCAAACCGGCTCCGGCACGCAGACCAACATGAACCTCAACGAGGTGATCGCAAACCGCGCAAGCGAGATTCTGGGCGGCGAGCGCGGCGAAGCGCGCCTCGTCCATCCGAACGACGACGTGAACCGCGGCCAGTCGTCGAACGACGTGTTCCCCACGGCGATGCACGTCGCCGCCGCGTACGGCATCGTCAAGCATCTGCTGCCCGCGTTGAAGACGCTGCGCGACACGCTCGACGGCAAATCACGGGCTTTCGCCGACATCGTGAAGATCGGCCGCACGCACCTGCAGGACGCCACGCCGCTCACGCTCGGCCAGGAGTTTTCCGGCTATGTCGCGCAGCTCGACCAGGGCATCCGCCATGTGCAATCGGCACTGCCGCATCTGTACGAACTCGCGCAGGGCGGCACGGCAGTCGGCACGGGGCTGAACGCGCACCCGCAGTTCGCGCAGAAGGTGGCCGAAACGATCGGCAGGCTTACCGGCGTGCCCTTCGTGACGGCGCCGAGCAAGTTCGAGGTGATGGCCGCCGCCGATGCGCTGGTATTCGCGCACGGCGCGCTCAAGACCGTCGCCGCGAGCCTCATGAAAATCGCCAACGATATTCGCTGGCTCGCGAGCGGACCGCGCTGCGGGCTGGGCGAATTGTCGATTCCCGAGAATGAGCCCGGCAGTTCGATCATGCCAGGCAAGGTGAATCCGACGCAATCCGAAGCAGTCACCATGCTCTGCTGCCAGGTGTTCGGCAACGACGTCGCCGTGAATGTGGGCGGCGCGAGCGGCAACTTCGAATTGAACGTATTTCGCCCGATGATCGCGCATAACGTGCTGCAGTCGATTCGCCTGCTCGCGGACGGCGCGCTCTCCTTCAACGATCATTGCGCCGTGGGCATCGAGCCGAACCGCGCGCGCATCGACACGCTGCTCAACGAATCGCTGATGCTCGTCACCGCCCTCAATCCGCACATCGGCTACGACAAGGCGGCGCAGATCGCCAAGAAGGCGCACAAGGAAGGCACGACGCTCAAGGCCGCGGCGCTCGCGCTCGGCCATGTCACCGAACAGGAGTTCGATCTGTGGGTGCGTCCCGAGGAGATGGTCGGAAATCTGAGGACGTAGCGGCGTTCATTGCGCACGCACCTTCACACGCGCGCAAACATGCAAACGGGCGGCCCAGGCCGCCCGCTTTTATCGCGGCTTCAAACGAAGCCCTGAAAGACGCGCTAAACGACGCCCTTCGCGACTTCGTCGGGTTTCAGTTCGACGATCGCGTCGAGCGCTTCCTTCACGTCGAGCGCGTATTTGGCGAGACGTTTCTGCTCGTCGGTTTCCGGCACGAACGACGGCACCGGAATCGGATTGTTGTTTTCGTCGACGGCGACGAAAACGATCAGGCAATCGGTCGTGAGCCGCAACTGGCCGCTCTTCGGATCGCCCGCGTGCACGGTGATGTGAATGTGCATCGACGTGCGGCCCGTCGCGACGACGCGCGCGCGCAGCTCGACCATGTTGCCGACCTGAATCGGCCGGCGAAAGCGGATATTGCCGACGCTCACCGTCACGCAATAGCGGCCCGACCAGACGGCGGCGCACGCGTAGGCGGTTTCGTCGATCCATTTCATCAGCGCACCGCCGTGCACTTTGCCGCCGAAATTCACCGAGGTCGGCTCGGCAAGGAAGCGAAACGTCGTTTCCGAACGGTCCAGCGGCTGGGATGGCGTACTCATGATGGGCTCCGCTCGTGGGATGTCCGCTCGCGCGGAGGGTTGTCTCGGGAGGCGTCGATTATACGGGCGTAGCCATCGCGGCGCTGCGCCTGCGCGTGCCCCATCGGGCACGCGCCGTACGGCAAGCGTCCCACGAACGGCGCGGCACGGAAAGCCCTATCAGAAACGCGGGAAAAAGCGCGGAAAAACCGCGCAAGAAATGTGCAGAAGAATGTGGAACCGCGTGTAGAACCGCGTGTGGAACTACGCCGCCGCGAAACGCGCCCGGTAATCGAGCGGCAACACGCCATACGAGCGCTCGAACGCGCGCCGCAGATTCTGTTCGCTGCCGAAGCCGCAATCGGCGGCGATCCGCTTGAGCGGCCGACGCGACTGGAGGAGCGCATGCGCGGCGGCTTCGACGCGCATCGCCGCCACGGTGCGGGCGGGCGTGCGTCCCACCGCCTCGACATAGCGGCGCGCGAAGGTGCGCGGACTCATGCGCGCCGCCTCGGCCAGACGATCGACGCTCAGTTCCCGATGCAGATTCGCCGCCATCCAGCCGTGCAACGCGTCGAAGGCGCCGCCCGCCGACATCTGCGCGGCCAGCGGCTCGCTGAACTGCGCCTGGCCGCCGGGCCGCTTTATGAACACGACAAGCCGCCGCGCAGCCTCGATCGCCACGGCATGCCCGCAATCCTCTTCGATGAGCGCCAGCGCGAGGTCGATGCCCGCCGTCACGCCCGCCGACGTCCAGACGACGCTCGAGCCGCGCACATCGCACAGGAAGATCGGATCGGGATCGACATCGACCGCCGGAAAGCGCCGCTTCAGCTGCTCCGCGTTGCACCAGTGCGTCGTCGCGCGGCGTCCGTCGAGCAGCCCCGCCGCCGCGAGATAGAACGCCCCCGTGCAGATCGACGCGACACGCCGCACGCGCGGTGCGCAAGCGGCAATCCAGGCGACGAGTTCGGGCTGCAGGCGCGTCGTGTCGTCGATGGGGATGCCCGGCACGATCAGCGTATCGATGCTGGCGCAGTCAAGCGCGTCGAGCCGCTCCGTGACGACCGGCAGGCCCGCGAAGGTCGGCAGCACGCCGCCCGCCAGCGAGGCGATGGTGATGCGGTAGGCAGTCTCGTCAATTTTGCTTCAAGTTCCGCCAGCCAACGCGGTGCTCAAGCGCCGCGATCAGTGGCGGATGACGATGCCTTCGTCGAGCGTGCCGTACATCGTGATGCCGCTTGCGTCGCTCGACGGCATGGAGCCGCCGGCGCAGGCCGTGCAGAGAATCGCGAGCGAGCACGCGGCCGCGATGGCAAGAAGACGCCTCATTGCAGTGGGTGAAGTCCGAATAAGAACCTGAATTCTAGCGCCGTGGGCATGCGGCCTGCACGAAAGCCGCGTTCGATATTTCATGTCGCACTGAAACGTCGAATGCTGCGTGCGGCTAAAGTGACGTTATACGCACCCCCGCACACCCCCGCGCACGCCAGCGGGCGCCCACGAGCACCCGCATGCCGCCGCCGGACCACCATAGAGGAATCGCCATGCCAGCCACACCCGCCGCCGATACCCGCCACTTTCCCGGTCTCTCGCGCATCGGCGCGCTGCTCGCCGATCCCGGGCGCGCCGCCATGCTGTGGGCGCTGATGGACGGCAGCGCCCGCCCGGCCGGCGAACTCACGCTGATCGCGGGCCTTTCGCCATCGGCTGCGAGCGCACACCTCGCGCGCCTCACCGACGGCGGCCTGCTCGCACTCGACGTGCGCGGCCGTCACCGCTACTACCGGATCGCGACGCCCGATGTCGCCGCGGCGATCGAAGCGCTGATGAATGTCGCCCAGGTGAGCACCGCGACATTGCCCGCAACGAAGCCCGCGCGCACCGTGCCGCTCGAAATGCGCCATGCACGCACCTGCTACGACCACATGGCGGGCGAAGTCGCGGTGCAAGTGTTCGAGCGGCTGGTCGGCGACGGCGTGCTGGTGCGCGAAGGCGAGAACATCGACGCGACACCCGACGGCGCCGCGCGCCTGCGCGACTGGGGCGTGGACATCGGCGCGCTGCGCTCGCGCCGCCGCCGCTTCGCGTGTACCTGCCTCGACTGGAGCGAGCGGCGGCCGCACCTTGGCGGCGCACTGGGCGCGGCACTGCTCGACGCGTGGATCGCGGGCGGCTGGGTCGAACGCGCGAGCCTGCCGCGCGTGCTGCGCATCACGCCGAAGGGTCAGCGCGCGTTCGACGCGCTTACTGCGAGCTGACGCGTTGCCATCCCGCGATTGCGCCGCATAGCCGGTCATTGCATCTGCGTTTTCGCCTGCGTTTTCGCCCCCAAAACCGGCGCTTTTCCCGCGCGATCCTGCACGCGCGGTGGGCGGCACACGTTCTGTTACATATCGAGGATGACCCATTACAATTCCGCGCGCATGGAAACAAGCGGGGCCGCTACAGTTCCTGACAGAGCACGCCGAACTAGAAGGCGTACCGTGGAGAAACAACGTGAAGCACCGCACCGCTACGATCATCCAGTTCCGCCGGACCACCGGCCTCACGCTCATCGCCTGCGCCGCGCTGGCGGCGATGAATCTCGCTGCGGCGCCGACGTTCGCGCAGTCGGCGCCCAGCGGCGCACCCGTCGCCCAGAGCGCCGGCATCGATCCGCCAGGACGCGTCGCGCGGCTCGACTACATGGCGGGCCCCGTCACGACCGAACCGGCAGGCGCGACCGACTGGTCCTACGCGCAGCTCAACCGCCCGCTCACGACCGGCGACCAGCTCTGGGACGACGCAAACGCGCGCTCGGAGTTGCACATCGGATCGACGGCGGTGCGCGTCGGCGCACAAACGAGCGTCGACGTCCTGAATCTCGACGATTCGACAGCCCAGTTGAAGGTCGCGCAAGGCACGCTCTCGACGCGGGTGCGCGAACTGCCCCGCGGCACCTCCTGGGAGATCGACACGCCGAATCTCGCGCTTGGCGTGAACGGCCCCGGCGACTATCGCGTCGACGTGGCGCCGGACGGCAGTTCGACGACGGTAACGGTGCGTAGCGGCAGTGCGACGGTCTACGGCGAGAACGGCCAGTTGCCGATGTCGGCGGGCCAGCAGATCCGCTTCGCCGGAACCGACCTGCAGGAGGAGGCCGCCGAGCCCGCGCCGCCGCCCGATTCATTCGATCGTTGGGCGCTCGCGCGCGACGCCGCGGAGGACCGCTCGATCTCGGCGCGCTATGTTTCGCGCGACATGCCGGGCTATCAGGACCTCGACGCCAACGGCACCTGGCACGACGACCCGCAATACGGCGAAGTCTGGGAACCGAACGCGCAGCCCGAGGGCTGGGCGCCGTATCACGACGGCCAGTGGGTCTGGCAGGCGCCGTGGGGCTGGACGTGGGTCGACGACGCGCCCTGGGGGTTCGCGCCCTACCACTACGGACGCTGGGCCAATATCGACGATGAGTGGGCCTGGGTTCCGGGTCCGATGGTCGAGAGCGAACCGCCGGTCTATGCACCTGCGCTCGTCGCCTTCGTCGGCGGCGGAGACGGCGGCCCCGACTGGAGCATCGCACTGAGCAGCGGCGGCATTGCGGCGGCAGGCGTCGCGTGGTTCGCGCTCGGCCCGGGCGAGCCGTGGCATCCGCGCTCGGCGGACTGGAGCCCGCACTACTACGAGCGGGTGAACCGGACCGTCGTCAACAACATCAACATCCGCAATACGTACGTGAACAATACGTACGTGAACTATCGCGTCCCAGGCGCAGTGACGGCGGTGCCCGCGACGGCGTTCGTCCACGGCCAGCCGGTTGCGCGCTTCGCGCAGCGCGTCGATCCGCAGCAATGGCGCGGCGCGCACATCGCATCGGGCACGCCGGGCATCGCGCCGGTGTCGGGCAGCTTCGGCGGCAACATGCGACGCGCCGACTATCGTCCGCCGGGTGCGCTCGCACAGCGCCAGGTCGTGGCGACGCGCGTTCCAGTTACACCGCCTGCGTTGCACGACAATCTCGCCCAACGCTTCGCGCGCGAGCACGGCACGGTGCCGGGCGCGGGCGCGCCGGTCGTGCGTGCTTCCGCGCCCACGCATGCGCCGTTCGGCGCGCCGCAGCGCACATGGGGCCAGCAGAACGTGCGCGTGGTGCCGCCGCATTCGCCGGTGATCGCCGAGAACGGACGGCCCGGCAGCGTGGCGCCGCAGCCCGGCCGTGCGCCCGATTTCGCCGCGCGTGCGCCCGTGCAGGGACATGCCCAGGCGGGAATGGTGCCCGCAATGGCGAATCCGCGCGGTCCGGCTCCGGCAACGCAGGACCACGGCGTGCCGCGCCCGCCGCAGTTTGCGGGCCGGCCGACTGAGGCCATGCCCGGCGGTATGGCTGGTGCGCCCGCTCGCGAGCCGGGCCGCGCACCGAACGCGGCGCCGGTTGAAACGCATCAGCCGATGTGGACGCAGCCGCATGCACCGATGGCCTCGCGCGACCAGCCCGCCGCGCGCGAGAACAACCGCTCGCCGCAATTCGCGATGCAACAGCCGCGCGACGTCTCCCGCGGCCAGCCGCAGCCCCAGGTGCGCGAAGCCGCGCCCGAACGCATGCCGCAGCCGTCGCAGCCGTCGCAGCCGCGGCAGCAGCAAGCGCGTCCTGAGGTTCGTCCGCAACCGCCAGAGCAACATGCGGCATTCCAGCCGCAGCCTCAACCGCAGCCGCGTGCTGAGTTCCACCCGCAACCGCAGCCTCAACCGCAGCCGCGCGCTGAGTTCCGCCCGCAGCCTCAGCCTCAACCGCAGCCGCGTGCGGAGTTCCGCCCGCAGCCTCAGCCTCAACCGCAGCCACGCGCGGAGTTCCGCCCGCAGCCGCAGCCTCAACCGCAGCCACGCGCGGAGTTCCACCCGCAGCCGCAGCCTCAACCGCAGCCGCGCCCGGAGTTCCACCCGCAACCGCAGCCTCAACCGCAGCCGCGAGCTGAGTTCCACCCGCAGCCGCAGCCGCAACCCCAGCCGCATCCGGCTCCGGCCCCGGCCCCTGCGCCGCATCCGAATCCGAATCCGAACGCGAACCGCGGCCACGACGATCATCAACACGGCTAAGCGCCAGCATCGCGGCGTGCGGCAGCGTCAACAAGAAAGCCGCAGTCCTCTTCAGGACTGCGGCTTTTTATCGGGGATAAAAGCAGCGAGGAATCAGACCGCCATCGGCGCGGTCAGCGGCTCGTGATGCCGGTAGCCGACGAGCGAGAAGTCGGCGGGCTCGACTTTCTCCAGCCACTCGGGCTCATAAACGCCCGTCTTCGCATACTCCGGCACGCGCTCCGAAATCGCGAGCTGCGGGCTCTCGTACGGCTCGCGGCGCAGTTGCTCGTTGAGCATGTCGAGCTGGTTTTCGTAGATGTGCGCGTCGCCGATGAAGTACGTGAACCAGCGCGGCGTATAGCCGGTCAAGCGCCCGACGAGGTGCAGCAGCACCGCCCCTTCGGTCAGGTTGAACGGCGTGCCGAGCCCCACGTCGTTGCTGCGGATATACAGGCACAGCGAGATCTCGCGCTTCGCCGGATTCGGCAGGAACTGGTACAGCAGGTGGCACGCGGGCAGCGCGATTTCTTCCAGCACCGCCGGATTCCAGCCATGAAACAAGATGCGCCGGTCGGTGGGGTTGCTCACGATCGTGTCGAGGCACTGGCGCAACTGGTCGATGGCCTTGTAAAGCAGGACCTTCGGACGGCCGTCCTCGACGAATTGCGCCACGCGCGCGTAGCCGCGCGTTTCGGCGTCGGCGAGGCGGGCCGCCGCAGCGTCGGTATCGGCGTCGAGCACCTTGTACGCCGGCCAGCGCCGCCACTGCACGCCGTAGACGTCGCCGAGATCGTCGGTGCCCTCGCGATACGGATTCGCGAGCCACTGCGCGTTGTCGTTGGCATTGGCGTCCCAAACCTTGCAGCCGAGCGCGCGAAAATCGGCCGCGCTGCTCGACGCACGCAAAAAGCCGATCAATTCGCCGACCGCCGACTTGAACGCCAGTTTTTTCGTCGTCACGGCGGGAAAGCCCTGCTGGAGATCGAAGCGCAGCATGGCGCCGGGCTGGCTGATCGTGCGGATGCCGGTGCGGTTTTCCTGCCAGGTGCCGGTGTCGAGAATCGAGCGGACAAGCTCGAGATACTGTTTCATGCGGGGTCCCTTCGGCGGGCGCGCGGCACCCGGTTCGGATCGATAAACCCCGATTTTAGCAAGCGCGCCGCCAGGGCCAGGAAAACCGGCCCCGCAAGCTGGTGCCAGCGGGTGCCGCATGAACGCGCACGCGGCGCGCGTGGAAAACGAGACGCACCAGGACGAGACACGCGCCGCCCGTGGCGCGCGGCGCAACCCGGACTTACAGGCCGGCCGCCGAAATCATCCCGCCCGGATGCGGCGAGAGCGGCTCGCTTTCCATGTGGCGCATGCCGTGCGCGCACAGCAGCCGGTAAAGCGTCACGCGCGAGATGCCGAGTTCGTGCGCGGCGTCGCCGAGGCGCCCGCGATGGCGCAGGAGCGCGAGTTCGATCGCCTGGCGTTCGGCGGACTCGCGCGCCTGCGCGAGCGACACCGGCATCACCTCGACGTAGTCGCCCAGTTCGAGATCGCGCGCCGTGATCGAGCGCCCTTCCGACATCACGATCGCGCGCCGCACGCGGTTGATCAGTTCACGTACGTTGCCCGGCCAGCTGTAGTTGTGGAGCGCCGCGATCGCGTCGGGCGAGAAGCCGCGCAGACGCCGGCTGCCGTCCTTGCGGAAGCGCTCGAGCATGTGCCGCGCGAGCAGTTCGATGTCCTTGCCGCGCGCGCGCAGCGGCGGCTCGTCGATCTGCAGCACGCACAGGCGGTGATACAGATCCTGCCGGAAGCGCTCTTCGGCCATGGCGGCGCGCATGTCGACGTGCGTCGCCGAAATGATGCGCACATCCACCGGCATCGACTGATGACCGCCGAGGCGCTCGATCTTGCCCTCCTGGAGAAAGCGCAGCAGGCTCGCCTGGCTTTCCATCGGCAGGTCGCCGATTTCATCGAGAAAGAGCGTGCCGCCATTGGCCGCCTCGACGCGCCCGATCTTGCGCTGGTTCGCGCCCGTGAATGCACCGCGCTCGTAGCCGAACAGTTCCGACTGCAGCAGATGCGGCGGAATCGCGCCGCAGTTGATCGGCACGAACGGCGCACCGCGCCGCGACGAGCGCTCGTGAATGGCGACTGCGGTGAGTTCCTTGCCGGTGCCCGACTCGCCCGAGATGAAGACCGGCGCGTCGGTCAGGGCGACCTTGCGGATGGAGCGAAAGAGCGCGAGCATCGCTTCGCACGAGCCGACCATCTCGCCTTCCGCGCCGCCCGTCGTGTCGTTCGAGGCTGCTTCGCCCAGCGAAACCATGCCGTACGCGTGACCGACGGAATCGACGATGCGCTCGCCGCTCCATGGGACCGTTACGTAGTCGAAACAGTAATCGCGCACGAGGCGGCGCAGCGTGGCGTCCTGGAGCTGGCCGGTCGTCGTGGCGGCGACCCAGCCGACGTTGGGCAGCGTGAGGCACGGCTCGAACGAGCCGATCTCCTCCAGATGGAAATGGCTGGAAAGGTCCAGCAGGCCGCCCGCGGGCGACCCGGCGCGCAGCACCCTGCGCGCGTCACGTGCGTTGCCGACCACTTCCACCTGCCAGCCGCGCTCGTGGAACCGCTCATTCAGCGCGTCGCTTGGACTGCGTGATACATACACCAGTTGCCGCGTTGCGGGTTCCATTATTCAGATCCTCTCGCCGACATATTGTTTGAAAATGACGACACGCACCTGAATGCCCAGATACGGAGCATAAAGCACCGCTCATTCTGCCTCGATTCGAAGCGAACGAACATGCTTTTGGCGACGATGAAACCCCGAGACGCGGCGTGTGTGTCATTGCCCCCGAGGGGGTCTTATTCTAATTTGCTCACGAGTGTTTTGATCAAGCTTACTCTATGCGCAACATTTCTGGTTAGAAATTATGCCTGACGAATCAAAACGGGCCGGATGGAAAGGATTCCGGCGCCCGCCGCAACTGATTGCCGTCAGGAAAATTAATAAAGCAGTTGATTCCAACATAACGCCGTCATTAATGTTGCGCTTCCAGAATGTATTGCATACGCAATACTTCACGCTGTTTTAATGGCTTCACGTTTCAGCGCTGAAACGTTTTGGCGAAAATCCGCCATTCGAGAATCGGCGGAAAAAGCGCTCACCGAAGTACATCAATGGATTGCGGCGCATGGCACACGTTTCGCTAAATCTCCGGCACGAGGAGATACGCCATGCGACTCAAACACCTCATCGTCCGGCGCCCTGTCACCGGCGGCACCGCAGCCCTTACTGCCTTCGCGGCGGCGGCGCTGTTCGGGCTTGCACCGGCGGTGCGCGCGCAAACACCGGACAACGCAGCGGACAACGCAGCCGGTACGCCCGCCGCCCAGGTGCGCGCCGACGCGTCTGCCGATGTCATTCCTGCAACGGTCCATAAGTTGTCCGCGCCCGCGCTCGTCCCGGCGACGCTCGACACGAGCCCGCCGCCGACGGACAGCGCGCGCGCGGACACCGGCGCGCTCGCTGAAGACTCGACACCGCCCGCCGACGCGCCCGTGGTAGCCGGCAGCCCGCTGGACGACCAGACGCTCGCGCACCAGCGTGGCGGCGCGGTCGGCATGTTGATGGTCGCGGCCACGCCGCAGCTCATGCGCGGCGGCGGCAGCGTCACCCTGTGGGATGAAATCGCCCCGCCCGCACCGTTGCCGGTTCCGGTCGACAACTCGCAGGCGGCGCAAGGAAACATCGCTAATTACACGAGAAAGTAAACCGGACCGCTAGCGCGGAACGGCGTCCGGCATGGCGTGAGCCACGCAGACCGGACTCGTTGGAGACCAGCATGTCAGCCTGCATCACGACACCGGCCCACAGCCGGCGTTCGGCCAGGGGCGCCGCCGTTGTCTGCGGATTCCTTGCAGCCGGTGTTTCAGCAGTCGCGTCGGCGCAACAGGATGAGAATCCAGGCGACATCATCGTCGCGCGCGACATCACCCCGCGCAGCGCCTTCGCCAACGTGCCGAAGCGCCAGGATCCGGTCGCCGTGCGCGCGACCACCTTCCCCGCGAGCGGCTTCGATCCGGCGATGGCCGCCGTCGCCTCCGACGCCGATCTCACGAACGCGCGCGGCTCCGCTCGCGTCGCACCGGGCGGCCCGGCCAACGCCAACGCCGCGGGCATGCAGGCGCTCACCGGCATCCTGAGCGGCCGCAACACCGGCAGCAATGTGGCGCTGGGCGCGGGCGCCCAGCCGGGCGGCATCGGCAACACAATCTCGTCCAGCGCGACCGGCGCGCTCGCGCCGCTCGCCGCCGCCCTGGGAGCGATCAAATGAGCGCGCTCCGCACACCCCGCACACCCCGCACGTGCGCCCGCTGGCCGCAGCAGGCAACGCTCGCGCTCGCCGCATGCCTCGTCTGCGCAGGCGCCGCAGAAGTACCAGCGCAGGCGCAGACGGTCAACAACGTGAGCGCCGACATCGGCGCAGGCTCGGCAAACGGCACGCTCGGCGCGGTCGCCGTCAACGAGGCAGCCGGGCTCAACAACGCGCAGGCCAATCAGCTCACGGTCACGAGCGGCAGCCCGGTCATGGCCAACGGCATCGGCAGCGAACAGTACGCGCGGGCACGCGCGCGCCTCGGCAATGCGAGCGCGAGCATCGGCGAGGGCGCGTTTGCTAACGCGTCGGGTGCAGTCATGGTCAACCAGGCTGCGGGCGTGGGAAATATCCAGAGCAACAGTGCGCGGATCGGCACTGGTGTGATCGGTGTGGATGTCGCCTCGGACGCGGAACTGTCCGCGGCGGCAGCGACAAACGGGGGTCCGGGTCGATCGGCCGAGACCCATGGCATTCGTGAAGCGCGTATCGGCAGTGCCGCATTCAGGAATGCGACGGGTCTCGTGCAGGTGAACCAGACCGTCGGAGCCGGTAATGCTACGGCGAACAGTTTTGTGCTCCGTCCCCCGGCGGGCACTCTTTTCTAACTGAACAAATCAGTATCGGAGCGACATCATGAAGCGCACTCTCATCGCTGCGGCCGTTCTCGCGGTCTCCTCGGGCAGCGTTTTCGCCCACGGCGGGATGGATCCGTACATCTTCAATTCCACCGTCATCCATCAAGGCGTCGACCTGTGGGGCGGCGTCCTGCTGTTCGGCTGCGTCGACGTGTCGAACACCACCGGCGCGGTCGTCAACAACACGCAGAGCGTCAACCTCGACGCCGTGACGCTGACGCCGAATCAGCCGACGGGCACGTACACGACGGGTCGCGTGACCACCTTCGTCCACAACACGTCGCGGACGGTCGACGCGGGCGGCACCGCGTCCGCTTCGGTCACGAAGACGAATTTCAGGGCATCGGGGAGTGCGCAAGGCTTCCAGGAATCATCGGGGTATTCCTACGCGAACCAGAAGGCGGCCGTGGCAGGCGGGGGCTACGAATATAGCCAGCAAAGCTCCGGTATCGGCGGCTACTTCTACGACGTGAACCAGAGCCAGGGCGCCCATGTATCGGGCGGCGGCCATGCCGGCGGCTCGTATGGCCACTACAGCTACGGCGACAAGAACTGGGGCGGCGGCGGAGGCTATGTGGCGGGCGGCTTCTCCGGCGGCTACCACGCGTCGAGCTACGCGAAGGGCTCGGGCATCGCCGGCTACTTCGAAGGCACGCAGGGTTCCGGTCAGGCTGCCGCCTGGGGATTCTCGGCAAACGAGGGCTCGGGCCACCAGGCCTTCCACGAGCAGTCGAGCGGCTATTCGATATCCGGCTCCATCGACTCGCACTCGGTCACGGCCAACTGGAACGTGCAGGCGCATGACAACACCACCGACGTCACGACGGTCGGCGCGGTCACGACGCACTACAACGGCATTCCGGCCGGCTCGCTCGACGCGAATATCGGCGGCACCGGCGCGCCCGGCGCAGGCGTCTCGGGCAATGTCGGCATCAACATCTCGGAAGGCGTCGACAACGCGCAGAACAACGAAGCGTCGCTCGCCATGATCGATGCGGGCAATGTGTTCGGCAACGCACAGATCTTCAACAGCCAGTCGTCCGCCGGCAACGCGAAGATCAAGAACTTCAACGTCAACGCGTCGGTCGGCAGCAATGCGCTCGCCGGCGCAAGCGGCAATATCGGCGTGAACATCGCCGCGGGCGTGGGCAACGTGCAGAACAACAGCCTCGCCGCATCGAGCAGCACCGGGAAGTCGGCCCCGGATAGCGCAGCGATGGTCGCCACCGACCAGAGCAGCCAGTCCGCCGGCCTGAACTTCAACGGGAGCTTCGGCGGCACCGCCTCGATGGCGCCGAACGCGCTCGCCGGCGCAAGCGGCAACATCGGCGTGAACATCGCTGGTGGCGCGGGCAACGTGCAGCACAACGGTCTCGCCATTGCCGCGCTGACCGTGTCGAAGTAAGCGCCAGGACCCGCGCCGGCTGCGACGTCCGCAGCCGGCGCGATTTCGCCAGGAGGCAACCATGTCCGGGCTCGACCGGTTCCCGGCGTTGAAGGCTTGTGTCGCAGCGCTCGCAGCGTGCGCGTTGTGTGCGCACGCCCACGCACAGTCGAGCATCGACGCGACTAATCTCATCGGCGTGCCGGTGAAGTTGCCGATCCGCTCGATGAAGGACATCCGTTACCGCAGCATCGTCACCCAGCAGTTCGACTACAGCTGTGGCGCGGCTGCCCTCGCGACCCTCCTCAAGTACGGCTACGGCATCGACATTCCGGAAGTGGAGCTGATCCGCCGGATGATGACGTTCTCGACACCGGAAGTGGTCCAGAAGAACGGCTTTTCGATGCTCGACATGAAGAAGTTCGTCGAGACGATCGGCCTGCGCGGACGTGGGTTCCGTGTCAACACCGACGCGCTGTATCACCTGCAGATTCCCGTGCTCGTGCTCATGAACATCAATGGCTACGAGCACTTCGTGATCGTCAAGCATGCCGAAGACGGGCGCATCTTCCTCGCGGACCCGGCGCTCGGCAACCGCATCGTCGCCGAAGGCGACTTCGCCAAGACCTGGAACGGTCTCGTCTTCGCGGTGCTCGGCAAACCGTTCAGGGAGGATTCTCCTTTGCTGCAGAACAACGAGTCGCTTGCGCTGAAGCTGCGCGCCAATGCACTGGCGAACGGCACGGCGGCGACGCCCTTCGTCGATTACGGCCTCGAGCGGGCCGTCATGTTCTGATGTCCTGATCAAGCCATGAAACGCAGCCTCTCACCCCGTGGCGTCACGGCAGCGCTCCTCGCGCTCGCCTGCGGTCATGCGAGCGCAGGCAGCACCGACGCCCCGACGCCACCGGCATTCCTGAGCCCCGGCAGCGTCGCGCAGCACGGCATCCAGTGCGAGAGTGTCGGCGACGACGTGCTCGCCAGTCAGACCGGCAAGTATGCCGGCAGCGACATGATTTCCGGGTTCGTCCTGAGCGTGCTGACCCAATGGCGCTTGCCGAATGGCGCCACGGCCATTGCCCAGGGCGCGCTCACGGTCGCGCGCGACTTCACCAATCAGCTCACCGCACAGATCCAGACCGAGGCCGGAGTCGCCGATACGCGCCGCGGCACCAACATGCACAACAGCGGCGCCGATCCCGCCGCGGTCGCCACGGGTGGACAGAACGTGGCGGTCAACGGCGTGTCGCAGATCACCCAGGTCGCGGGCAACAGCAACATCGGCACCAACAGCGCGATCGTCGAATACAGCAACAGCGCGGTCAACAGCGTGAGCAACATCGCGCCGCAGCCGGGCGTCCCGGCCGCGGGCAACCAGCCCGCCGCGTTCGCCACGAACGCGAACGGCAGCATCCAGGCGGCCATCAGTTTCGCCAATAACAGCGTCAACGTAACGGTGCGGACACCGGCCGGCATCGCCACGCAGAACATCGTGCCTGGCAGCACGCAACAGGCAAGCGCAATCGCCCAGTTGCTCCAGATCGCCGGCAATAACCAGCAGGTCGCCAATCAGTTGTCGCTCGCGCTGCAAACGCAGCAGATGGGCGGCGCGATGATCCGGCAGACCGGCGTGCTGCAGGCGTTGCGCAATTTGCACTGACGAGGAGAGAGCAGCGAGCGCCCCGCCGCACCTGGCACAGCAGGGATGAGGCACATCGCTACACGCGGGAGCGGATTGCGCGACGACCGGTCGGCCACCCGTCTCGAAACCCCGGGGGGGGAAACAAGAATGAACTCGATGACCAGAGCGGGACCGCCGCGCCCGAAGCGCGCGGCCATACCCGTAGCCGCCGCGCTATTCGTGCTCGCACATTCGGCCGGTGCCCAGGAACTTCAGAATCAGTCGGTCGAGGAGCGCGTCAACATGCTTATGCGCGTGGTCGACGAGCAGCAAAAGCAGATCCAGTCGCTCGAACGCCAGGTCACGAATCTGGAGATGGCGCAGCGCGGACGCGGCGTGCCGGGCGCCGCCTCCGCTACTGCGGCTTCCGACACGGCGGTCGCCGAACAGCCCGGCGACGACGGTCTGCCCATGCCGCTGCCGCCGCTCGCCCAGGCGCTGCCGGGCGCGACGGCACCAGGCTCGCTCACGGGCACCGCGACCGGCGTGCCGGTCAATCCGCCCTCGCCCGATGCCGGGCCGGGCGGCGGCGCAACCGGCAGTTCGGCGTCGAGCGGCCCGCAACAGGGCGCGCCCGTCGGCGTGAATCCCACGGTTGGAGAAACGCAGAAAGAAGCGCAGCCGCAGCGCACCCAGGCCGAGCAGGCTGTCGTCGAGCGCGAGCACGCGCCGCTCTTCGACCGTCGGCTCACGCTCGACTGGGGCATCAGCGACACGTATTACGACCGGCGCCAGTTGCAGCTTTCGGGCTTCCTCGCGCTGGACGCGATTTTCCTCGGCAACATCAATCTGGGCGAAACGAAGTCGCACCAGATCCAGGCCGATCTCGACACGCGCTATGGCCTGACCGACCGCATCAGCGTCGACGTCGACGTGCCCTACGTCTACCGCCACAGCACCTTCATCATCGGCGGCGCGGGCGGCGCGGCGGGCACGCTCTCCGATGCCTCGGTCAACTCGTCCGACATCGGCGACGTGACGTTCGGGATCTACTACCAGTTCCTGAAGGAAACCAACAACCTGCCCGATGTGGTCGGCAGCCTGCGCGTGAAGACGCCGACCGGCAGCGCGCCGTTCGGCATCAAGCTCGTGCAGATCAGCGCGGACAACACCAACCTCGTCGCGCCGACCAGGCTGCCCACGGGCACCGGCTTCTGGAACATCACGGCCGGCCTGTCCGTGCTGAAGACCTACGATCCGGTCGTGCTGTTCGGCAGCTTCTCGTACACGTACAACATTGCACGCTCGTTCGCCGATATTTCGTCGGTGGTCGGGCAAGTCGAGCCAGCCGAGGTGAAGCTCGGCGACATCTACCAGTTCGGCGGCGGCGTCGCGCTCGCGTTCTCCGACAAGGATTCGGCCAGCATCGCCTACACGATGGCGATCTCGCCGCAGTCGCAGACCCGGGCGCCGGGCGGTGCCTGGGCCAGCGTGCCGGGCAGCCAGACCACCGCGTCGGTGCTCAACTTCGGCTTGAATCACGTGGTCAACAAGCACCTGACGATCAACGGCGCGGTTGCCGTGGGCCTCACGCCCGACGCACCGAACTTCGTCGTCGGCGTGCGGTTCCCCTATACCTTCTGACGAACACGAGGACGATTGTGCGTGAATCCTCTCCCTTCAGCGCCACCGTGACGCCTCTCGCAGGCGCAGGCCAGCGGCCTGCTCTCGCGAGGCCGCCCGATGTGCCCGGCGCTGCGCACGAGACCGGCGAGCCCGCTTCGAAATCCGATGCGGGGTTCGAGGCGAAGTCCGTGCGCACGCTGATCTATCTCGCCCGCACGCCCGACGCGGCGCTCTCGGCCTACCTGAAAAGCCGCGGCTGGGAACTGGCGACGGCGCGCACCGCCCACGAGGCTTCGCGGCTCGTGAAGCCCGAATCCGCGTACGCGGGTCTCATCGATCTGACCGGCTTCGCGCTGCGCGACTGCGCGGGGCTCGAAGCAGCGCTGCGGCTGCAGCAAGTCGGCTGGATCACGCTCACCGATTCGGCGCACCTCGTCAATCCCGACGTGCGCCGGCTGATCCGCCACTTCTGCTTCGACTTCGTGCATCTGCCGGTGACGGACGCGACGCTCGACTACCTCGTGACACACGCGTACGGCATGGTGTCGCTCTGCGACCTCGATGCGCCAGCGGCCACGGTCCAGGACGAAGACGAAATGGTGGGCACCTGCGAAGCGATGCAGCAGCTCTTTCGCACGATCCGCAAGGTCGCGGGCACCGATGCGACCGTGTTCATCTCGGGCGAGTCGGGCACCGGCAAGGAACTCACGGCGCTCGCGATCCACGAGCGCTCGTCGCGCCGCAAGGCGCAGTTCATGCCAATCAACTGCGGGGCGATTCCGCATCACCTTCTGCAATCCGAACTGTTCGGCTACGAGCGCGGCGCGTTCACGGGCGCGAACCAGCGCAAGATCGGGCGCGTCGAGGCGGCCAACGGCGGCACGCTTTTTCTCGACGAAATCGGCGACCTGCCGATGGAAAGCCAGGCGAGCCTGCTGCGCTTTCTCCAGGAAGGCAAGATCGAGCGCCTCGGCGGCCACGAGCAGATTCCGGTGGACGTCCGCATCATCTCGGCGACGCACGTCGATCTCGAAACCGCGATGCACACCGGCGGCTTCCGCGCCGACCTCTTTCACAGGCTGTGCGTGCTGCGCGTGGACGAGCCGCCGCTGCGCGCGCGCGGCAAGGACATCGAAATCCTCGCGCATCACATCCTGCACAAGTTCAAGATGGACAGCGCGCGCAAGATCCGCGGTTTTGCGCCCGACGCGATCGAGGCGATGTACAACTACAACTGGCCAGGTAACGTGCGCGAGCTGATCAACCGCGTGCGGCGCGCAATCGTGATGGCCGAGAGCAAGCTGATCACCGCTGACGATCTCGACCTCGCGCACTTCACCGCACAGCAGACCGTGACACTCTCGCAAGCGCGCGAATCGGCCGAGAAGCGCGCGATCGAGGCCGCGCTCCTGCGTCATCGCCATCGCCTCGCGGAAGCTGCCGCGGATCTCGGCATCTCGCGCGTGACGCTGTACCGTCTGATGGGCACGCATGGCCTGCGCGACGAAAAAACGATCTTTGGCGGCGAGGCCGAAAACGAGCCGTAGTGTCCAAGGCAAGGTCCGGGGCGAGCGCCCGAGAGAGGCAAAGCCGCGCTCGGGTAAAATCGGGGCGATGTTCCCAACCCTCCGCTCCACTCGATGACAACCCTCACGGTAATCGTCGCGCGCGCCCGCAACGGCGTGATCGGCCGCGACAACGAACTGCCCTGGCGGCTGCCCGAAGATCTCGCCTTCTTCAAACGGACCACGATGGGCGCGCCCATCGTCATGGGCCGCAAGACGCACGAATCGATCGGCCGCGCGCTGCCCGGGCGGCGCAACATCGTCGTCACGCGCGACGGCTCGAAGCGCTTTCCCGGCTGCGACACGGTAACGAGCCTCGAAGCGGCGCTCGCGCTCGCGGCGCAGGACGAAGCGCCCGAGGCTTTCCTGATCGGCGGCGCGCAGCTTTACGCAGACGGGCTCGCGCTTGCTCACAAGCTCGTGGTCACCGAAATCGCCGCCGACTTCAAGGGCGATGCGAGTTTCCCCGCACCCGATCCCGCGCTGTGGCGCGAAACGTCGCGCGAAACGCTGCACGCCAATCCGCCCAACGATTTCGACTTCGCGTTCGTGACTTACGAACGCCGCGACTGAAGTACGCCTCGTAAGCACACGCGACGCACAAACAAAAACGGCACGCTAATGAAAGCGTGCCGTTTGCGTTGATTCAGGCCGAATTCAGGCCGAGTTCAGGCTTAAAACCGCGTTACTGCCCCGCGACCGTCATCCGCTCGATCAGCACCGAGCCGGTTTGCCGGGTGCCGCGCGCGAGCGTATCCGCGCCCACGGCGACGATATGGTGGAACATCTCCTGCAGCGTCGAAGCCACGGTGATCTCTTCGACGGGATACTGGATCTTGCCGTTCTCGACCCAGAAGCCCGACGCGCCGCGCGAATAGTCGCCCGTCACGAAGTTCACGCCCTGCCCCATGAGTTCGGTCAGCAGCAGACCAGTGCCGAGCTTCCTGAGCATTTCCTCGAAGTCGTCGCCGGGCTCGGTGAGCGAGCTCTTCAACTGCAGGTTATGCGAGCCGCCCGCGTTGCCGGTGGTTTGCATGCCGAGCTTGCGTGCCGAATACGAGGACAGGAAATAGCCCTGCACGATGCCGTCCTTCACGACTTCGCGGCGATGCGTGCGCACGCCCTCTTCGTCGAACGGTGCGCTGCCCGCTGCGCGCGCCACGTGCGGATCCTCGACGATCTGGATATGCGGCGCGAAGACCTGCGTGCCGAGGCTGTCGACGAGGAACGAGGTCTTGCGATAGAGCGCGCCGCCGCTCGTCGCCTGCACGAACGCGCCGAGCAGCCCGGCCGCGAGCGGCGCCTCGAACAGCACCGGCACCTTGCGCGTATCGAGGCCGCGCGCGTTCAGGCGCGACAGCGCGCGCTCGGCGGCGTAGCGGCCGACGGCTTCGGGCGAAGCCAGCTCGCTTGCGCTGCGCCGCGACGTGTACCAGTCGTCGCGCTGCATGTGGCGGCCTTCGCCCGCGATCGGCGCGCACGAAACGTAGTGGCGCGAATACGGATAGCCGTGCAGGAAGCCGCCCGTCGTGCCGAGCACGAACTGCGAGTGCTGCGCGGAAACGCTCGCGCCTTCCGAGTTCTTCACGCGCGGATCGGTGGCGAACGCGGCGTCTTCGGCGCGGCGCGCGATCTCGACGGCTTCCTCCGCCGAAAGATTCCACGGGTGATAGAGATCGAGGTCGCGCGGCGACGTTTCGAGCAGATCGCGCTCGGCGAGGCCTGCGCAGTCGTCGTCGGCGGTGAAGCGCGCGATGTTGTACGCGGCCGCGACCGTGTCCTTGAGCGCCTGCGGCGAGAAGTCCGAGGTGCTCGCATTACCGCGCTTGTTGCCGATATAGACGGTCACGCCGACCATCTTGTCGCGGTTGTGCTCGATGGTCTCGACTTCACCGCGCCGCACGGAGACGGACAGCCCGTCGCCTTCGGAAATTTCCGTCGCCGCGTCGCTCGCACCGAGCGCCTTCGCGTGACGAAGGATGTCCGACGCGATCTCCTTCAGTTCGTCCTGGGTGTGCGGGAAAAAGCGCTGCCGGGCTTCGATGTCTGCTGCCATTGTCGTTACTGTCCGGTTCTGGGCCCATGAATGACCGGGGCCCGCTGGTGTCGTGTGTCGGTTGATTCGGCGCCCTTGGCGCATCCCGCGATCATAGCAAGGTATCCGGTTCTCCACCGCAGTCGGGCCGCCCCGGCACGCTACAATACCGCCCATGAAACGCAAAACCCGCATTCAACCGATAAACGACGCTGCCGCCGAGGTCGACGACAACGGATACGACCGCCCGAGCAAGTCGCAGATCAAGCGCGAGATGGAAGCGCTCCAGGAACTGGGCGAGGCGCTCGTCGAGCTGCCGAAAGACGCGCTCAAGCGCATGCCGATGACCGAAGATCTCGCGGACGCCGTCCACGAGGCGCGCCGCATTACCGATCACGAAGGCAAGCGCCGCCAGCTCCAGTACGTGGGCCGCATGATGCGCGGCCTGACCGAAGCCGAAACGGCTGCGCTGCGCACCGCGCTCGACGAGCACCGCGGCGTGAACAAGGCCGCCACGGCGCGCCTGCACTGGATCGAGCGCACGCGCGACAAGCTACTCGCCGACGACGCCGCGCTCACCGACTTCATCCGCCAGCATCCCGCCGCCGATCCGCAGGAAGGCCGCACGCTGATCCGCAACGTGCGCCGCGAGCAGCAGCAAGGCCGTCCGCCGAAGTACTTCCGCGAACTGTTCCAGTGGATCAAGACGGCGAGCGGCGCGGCCGAAGGCGACGAGGAAGACCACGACGCACAAGAGGAAGCCGGCGATGACGAAGCCTGAGCGCAACCATCCGGACGAACTGGTGATCGGCCTCGTGTCGGTCAGCGACCGCGCGAGCGCGGGCGTCTACGAGGACAAGGGGATTCCGTCGCTGATGGAATGGCTCGGCGCGGTGCTGAAGTCGCCCTGGCGAGCCGAAACGCGCCTGATCCAGGACGACGCCGCAACCATCTCGGCGACGCTCACGGCGCTCGTGGACGGCCTGGGCTGCGACCTCGTCCTGACGACGGGCGGCACGGGCCCGGCGCGCCGCGACGTGACGCCCGAGGCGACGCTCGCGGTCGCGACGAAGGAAATGCCGGGATTCGGCGAGCAGATGCGCCAGATCAGTCTGAATTTCGTGCCGACGGCGATCCTGTCACGCCAGGTGGCCGTGATCCGCGAGACCGGGGACCACGCGGCGCTGATCGTCAACCTGCCGGGTCAGCCGAAGTCGATCAAGGAAACGCTGGAAGGTCTGCGCGACGAAACCGGCGCGGTGAAAGTGCCGGGTATCTTCGCGGCGGTGCCGTACTGCATCGATCTGATCGGCGGCCCGTATGTCGAAACCGATCCGAAAGTCGTCACGGCATTCCGCCCGAAGAGCGCGCAGCGCGCGCCGCGCGCGTAACTTGCCCCGCGTGCATAACGTGCATAACGTGTGTAAGGGGCGTGAATCGCGCCTGACTGCAATGCGCCGGGCGAGCCCGGCGCGGCACGCTCACTTCGCCACGCCGGCCGCCGGTTCGCCTTCCGGCGCCACGCTCGACGCAGCGGGCACGAGGAAATGCTCGCGGTAGTACTTGAGTTCGTCGATCGACTCGTGGATGTCGGCGAGCGCCGTATGCATCGCGCGCTTCTGGAAGCCCTTGTAGATCGCGGGCTGCCAGCGGCGGCACAGCTCCTTGAGCGTGCTCACGTCGAGATTGCGGTAGTGGAAGAAGCGCTCGAGCGTCGGCATCCAGCGCGCCATGAAGCGGCGGTCCTGACAGATCGAGTTGCCACACATCGGCGACTTGCCCGGCGGCACGTATTGCGACAGGAACGCGAGAATCTGCTCAGTGGCGCTCTCCTCGGTCACCGTCGAGGCGCGCACGCGCTCGATCAGGCCCGAGCGGCCGTGCGTATTGCGGTTCCACTCGTCCATGCGGTCGAGATCGGCCGGGCTCTGATGGATCGCCAGTACCGGGCCTTCCACCACCTTGTCGAGCGTCGAATTCGTCACCACCACTGCGATTTCGATGATCCGGTCGTTGTCGGGATCGAGTCCCGTCATCTCCATGTCGAGCCAGATCAGGTTCATGTCGGTGCGTTCGATGAGTGTTGCCTGGCCGTTCGACGTGGCGGAATTTGTATCTGTCATGAGTTGCAACCCGGATCGGTAAAGACGCGGATGCGCGAGGATGGGTGGCGCAGCCGACTAGAACATATAATTGTCGCATAGATACCACGGATCCCCCGGATGCCCAATATGTCTCCTGCGCTGATCTTCAGTGCCCTCTTCGTGATCGCAGTGGTCGCCATGGTCGCGACCAAACTCTGGCTCGCTTCCCGCCAGGTGCGCTTCGTTGCCGCCCACCGCGGCGCAGTGCCCGCGCAGTTCTCGGCCACGATCCCGCTCTCCGCCCACCAGCGCGCCGCCGACTACACGATCACGCGCACGCGGCTCGGCGTGCTCGAAATCCTGCTCTCCGCCATAGTGCTGATCGTGCTGACGCTGCTCGGCGGCGTGCAGGCGCTCGATTTCGGCATCTCGGGCTGGCTCGGCCGCAGTTATATCGGGCAGATGGCGCTCGTCGCCGCGGTGCTCGCCGTTAGCGGCATCGTCGATTTGCCGCTCGACTATTACCGGCAGTTCGTGATCGAAGAGCGCTTCGGCTTTAACCGCATGACGAAGCGCATGTTCTTCGTCGACCGCATCAAAGGTCTCCTGATCGGCGCGGTCTTCGGCATTCCGCTTCTCTTCGTCGTGCTGTGGCTCATGCAGCAGGCGGGCAGCCTCTGGTGGCTGTGGACGTGGGTCGTCTGGGTCGCGTTCCAGATGCTCGTGCTCGTGCTCTATCCGAGCCTCATCGCGCCGCTCTTCAACAAGTTCGAGCCGCTCAAGGACGAAGCGCTGCGCGCGCGCATCGAAGCGCTGATGCAGCGCTGCGGCTTCGCCGCCAAGGGTCTGTTCGTGATGGACGGCAGCCGCCGTTCGGCACACGGCAACGCCTACTTCACGGGCTTCGGCGCGGCCAAGCGCATCGTGTTCTTCGACACGCTGCTCGAACGCCTGTCAGGCAGCGAGATCGAGGCCGTGCTCGCGCACGAACTCGGGCACTTCAAGCGCCGCCACGTCGTCAAGCGCATGGCCGTGACATTCGCGATCAGCCTCGCGCTGCTCGCGCTGCTCGGGTGGCTGTCGCAGCGCGTGTGGTTCTACGAAGGGCTTGGCGTGCGGCCGTCGCTGCTCGGCGGCAACGAAGCGCTTGCGCTCGTGCTGTTCTTCCTCGCCGTGCCGGTGTTCCTGTTCTTCGTGACGCCGCTCGGCAGCCTCAGCTCGCGCAAGCACGAATTCGAAGCCGATGCCTTCGCCGCGACGCAAACCGACGCCCAGAACCTCGTCAACGCGCTCGTGAAGCTTTACGAGGACAACGCGTCGACGCTGACGCCCGATCCCGTCTACACCGCGTTCTACTACTCGCACCCGCCCGCCTCGCAGCGGATCGACCGGCTGCTCGCGCACGCATGAACCGGCGCGTCTCGAAGGGCAGCGCAGGCAGCACCGGCAACACGAATCGCACGGCCGGCAGCACGCTGCACGGGCTCGTGATCGCAGCGCACGGCCGCCACTATCTCGTCGCGCCCGAGGACGGCGGCGCGCCGCTCCAGTGCTTCCCACGCGGCAAGAAAAGCGAGGTGGCCGTGGGCGACCGCGTCGAGTACCAGTCGACCTCGGCCGACCAGGGCGTGATCGTCACGATCGGCGCGCGGCGCAACCTGCTCTACCGCTCCGACCAGTACAAGTCGAAGCTCTTTGCCGCGAACCTCGACCAGTTGCTGATCGTGCTCGCCACGGAGCCGCACTTCAGCGAGGATCTGCTGGGCCGCGCGCTCGTGGCCGCCGAAGCCAACGATCTCAAGCCGCTGATCGTGTTGAACAAGATCGACGTGGAAGCCGCGCTGCCGCGCGCGCGCACGCGGCTCGAACGCTATCGGGCGCTCGGCTACACGGTGCTCGAAGTCTCCGTGAAAGGCCAGCCGGAAGCGGCGCACGCGACGCTCGCCGAGCATCTGCACGGCCACGCGACGATCCTGCTCGGACAGTCGGGCATGGGCAAGTCGACGCTCGTGAACCTGCTGATCCCCGACGCCGAGGCGGCCACGCGCGAGATTTCGACGGCGCTCAATAGCGGCCGCCACACGACGACGTTCACGCGCCTCTACAAGCTGCCGGATGACGGAGCAGCTAGCGATGGCGCACTGATCGATTCGCCGGGGTTCCAGGAGTTCGGCCTCTACCACCTGACCGAAGGCCGGCTCGAGCGCGCGTTCCCCGAGTTCAGGCCGTTGCTCGCGCACTGCCGCTTCTACAACTGCCATCACCTGCACGAGCCGGGCTGCGCGGTGCTCGAAGCAGTCGAGGACGGCAGCGTCGCGCCGGAACGCCAGGCGCTCTACGCGCAACTGATGCACGAGATCAGCCAGATCGTGCGCTGAGCGGGCCAATACCATGCTCAAGCTCGTACGCGCCCCGAACCTGCTGATCGCCCAGCACTGGATGAACATCCTTGAAACGGCGGGTGTGCCGTGCGAGCTGCACAACCGCTACCTGAGCGGCGCGATGGGCGAGATTCCCGCCGAGCAGTGCGCGCCGGAAATCTGGCTCGTCGACGAACGCGACGAGACGCTCGCGCTTCGCCTCATCGACGAAGCGAAGAGCGGACCGCCCGCGGGCGCGCCTTCCTGGCGTTGCCCGCGCTGCGGCGAAACGCTGGAGGCTCAGTTCACGGTCTGCTGGCAGTGCGGACGGGAGCGCGACGTGCGCGACGAATGACGGCACAGAATCGCGACACATCATGCAAACGGCCCGCTCGAAGCGGGCCGTTTGCATGTAAAGGCTAGAAAACGACGAAGCTCAGAACCACAGGGCGATCGTGACCATGAGCAGCAGGATCATCCACAGAATCACGGCGCGCCACACGAGGCCGACAGCCGACTGGAGCGTGCGCGGCGTGCAGTCGTCGCCGACCGTGTACGGACCGCCCTCGCCCGGCGTGGCGAGCTCGTCGAGGCTGGACGGCTCGGCAAGCGGCCCCGACAGGCGCGCGCCCAGCGCACCGCTACCCGCCGCGAGCAATACGCCTTCGTTGGTATCGGGCCACTGGTTCGCGTGATTGCGCCAGGCGTAGATCGCATCTTCAAAATTGCCGACGATCGCAAAGCCGAGCGACGTGAGGCGCGCAGGCACCCAGTCGATCACGAAGAACAATTGCTGTGCGACGTGCGAGAACGGCTCGCTGCGCTCGCCGGTGGGGCGCGACCACTCGCGCGCGAGATATTCGGCAATGCGGTACAGCACGGCGCCAGCCGGGCCGATCGGCACGAGAAACCAGAAGAACACGCCGAAGACGTGCCGGTGCGACGCCACCACCGCATGGATCAGCGTGTGGCGCACGATCTCGCTCGCGGGCATGTCGACGGTGTCCATGCCGGTCCACTCCTGCAGCACTTCGCGGGCGTGCGGCAGGTCGTCGTTGTTGAGCGCGAGGTGAATATCGGTGAAATAGTGGCTGAACTGCCGGAAGCCGAGCGTGAGGTACACCACCACCACGTTCCACAGGAACGCCAGCACGAAGCTGATGTGATAGAGCACGTAGTAGACGAGCGCCGTGACGAGCGTCCAGGGCAGCACGACGGCAAGCCAGGCGATCAGACCGTGCTTCGGCTTGCCGGCGTCGAAGCCGCGCGCCGCCCATTCCGCATTGAGGCGCACGAGACCCATGATGGGGTTATTCGGCGAAAGCGCCCGCATCTGTTCGACGATGAGAGCGAGCAATACGGAGAAGAAGGTCATGCGACGCGCCGTGCAATTCGTGGTTGTAAAGTTGGTTGTAACAATATCACAGGGCCAGATGTGCCTGAGCGCGGGAGGCAAACCTACAACACTCCGGCGCAAATGCGCTGTAGTGTTTGCACGCACGGCACCGCGTCAGGCCAGCAGAAAGCGGTAGAAGTTGCGCAGCATGCCCGCCGTCGCACCCCAGATAAAATGCGGCGCGCGTATGCCGCTCGCATCCGCGCCGGAATACGGCATGGCGAAAAAACGGCGCTCGCCGCCCGCCCAGCGCAGCACGCGTACCTGATGATGCGCGGGATCCATGAGGAAGCTGAGCGGCACTTCGAAGATCTCCGCCACTTCGAGCGCGTCGGCGGCAAGACTGAACGGCTCGTGCACGAGGCCGACCACGGGCGTCACGCGAAAACCCGTGCCGGTCAGATAGTCGGGCAGCGCGCCGAGCACTTCGACCCGCGCCGGGTCGAGATTCACTTCCTCATGCGCCTCGCGCAGCGCGGCGGCAATCGGGGTGGGATCGGCGGGTTCGAGACTGCCGCCCGGAAAGCTCACCTGGCCCGCATGGTTGCTCAGGTGATCGGCGCGCTGCGTGAGCAGCACCGTCACCCCCGACGCGCGCATCGCGAGCGGAACCAGCACCGCAGCCCGGCGCGGATCGCGCACGTCGTACAGCGCGGCCTCCTGCGGCTCGGGATCCCACGGCAGGCTCTGTTCGAAGCGCGCGCGCAATCCCGGTGGCGTGAGCCGCTCGGCGGCCACGAGCGGCAGCCTGGCGCCGGTCGATTCGATCGGCAAGCTTTCAGGTTCAAAAACTGGGCGAATCAACGGTTCTCTCGAAATACACGCACCCCTGGTGCGAATGATCCGCACGTTCCTGCCGCTGGTGGCCATTGGCGGCCGTCGGCAAGGTGGCGGAGCGAACTGTCCTGCACGGCGAATATTTTGCGTCGAAAACGAAAAAAGCACCCCGGAGGGTGCTTTTTCTTACAGCTTTTACGCTTGCCCGACCGGAGCGGCTGCGCGGTCTTTCGACACCAGCTTTTCCTTGATGCGAGCCTTCTTGCCCGACAGGTTGCGCAGGTAGTAGAGCTTCGCGCGACGCACGTCGCCACGACGCTTCACAACGATGCTGGCCAAGAGCGGCGAGTACGTCTGGAACGTACGCTCGACGCCTTCGCCCGACGAGATCTTGCGCACGATGAACGACGAGTTCAGGCCGCGGTTACGCTTCGCGATCACGACGCCTTCGTATGCCTGAACGCGCTTGCGGTTACCTTCAACCACGTTCACGTTGACGATCACCGTATCGCCGGGGGCGAATTCGGGGATGGTCTTCTCGCCCAGCACGCGCTGGATTTCTTCCTGTTCGAGTTTTTCAATCAGGTTCATGGATACACTCCAAAAGCCATCTTGTCGGCGTTCGCACCTGTGCCGGATTCCGGCAGCCACGGCCCCGATAGAGGATGGGTTCACAACTGGCGCCGTTCACGCATGAAGCGGCACCGCCTGGGCGCCTCGCGGCGCGCCCGTCCGGAGCATTACGCTCCGCCCGTACCTTTCGCGAGACTAGCAAGCCATGCCTCATCGGCACGGCTCAGCATCTTGTTCTTTCTGGCCCGCTCGATCAGATCGGGCCGCTTGTTCCACGTATTGCGCAGCGCCTCACGGCGGCGCCACTGCTCGATTTCCGCATGATGGCCGCCGAGCAGCACATCGGGCACGCGCACGCCGTCGTATTCCTCGGGGCGCGTGTAATGCGGACAGTCGAGCAGACCGTCGACAAAGCTGTCCTGCACCGCCGACTGCGCATCGTTGAGCACACCCGGCAACTGCCGTACGACGGCATCCATCAGCGCCATCGCGGGCAATTCGCCGCCCGACAGCACGAAGTCGCCGAGACTTACTTCCTCGTCGACGCAACGGTCGACCAGACGCTGGTCGATCGCTTCATAACGGCCGCACAGCAGCACGAGCCCGGGTTCGGCCGCGAACTCCATCACACGCTCGTGCGTGAGGCGCGCGCCTTGCGGCGACATCAGCAGCACGCGCGGCGCGGGCAAGCCCGCCTGCGCCTGCGCGGCTTTCGCCGCGCCGATCGCCTCTTCCAGCGGCTTCGCCAGCATCACCATGCCGGGGCCGCCGCCGTACGGACGATCGTCGATCGTGCGGTAGTTATCGGTCGTGAAATCGCGCGGATTCCACGTGCGCAGACCATAACGCGCCTGCTTCGCCGCCCGGCTGGTGATGCCCCAGTCGGTCAGCGCGCGGAACATCTCGGGAAAGAGCGTCACGACATCGAACTGCATCGCCCTCTCCAGTCAGCGAAATGTGTACAAAAAATGCGTACGAAGCAACGGCGCGGGCTCAGTTGCGGAATCAGTAATCGGCTTCCCAGTCGACGACGATTCGCTTCGCCGTCAGGTCCACCGTCTTGATGAACGCGCCAACAAACGGAATCAGCCGCTCGCCGGTGGCCGGTTTGCCGTCCTTGCCCGTCGACGGATATTCGATGCGCAACACCGACTGCGCACCGTTGTCGATCAGGTCGGCGACCTTGCCGAGTTCGACGCCCGCCTCGTTGGCGACGTCGAGACCCATCAGATCGACCCAGTAATACTCGTCGGCTGCGGGAGCGGGGAATTCGGCGCGGCTCACGTAGACGCGGGAACCGCGCAGCAGCATCGCGGCGTCGCGGTCGGCTACGCCCGCCAGCTGCCCGACGACGCTGTCGCCGTGCACTTTCGCGGCAACACGCGCCGACGACTGCCGCTCGCGGCCCTTGACGAGCCACCAGCGCTTCGCCGAGAGCAACGCGCCGCCGCCCTGCGCGTGCGGTGCGACTTTCACCCAGCCCTTGAGACCGTAGGCATCGACCACGGCGCCCACTTCGAGCGCGTCCGCCGGAAAGCTCGCCTCGGTTTCGGGGCGCAGGCCTTCAGCCACCGCTGCCGCAGCTTTGCCGTTCGCACCTGCCGCGCTTTCGCGCACAGGCTTGCGCACGAACGCGCCGAAGGACGGCGCAGCGCGGCGCCCGGCCTCATCGGCTGCGCCCTGGCGCGGCTTGTCGACCGCGTTGTCGGCCGCTTTGTCAGGTGATTTATCAGCGGTTGGTGCGTCCGCTTTTGCGTCGTCATGCATCGGCGAACCTCACAACCCACTCACTTGGCAAAGCCTGCGGCAAAATCCGCTGCAAAACCGCTGTAAACTCAACACGCACGCGCGGCTCATGCTGCGCGTGCGTGCGTAAAACCAGTCGACAAAAAGACACGAACGCTGCAATTAAGCAGCAACCGTTGCCTTTTGCGATTCCTTCACGAGACGCTCGACGGCCGGCGACAGTTGTGCGCCCACGCCTTGCCAGTACGTCACGCGGTCTTGCGCGATGCGAAGCGTTTCACCCTTGGTCGCGACCGGGTTGTAGAAGCCCACGCGCTCGATGAAACGGCCGTCGCGGCGATTGCGCGAGTCGGTTGCGACGATGTTGTAGAAAGGGCGCTTCTTCGAGCCGCCGCGTGCCAGACGGATGATGACCATACTAGAATCCTTGAAAACCGGGGTTCGGAACCACTGAAACCGGCGATTATATCCCGAAACCGAAGCCATAACAAACACTTAACTGGGAAAACCAAGCGGGAGAGTGCGATGAATGGCAGTCGACCACGGACGGATTGCCGCTGCGAGCGGGCTCTCACGGCGCTGCTGCGGCTCGTTGTGCGCTTTGGGCCAGTTGTGCGAGTTGTTGTGCGACGGCGACGCGATGCCGGAACGCGGCGGGATGTTCGTTCCCCGGTTCGTTCCCCGTCTGCTGGCCAGGCCGGTCGGACCCGCGCAGCCCTGCGCGAGACAGACCCGGCCATTCTGACACGCCACGTGGGCACCGCTGCGCTTTTTCCGGCCCTTGCAGCCCTCCTCGCCCTGACGGCGCCACTCGTACACGCCGCACTGCCAATCGAGCGCATCGCGCTGCCGCCGGGCTTTCACATCGAAGTGCTCTCCGACGACGTCCCCGCAGCCCGCGAAATGACGCTTTCGCCGAACGGCATCCTCTATGTCGGCAGCCTGGACAGCCATGTCTACGCCCTCGAACTGCGCGACGGCAAGCTCGCGCGGCGCCATGTGATTGCGTCGGGGCTGCCGATGCCGGTCGGCGTGGCGTGGCGCGACGGCTCGCTCTACGTTTCCGCCGTTTCGTCGATCCTGCGCCTCGACGCAATCGACACCCATCTCGACGATCCGCCAAAACCCGTCGTCGTGACGGACGCCCTGCCTGCGGCGTACCACCACGGCTGGAAATTCATCGCGTTCGGACCGGACGGCAAGCTCTACGTGCCGCAAGGCGCGCCGTGCAACGTCTGCCTCCCCGCGAACGATCCGCAGCGTACGCGTTACGCGATGATCGGCCGCATGGACCCGGACGGCAGCCACTACGAGACGATTGCGCGCGGCGTACGCAACTCGGTCGGCTTCGCGTGGCATCCGCGGACGCACGAACTGTGGTTCACCGACAACGGCCGCGATCGGATGGGCGACGACATCCCCGACGACAAGCTCAACCGCCTCTCACGCACCGGTCTCGATTTCGGCTTCCCCTACTGCCACGGCGGCAATATCGCCGATCCCGAGTTCGGGGCGGGTCATCCGTGCAGCAACTTCACGCCGCCGGTCGCGAAGCTCGGCGCGCACGTGGCGTCGCTCGGCATGCGCTTCTATACCGGCACGATGTTCCCACCCGATTATCGCGACAGTATCTTCATCGCCGAACACGGCTCGTGGAACCGCAGCAAGAAAGTCGGTTACCGCGTCGTGCGGATCACGGCAAACGTCGACGGCACGAACGCGCGCGAGCAAGTGTTCGCGCACGGCTGGCTCAACGCCGACGAAACCGAATGGGGCCGCCCCGACGATGTACTGCCGCTGCCCGACGGCTCGCTCCTCATCAGCGACGACTATGCGGGCGCGATCTATCGCGTGACCTATACGAAGCCGTAAGCGGACGGCGGCGGCACGCCGGGCACGGCCCCGCCGTAACTTGCGCGCACCGTCACGGGTGCGACGTACAATCCCCAATTGTCCGCGCCGCCCACGGCGCCAACGACTCCGCCCGCCCATGTCCAACGAAAACAATCCCGCACGCTTTCGCTCCAGGACGTTCACCGCCGCGCTCGCGTGCTTCCTCGGCAGCTTCGGCGCGCACCGCTTCTATCTATACGGCCCGCGCGACGTCTGGGGCTGGGCGCATGTCATCGGCACGCTGATCGGCATCCCCGGCGTCCTGCTGCTTGCCGCCACCGCGCGCGCCTCGCTTCCCGGCTGGGCGCTCGCCGTGATCGGCGCGGTATCCGTACTCTCGGCATTTCTGGCGGCCATCGTCTATGGCCTGCGCCCCGACGAGAAATGGGACGCGCAGTTCAATGCGCAGACCGGCCGCAAAAGCCGCTCGGGCTGGACCGTCGTCCTAATCGTGATTTTTTCGCTCATGATCGGCGCGTTCCTGCTTATGACGGGCCTCGCCCTCTCGTTCCAGACGTACTTCGAATCGCAGGTCGAAGCCGCCAAGGCGATTTCGCAGTAACGCACGCCAACACGCGCCAACACACGCCAACAGTTGCCAACACGCGGACGCACGCGCTAGAACAGATCGAGCTGCGGCTTCTCGCGCGCAGACTTCGCGC
Source organism: Paraburkholderia denitrificans (assembly GCF_042655705.1). Classification (NCBI taxonomy): domain Bacteria; kingdom Pseudomonadati; phylum Pseudomonadota; class Betaproteobacteria; order Burkholderiales; family Burkholderiaceae; genus Paraburkholderia; species Paraburkholderia denitrificans. The sequence goes on along the minus strand of NZ_JBHSMP010000009.1, from coordinate 197,395 downwards.
CGACGAATGCCGACATGTCGAGGATGCCGTGTTGCCGCTCGTTCAGCCCGAGGCGCTTCACGGCCTGGCGAAAGCGCTGCTTGAGCAGATCGGACCAGAGCCCGGTGCCCTTCATGCGTTGCGAGAACGACGCGTCGTAGTCCTTGCCGCCGCGCATGTCGCGCACGCGGTTCATCACACGCCCGGCGCGCTGCGGAAAATGCGCGGCGAGCCATTGCTGGAACAGCGGCGCGACTTCCCACGGCAGACGCAGCACGATGTAGCTCGCGCTCGTCGCACCCGCCTCGGCACAGGCTTCGAGCACCCGTTCCATATCGGGCTCGGTGACGAACGGAATCACCGGCGCGATGCTCACGCCGACCGGAATCCCCGCCTCGGCCAAAGTACGGATCGTGCGCAGACGCCGCGCGGGCGCTGCGGCACGTGGCTCCAGCGTGCGGGCGATCCCGGCGTCGAGCGTCGTGATCGTGATCGCCGCCATGAATTGCCGCCGCTGCGCCATCGGCACGAGCAGGTCGAGATCGCGCTCGATCAGCGACGACTTCGTGATCGCCGCGAACGGATGCTGCCGTTCGGCCAGCACCTCGATCACGCCGCGCGTGATGCGCAAGTCGCGCTCGACGGGCTGCCACGCGTCGGTGTTGACGCCGAGCGCGATGGGTTCGGGTTCGTAGGACGGCTTCGATAGCTCGCGCACGAGCAGTTCGCGCGCGTTGACCTTCGCGTAGATGCGGCTTTCGAAGTCGAGCCCCGGCGACAGCCCCAGATAGCTGTGCGTGGGCCGGGCAAAGCAGTAGATGCAGCCGTGCTCGCAGCCGCGATAGGGATTGAGCGACACGTTGAACGGCAGATCCGGCGACTGGTTGCGCGTGAGGATGGTTTTCGCCCGCTCCTCGAAGACCTGCGTAAAGAGCGCTGGCGCGCCGTCATGCGGGTCGTCCGAAGACGGCTGCCAGCCGTCGTCGAACACCTCGCGCCGATCCGCTTCGTAGCGCCCCTGGAGGTTCGAGACCGCGCCGCGCCCTTTCCTCGGCGCGGGCGGCGCGACGGGTTGCCATGCGTCGGGATCGTCGTGGCGATCGTGGTCGGGGTTATTCACGGGGAAAATTCGAAACAAAAAAAAGCGGCCATGTACTGTATAAATATACAGTACATGGCCGCTTTGTCGAGCCCGAAAAAGAGGCGCCTTTCCCGTCCCGAAACCCGATGCGCCGGAGCCGCCGGAGCGCCTTTACTCGGGGACGGCGATCATCAACGTCTCCTTGATCTCTTCCATCACGACGTAGCTCTTCGACTGCACGGCGCCGGGCAACTGCAACAGGATGTCGCCGAGCAGCTTCCGGTAGTCGGCCATTTCGCCGATGCGCGCCTTGATCAGATAGTCGAAGTCGCCCGAGACCAGATGGCATTCGAGCACCTCGGGGATCTGCTGCACCTCGCGGCGGAATTTCTCGAACATGTTGCCGCTTTTATGGTCGAGCGTGATCTCGACGAACACCAGCAGCGCCGCGCCCAGCACCGCCGGATTCACGCGCGCGTAGTAGCCCGTGATGACGCCATCGCGCTCCATGCGCTTGACCCGTTCGATGCAGGGCGTCACCGAGAGTCCGACCTGCTCGGCGAGGTCCTTCATGGCCATGCGGCCGTCCTCCTGGAGCAGCTTGAGGATGCGGTGATCGAGCCGGTCGAGCGCGCGGACCGGTTGGCGCTGCGTTCTCATGTTTTTTTCCTGAATATCTCAAAAATACAATAACAAAATCTAGACATCAAACAATAACATAGCTGTTATTACTAGCCACACCACTCAAACCGTATTTTTCCCCTGTTTGCCGCATCCTGCGGGCCTCCAGGGCGGTCACTGACCTACCCGGGCGCACAGTCGGCGTGGCATCAACAATCGAATCGGAGCAGCTATGCGAGTTGTCGTCTTGGGCAGTGGTGTGGTCGGTGTGACCAGTGCATGGTATCTCGCGCGCGCGGGCCACGAGGTCACCGTCATCGACCGCGAAGAGGGCGCCGCACTCGACACCAGCTTCGCCAACGCGGGCCAGATCTCGCCGGGCTATGCCGCGCCGTGGGCCGCGCCGGGCATTCCGCTCAAGGCGGTCAAGTGGATGTTCCAGGAGCATGCGCCGCTCGCCATTCGCCTCGACGGCACGAAGTTTCAGCTTCAGTGGATGTGGCAGATGCTGATGAACTGCTCGGCCGAGCGCTATGCGCTCAACAAGGGCCGCATGGTTCGTCTCGCCGAATACAGCCGCGACTGCCTGCAGGCGCTGCGCGCCGATACCGGCATCCAGTACGAAGGCCGCACGGGCGGCACGCTCCAGGTGTTTCGCACGCAGCAGCAATTCGACGGCGCGGCGAAGGACATCGCCGTGCTCAAGGAAGCGAACGTCCCCTACGAGCTGCTCACGGCTGGCGAGCTTCAGCGCGCCGAACCGGCGCTCGGCGCGGTGTCGCACAAGCTGACGGGCGGCCTGCGCCTGCCCGGCGACGAAACCGGCGACTGCCAGATGTTCACGACGAAGCTCGCCGCGATGGCCGAGGCACTCGGCGTGAAATTCCGCTACAACACGCCGATCGACGGTCTCGCCGTCACGGGCGACCGCATCGCGGGCGTGCAGTGCGGCAACGAACTCGTGCGCGCGGACGCCTATGTGGTCGCGCTCGGCTCGTACTCGACGAAGATGCTCGCGAACCTCGTGAAGATCCCCGTCTATCCGCTCAAGGGCTACTCGATCACCACGCCGATCGTCAACGCCGACAAAGCGCCGGTGTCGACCGTGCTCGACGAAACCTACAAGATTGCGATCACGCGTTTCGACGACCGCATCCGCGTGGGCGGCATGGCCGAGATCGTGGGCTTCGACAAGACGCTGCGCGAAAAGCGCCGCGCCACGCTCGAAATGTGCGTGAACGACCTGTTCCCGGGCGGCGGCGACACGACCGAAGCCACCTTCTGGACCGGCCTGCGTCCGATGACACCGGACGGCACGCCGGTGGTCGGCCGCACGCCGCTGTCGAATCTGTTCCTGAACACGGGCCACGGCACGCTCGGCTGGACGATGTCGTGCGGTTCGGGCCAGTTGCTCTCCGATCTCATCTCGGGCAAGCAGCCGGCGATCCGCGCGGACGACCTCTCCGTGCATCGCTACCTCGGCGACACGCGAGGCACGGGCCGCCCCGCTTACGCATGATGGGCTCATAACTTAGCCGCTCTGCGGCACCCACAAAACCGGCGCCCTTCGCAAGAAGCGGCGCCGGTTTTCATTGCGGCGTCGGTCGCGACGCGCATCGCAGTCAGAATTGATCCGCCGACAGCGCCAGCACGCCTTCGTCGCCCTTCGCGCTGACGATTGCCGCTTCGAGCGCCACGGCCTGCGGCAGCACATGCTCGGCATAGAACTGCGCGGTCGCGATCTTCGCGCCATGAAACGCGGGATCCTGCGGCTTCAGACGCGCCGATGCGAGCATCGCACGCGCCATCTGCCAGCCGCCCAGCACGATGCCCGCCAGCAACAAGTACGGCACGCTGCCCGCGAACACCGCATTCGGATCGCGCTTCACATTCGCGAGCACGTAGTCCACCACCGACGCCAGCGCCTGTTGTCCCGCCGCGAGATGCTTTTGCATCGACTTGAACGGCGTGCCGTCCTGCTCGCCGAGCGCGGCGACCGTCAGCGCAACGTCGGCCATCAGCGCCTTCGCCGCCGCGCCGCCGTCGCGCAGCGTCTTGCGCCCGATGAGGTCGTTGGCCTGGATCGCCGTCGTGCCTTCGTAGATCGGCAGGATGCGCGCGTCGCGATAGAACTGCGCGGCCCCCGTTTCCTCGATGAAACCCATGCCGCCGTGTACCTGTATGCCGAGGCTCGCCACCTCGACCGAGAGTTCGGTGCTCCAGCCCTTCACGATCGGCACGAGGTATTCGTAGCGCGCCTCATGCTGCGCGCGCACGGCTGCGTCGGGATGGCCGTGCGCGAGGTCGCTCTGGGCTGCCGCAACGTACGCGAGCGCGCGCGACGCCTCGGTGAGCGCGCGCATCGTCGAGAGCATGCGGCGCACGTCCGGGTGATGAATGATCGTGACGGCCTCTCTCGACGATCCGTCGACGGGACGGCTCTGCACGCGCTCCTTCGCGTAGGCGACGGCCTTCTGGTACGCGCGATCCGACACGGCGACACCCTGCATGCCCACCGCAAAGCGCGCGGCGTTCATCATGATGAACATGTATTCGAGACCGCGATTCTCCTCGCCGATGAGCTGGCCAATCGCGCCGCCGTGATCGCCGAACTGCAGCACGGCCGTGGGACTCGCCTTGATGCCGAGCTTGTGCTCGATCGAGACGCAATGCACGTCGTTGCGCGCGCCGAGCGAGCCGTCGTCGTTCACGAGGAACTTCGGCACGATGAAGAGCGAGATGCCCTTGACGCCCGCGGGCGCGTCGGGTGTGCGCGCGAGCACCAGATGGACGATGTTTTCGGCCATGTCGTGCTCGCCCCACGTGATGAAGATCTTCGTGCCGAAGAGCCTGTATGTACCGTCCGTGCCGTCGCCCTGCGGCTCGGCGCGCGTGCGCACCGCCGCGAGATCGGAACCGGCCTGCGGCTCCGTGAGATTCATCGTGCCGGTCCAGTCGCCGGAAATCAGGCGCGGCACGTAGCGCTGCTTCTGTTCTTCGGTACCGGCCGTGAGCAGCGCTTCGATTGCGCCGTCGGTCAGGAGCGGACACAGCGCAAACGAGAGATTCGACGCGTTGAGCATCTCGACGCACGGCGTCGCCACCAGCTTCGGCAGCCCCTGGCCTGCGTACTCGTGCGGATGCTTCACGCCCTGCCAGCCGCCCGCGACGAACTGGCGGAACGCCTCGGCGAAGCCCGGCGTCGCGCTCACCTTGCCGTTGTCCCAGCGGCTCGGGTTGCGATCGCCTTCGACGTTGAGCGGCGCAAGCACTTCACCGCACAGCTTCGCCGACTCTTCGAGCACGGCCCGGACCGTTTCCGGCGTCGCATCTTCGTAGCCCGGCAGTGCCGCGATTTCGTCGAGGCCCGCCAGGTGCTTCATCACGAACAGCATGTCGCTCGTTGGCGCGTTGTACATGTCGGTCTATATGAACGCGTCCCGTTTGCAACAGTTCTCGTGCGTTTTGACTGACAGGATGGGCTGCGTCTCTATATCCGGGCTTGGTGCAGCCGGTGTTGCCGCTGCGGCCCCCTATGAAATTCGCTGACTCGCACCTCATTCTCCTCGCGAGCTCGAAGCTCTTACCGATATACAGGTTTAGCGAGTCCCGGTCCTACCTGGCTTGTCATCACACTCGATTGCTGCGCAACCTTTCGACGTTCACCCTGTGTTAAAGACGTTAACTTCTACATTGCGTGGACCGTTCAGACCGGCTTCACACTCACGTAGTCCTTGCAGTACGGCTTGTCGTGGGCGAGCACCGCCCAGATCGTCCGAGCCATCTTGTTGGCTAGCGCGACGATGACCACATTCGCTGGTCTACGCTTCTTCATCTGCTCGACCCACTCACTGGGTTCCTTTGCATGCGTCAGCACGCTGCGTGCGCCGTGAATCAACAGCGTACGCAAATAGGTGTCACCACGCTTCGATATGCCGTGCAGATTCACCTTGCCACCCGAGCCTGTCTGCCTGGGCACCAAACCCGCCCACGCCGCAAACTCTCGGCCGGATTGGAAGGCTTTGGGATCGCCCATAATCGCCACCGCCGCGGTCGCCGTGAGTAGCCCCACGCCGGGAATCTCGCTGATCGCCTTCACTGACTGGTCTTCCTTCTTCCATTCACGCATCCGGCGCTCGATTTCAGAAATCCGCTCGTCCAGCTTTACCAGCCCGCTCCATTGCTCGCGCAAGGTATCGAGCAGCACCGCAGGCAGGCGCTCTGCGAGACGTCCAAATGCTGCTGGAATTTGTGCATCCAGCTTTGCTCGGCCTCGACTCATCACCTCGCCGTATTCCGTCAGCAACCCACGCAGCCCGTTGACCTGCATCGTGCGGAATTTCACCAACTGCTCGCGCATCCGGTGCAACGCCAACATCGCCTGCTGCATCTCCGTTTTCACCGATACCGGCTTGCCTGGCTGCTGCACGGCCAGCCAGATCGCCTTTGCGTCCGCTGCGTCGTTCTTGTTGCGGACGTTGAATGCCTTGACGAACTCCGCTGGCATGAGCCTGACCTCGTGCCCCATTTGCAACAACTGCCGGGCCCAGTGGTGCGCACCACCACACGCTTCCATCCCGATAAGGCACCGGGGACGGTTCACGAAGTGCTCCAGCAACTTCGCCCGTTTGATCGGTTTGTTCACGACCTCGCCGGTTTCCTGATCAACGTAATGCACCTGGAACACCTGCTTGGCGATATCGACGCCCACGGCCATACTGTTCATCGTGGATCCTCCGGTTGCCGGGAAATGCGTGCATTTTCCACCTGGGCACATCGATGCCGTTGGCCCGTGAGGATCCACCTAAGACCTTTGCTTTCACCCTCTCGGGTGGGACGCGTTCATTTCATTCTCCTCTCGCCACTGTTTGTGAACGGCGTAAAAAAGGGGCGCCGCAGCGCCCCTTCCTGTTGTGTCTGATGCCTTGCGCTCAGTACGCTTTACATCGCGCCTTGCACCCAGCATCGCACTGGTCCGCGCTGGCGATCAGCCGAGTTCCTTGACCAGCTCCGGCACGAGCGTGAACAGGTCGCCCACGAGGCCGTAATCGGCGACGCTGAAAATCGGCGCTTCTTCGTCCTTGTTGATCGCGACGATAACCTTCGAGTCCTTCATACCGGCGAGGTGCTGGATCGCACCCGAGATGCCCACCGCGATGTACAGCTGCGGCGCGACGATCTTGCCGGTCTGGCCGACCTGATAGTCGTTCGGCACGTAGCCCGCGTCCACCGCCGCGCGCGAGGCGCCGAGCGCTGCATTGAGCTTGTCCGCCAGCGGTTCGAGGATCTTCGTGTAGTTCTCGCCGCTGCCCAGACCGCGGCCGCCCGAGACGATGATGGCCGCGCTCGTGAGTTCCGGACGGTCCAGCTTCGTCACTTCGCGGCTCACGAACTGCGTGAGGCCGCTGTCGGCTGCAGCATCGATTTTCTCGACCGCTGCGCTGCCGCCTTCTGCTGCAACCGCATCGAACGCCGTCATGCGAACCGTGATGACCTTGACCGGATCGGCCGACTGAACCGTCGCAATTGCGTTGCCCGCGTAAATCGGACGCTCGAACGTGTCGGCGCTGTCGACTGCGGTGATATCGCTGATCTGCGCGACGTCGAGCTTCGCGGCGATGCGCGGCGCGACATTCTTGCCCGCAGCCGTGGCGGGCGCGAGGATGTGCGAGTACTGCTTCGCGATGGCGAGCACCGTCGCTTCGACGTTTTCAGCCAGGCCCGCTTCGAGCTGCGGCGCGTCGGCCAGCAGCACCTTCGCGACGCCCGCGATCTTTGCAGCGGCATCCGCTGCGCCCTGAGCATTGTGGCCCGCGACCAGCACGTGCACGTCGCCGCCGATCTTTTGTGCTGCAGCAACCGTGTTCAGCGTGGCGGCCTTCACGGACGCATTGTCATGCTCGGCAATAACCAGAACCGTCATTTCGTAATCTCCTTGAACCCTTACAGCACCTTGGCTTCGGTCTTCAGCTTCTCGACCAGCGTCTTCACGTCCGGCACCTTCACGCCTGCCGAACGCTTCGGCGGCTCGACCACTTTCAGGGTCTTCAGGCGCGGTGCGACGTCCACACCGAGGTCTTCCGGCTTGACGGTCTCAAGCGGCTTCTTCTTGGCCTTCATGATGTTCGGCAGCGTCACGTAGCGCGGCTCGTTCAGGCGCAGGTCGGTGGTGATCACCGCCGGGAGCTTCAGCGACAGCGTTTCCGCGCCGCCGTCCACTTCGCGCGACACCGTGGCCTTGCCGTCTGCGACGACAACCTTCGAGGCGAACGTCGCCTGCGGCAGGTTCGCGAGCGCGGCAAGCATCTGGCCGGTCTGGTTCGAATCGTCGTCGATGGCCTGCTTGCCGAGGATCACGAGCTGCGGCTGTTCCTTGTCGACGAGCGCCTTCAGCAGCTTCGCGACAGCCAGCGGCTGCAGGTCTTCATTCGATTCAACGAGGATCGCGCGATCCGCGCCGATCGCGAGCGCCGTACGCAGCGTTTCCTGCGCCTGCGCGACGCCGCACGACACGGCGATGACTTCAGTTGCGACACCCGCTTCTTTCAGACGCACCGCTTCTTCAACGGCGATTTCATCGAACGGGTTCATCGACATCTTCACATTTGCGATATCGACGCCCGTGCCGTCCGACTTCACGCGGACTTTCACGTTGTAATCGACTACGCGCTTGACTGGCACAAGGACTTTCATTCACATGCTCCGAAGTTACGAATACGTCAACCTGGCGGACATTATAGCGAGCGCCCTGACGCGCGCGACTACCGCCGGCACTTTTCACGAACAACCGCTTCTGCGCCCTGGGTCGACAGTAGCGAACGATCGTGCGATTTTAAGCCGAAAAAAACCCGGGCTTCAAGCCCGGATCCCGATTTTTATCTCTAACTATCTCTAAAACCGGGTCCGGTAGCCCCCCAGCAAGACGCTCCATCATGCCGCCCCATCATCCGGCGGCGCTCACCGTGCCGCCAGACCCGCTATTGCATACCCGACCTGTGTTTTGCGTTGTTTTCGCGTTGTTTTTATGGGGAGCGACCGATTACTTGTGGCTCAGCCGCCGCACGAGCCAGTCGCCGAACGACTGCACGAGTTGCACGAACACGATCAGGATCACGACGACGATCAGCATCACTTCGGGTTCGAAGCGCTGGTAGCCGTAGCGAATGCCCAGGTCGCCGAGCCCGCCGCCGCCAATCGCGCCAGCCATCGCCGAATAGCCGACGAGCGAAATAAACGTGATCGTCAGGCCCGCGACGACGCCCGGCAGCGCCTCGGGCAGCAGCACCTTGAAGACGATCTGGCGCGTGCTCGCGCCCATGGCGAGCGCGGCTTCGATCAGGCCGCGGTCGACTTCGCGCAGCGCCGTTTCGACGAGGCGCGCGATGAACGGCGCAGCCGCAATCGTGAGCGGCACGACGGCGGCGGCCGTGCCGATCGACGAGCCCACCACAAGGCGCGTAAACGGAATCACGGCGACGAGCAGGATGATGAACGGCGTCGAGCGCACAGCATTGACGATCGCGCCCATCACGCGGTTCACGGCGAGGTTCTGGAGCACGCCGTCGCGATCGGTGAGATAGAGCAGCACGCCGAGCGGCAGGCCGGCAGCAGCGCCGACGACGCCCGAGATGCCCACCATCACGAGCGTCTCCCAGAACGACTGGACAAACATGTCGAACATTTCACTCAACATGGGACAGTTCCTCCACCACAACGCCCTGCTCGCGCAGCCAGCTCACCGCTTGCACCACCTTGACCGGATCGCCGCCCGCGAGCACCGCGAGCGAGCCGAACGGGCGCCCCTGGATCTCGTCGATCTGGCCATGCAGGATCGTGAAATCGAGTTCGAAGCGGCGGATCGTCTCCGACAGCACGGGCTGGTCGACGCCCGTGTCCGTGAACGCCAGCCGCAGCAGATGACCGCGGCCTTTCGAGAGGCGCTCGGCCACGCGCGCCTTGAGTGCGGGCGGCAGTTCCTGCGCGATGACGTCGCCGAGCAGCGCGCGCGTGACTTCGTGGCGCGGCTGCAGGAACACGTCGATGACCGGCCCCGTCTCCACGACGCGGCCCGCTTCGAGCACAGCCACGCGGTCGCAAACCTGTTTGATCACTTCCATCTGGTGCGTGATCATCACGATCGTCAGATTCAGCTCGCGATTGATCTTGCGCAACAAGTCGAGGATCGCGCGGGTCGTTTCGGGGTCGAGCGCGGAGGTCGCTTCATCGGAGAGCAGCACTTTCGGCTTGCTCGCGAGCGCGCGCGCGATGCCGACGCGCTGCTTCTGCCCGCCGCTGATCTGCGACGGATAGCGGTCCTTCTGCGCGGCGAGCCCGACGAGTTCGAGCAGCGGCAGCACGGCCTCTTCGATCTGCGCGTGCTTCATGCCCGCGAGTTCGAGCGGCAGCGCGACGTTGTCGAACACGGTGCGCGACGAGAGCAGATTGAAGTGCTGGAAGATCATGCCGATCTCACGGCGCGCCTCGCGCAGGGCGGCGGGCGCGAGCGACGTGAGCGTGCGGCCGTTGACGACGATGTCGCCTTCGGTGGGCCGCGTGAGCAGGTTGATGGTGCGCACGAGCGTGCTCTTGCCCGCACCGCTGCGCCCGATGATGCCGAACACTTCGCCCGGCGGAACCGTCAGATTGACGTTGTGCAGCGCCTCGACCCAGCCCGTAGGCCCGGCAAAACGCTGCGATACATTGCGTATTTCGATCATGGAAAAAACAAAACGGCGGGCGTGCCGCGCACTGTCGAGGTCCGGGCGAATCATGCGGACTCGCCGGAATCGTCGTGCGCAGGCAGACAGCCGCCGTTGCTGGTCTGAATTCAGACCGCGATTTTACCCTGGCCCGTAAAATTCCTTTTAATAATCAATTCCGATATTTTCATAACGGGGAAGCATGAGAAATCCGCAGCGGGTGTGTGCGGCCACGATCTGCTGATATCCGGCTGGATCAGCGCCCGCGCCGCTCGATAAACGCCTGTACGCCGTCGAGCGCAGGGTCGGTCATCATGTTGCAGGCCATCGTCTGACCGGCTAGTTGATACGCGGCCTCGATGCCCATTTCGAGCTGCCGGTAAAAGAGCCCCTTGCCCGCCTCGACGGCCTCGCGCGACTTCGCGCAGATGCTCTTCGCAAGCGCGCTCACGGTGGCATCGAGTTCGTCCGCGGTGGCCACGCGGTTCACGAGGCCCTCGCGCTGCGCCGTCGCCGCATCGATGAACTCGCCCGTCATCAGCATCTCGAACGCCGCCTTGCGCGAAACGTTGCGCGTGAGCGGCACGGCGGGCGTCGAGCAGAACAGGCCCAGGTTGATGCCCGACACGGCGAAGCGCGCGGTATCGGCGGCAACGGCGAGATCGCACATCGCCACGAGCTGGCAGCCCGCCGCGGTCGCGACGCCGTGCACGCGCGCGATCACCGGCTGCGGCATCTTCTGGATCGTCAGCATCATCTTCGAGCAGCGCGCGAAGAGTCGCGTGTAGTAGTCGCGCGACGGCGCCGCGCGCATTTCCCTGAGGTCGTGCCCCGCGCAGAACGCGCGCCCCGCGCCCGCAATTACAACAACGCGCGCCGGCGACGACGCAAGCGCGCCCAGTTGTTCCTGCAGCGCGTCGATGAGCGCTTCGGAGAGCGCATTGAACGCATCGGGGCGATTGAGCGTGAGCAGCACGACGCCGGGCACGCCATAGGCGTCGTGCGTCAGTTCGACGAGCGGCAGATCGGCGCCAGTCGTGGCCGCTGAGGACGGGTGCGCGTTCATGTCGTGTCTCCTTGAATGTCGAGTGTATTTTTCGCGCGTTCACCGGACGACGGCACACGCTGCGTGCAAGGCGATTCGAGCAACGCGCCCGCGCGGCAAGTCAACTTGAGTTGCCGCGCGGTGCTGCCGGGTACCACGCGTTGCCGCGCGATCAGAGATCGGCGAGCGCGCGCAGATGCGCGACTACGCTGCGGCCGAGCGCCGAGAGGTTGTAGCCGCCTTCGAGGCAGCTCACGATGCGGCCCTTCGCGTAGCGCTCCGCAATCATGCGCAACTGATCGGTGATCCACGCGAAGTCGTCCTCGACGAGACCCATGTTGCCGAGATCGTCCTCGCGGTGCGCATCGAAACCCGCCGAGATGAATATCATCTCCGGCTTGAATGCGTGCAGTCGCGGCAGCCACAGCAGATCGATGGCCTCGCGCACATCCATGCCCTTCGTGCGCGCCGCCAGCGGGATGTTGACCATGTTCGGCCGCACCTCGTCAGCGCCCGAGAACGGATAGAACGGGTGCTGGAAGAAGCTGCACATCAGCACGCGCGACTCGCCCACGAATGCCGCTTCCGTGCCATTTCCGTGATGTACGTCAAAGTCGATGACCGCAACTCGCGAGAGTCCGTGCACTTCCAGCGCATGGCGCACCGCGACGGCAATGTTGTTGAAGAAGCAAAAACCCATCGCGCGATCGGGCTCGGCATGATGTCCCGGCGGCCGGATGCTGCAAAACGCATTCTCGTAGCGGCCCGCGATCACGGCGTCGGTGGCGGCCATCGCAACGCCCGCGGCGCGCAACGCCGCCTGCCACGTGTGCGGATTCATCGACGTATCCGGGTCGATCGCCGCGTAGCCTTCGATTGGGGAGGTCTTGCGCACGAAGTCGATATGCGCCTGCGTATGCACGCGCAATAGCGCGGCTTCGTCTGCGAGCGGTGCGGATTCGTCGCGCTCGAACAGCGCGTCGATACGGCTCGCAATCAGTTGATCTTCGATGGCCTGCAGGCGAGCCGGACATTCAGGATGCCATTCGCCCATTTCGTGCAGCAGACAGTCGGGGTGCGAGAAAAAACCGGTTGTCATCGTTATATGTACCGCGGCGTGCGCGTCGCCGTGTCTCCATGCTCGGGGTGCGCCAGATTGCGCGCGAACAGCCAACACGTTACCACAGCGGCCTTTCATGACAGCGCCGTGATTGCCGGAAATACACCGCTTCCCCCGCTCTTTCCCCGCGGTTTCCCCGCTCTTTCCGTCAAGGCGCTCGGGTATACTGGCCCGGATCCTATACCCTCGCACCGACCACTCCGCTTCCCATGACGCTCAAGTCCGCTCCGTCTGCCTCCGGCCGCCTGCGAACCACGCTTACCACGCTTTTTGCCCTTGCATTCAGTACTGCGTTGCCGCTCGCGAGCGGCGCGGCACAGGCGCAGACGTTGCAACATCCGCGGCTCATCGTCGCGCAGGCACAGCCGCAGACACCGGCATCGCAAGGGCAGACGTTCGAAGAGGAAATCGTCCCGCAGCGTTATGCGAACAATCCGAATGTCGATGCGTTCATCAACGACATGGTTGCCCGCTACGACTTCGACCCGAACGCGCTGCATGCGCTGTTCGCAAGCGCGAGCTATTCGGCGACGGCAGTCAAGCTCGTCACGCCGTCGCCCACGCCCAGCATCAAGAACTGGCGCGCATACCAGGCGCGCTTTCTCGATCCGGTGCGCATCAACGCGGGCGTGAAATTCTGGCGCGAAAACCAGGCCACGCTGCAGCGCGCGGCGGATCAGTTCGGCGTGCCGCCGGAGGTGATCGTCGGCATCATCGGCGTCGAGACGATCTACGGGCGCTACATGGGCAACTTCCGGGTGCTCGACGCACTCACGACGCTCGCCTTCGACTACCCGAACACGCCGAACCGCGCCGACCGCGAAGCGACCTTCCGCAAGAATCTCGAAGACTACCTGGTGTGGACGCGCGATGCGCAGATCGACCCGTCGTCGGTGCTCGGCTCGTACACGGGCGCCATCGGCATTCCGCAGTTCCTGCCGAGCAGCATCGTGCAGTACGCAGTCGATTTCGAGGGCAACAATCACATCGATTTGCGCGCAAGCAAGGCCGATGCGATCGGCAGTGTCGCGAACTATCTGAAGTCGAACGGCTGGGAGACGGGCCGCCCGGTGGTGTGGAAGATCGCCGCCGACCCGGGCAGCCAGGGCATTGCGCAGGCCGCCGCCGACGGTCAGCCGACGCCGCGCTGGCCGCTGGAACAACTGCTGCGCTCGGGGCTCGCGCTGAACGAGCCGGATCTGGACATCGCAACCGAAGCGGGCACGCCCGTCACGGTGATCGATCTGCCGACGCCCGGGCGCGCGACCGAGTACATGCTCGGCCTGAAGAACTTCTATGTGCTCACGCGCTATAACCGCAGCTTCTTCTATGCGCTCACGGTGTATCAGTTGGGGCAGCGCGTGAAGGCGCAGATGCTGGCGGCGCAGCCGGATAACGGGACTGGAACCGGGAATGGGTTCGACCCGCGTAACGGCGCTAGCGGTGCAGCTAACGGCGCAGGTGCGGTACCGGGAATCGGGAACGGATCTGCGAATGGGTCTGCCAGGTCGGTGAATGGCGGGAACGCACCGAAGCCCGCAACCGTACCGGGTGCGGGCCAGCAGTAAGGGCGGGTCTACAGGCGGCGGAGGGCCGCCTCGCTGCACTTCACCTCACATCACGCGCGGCGTTGGGCACGGGCAGCAATCGCTGCGCCGCCGCCCGCACGCCGCGCGACGCGTCAGGCCGGGAACACGCCCGTCGAGAGATAGCGGTCGCCGCGATCGCAGACGATGAACACGATCGTCGCGTTCTCCAGTTGACGCGCAAGGCGCATCGCCACTTCGCACGCGCCGCCCGACGAAATCCCCGCGAAAATGCCTTCGACTGAAGCGAGGCGGCGCGCCATCGTTTCGGCGGCGCCCTGGCTCACGTTCTCGACGCGGTCGACGCGGCTGCGGTCGAAAATCTTCGGCATATACGCCTCGGGCCACTTGCGGATGCCCGGAATGCGCGAGCCCTCTTCCGGCTGCGCGCCGACGATCTCGATCGCCTGATTCTGCTCCTTCAGATACTGCGACACGCCCATGATCGTGCCGGTCGTGCCCATCGACGAAACGAAGTGCGTGATGCGGCCCTCCGTGTCGCGCCAGATTTCGGGACCGGTGCCCTCGTAATGCGCGAGCGGATTGTCCGGGTTCGCGAACTGGTCGAGGATGACGCCCTTGCCGTCGCGCTGCATCTGATCGGCCAGATCGCGCGCGTATTCCATGCCGCCCTTCACGGGCGTGAGCAGGATCTCCGCGCCGTAGGCCGCCATGCTCTGACGGCGCTCCACCGAGAGATCCTCGGGCATGATCAGCAGCATCTTGTAGCCGCGCACCGCTGCGGCCATGGCGAGCGCGATGCCCGTATTGCCGCTCGTCGCCTCGATCAGCGTGTCGCCCGGCTTGATGCGACCGCGCTCTTCGGCCTTGCGGATCATCGAGAGCGCCGGACGGTCCTTCACCGAGCCCGCCGGATTGTTGCCTTCGAGCTTGGCGAGGACGACGTTGTTGCGGGCGCGGATTTCATCGTCCGGGAGGCGGACAAGCTGTACGAGCGGCGTGTTGCCGATCGTGTCTTCAATGGTCTTGTATGACATGGCTGAGTGCGGTCGGGCGCAATGCACAAGGCAAAGCGCAGGTAACGTGATGTGTCGATTCTAAACCACACGGCACGGCAACGTAGGGGAGCCCTGACAGTGAGGCGGGCAACGCACCGGCGCGCACGCCTGCGCGCCCACATTGCGCGATCGCCGTCTGCACGAAGCACGCAAACGAAGCACGCAAAAAGTCCCGCGGCCCGGGCCGCGGGTCAACGCCGCCGAAGCGGCGCCTGAAGGAGACGTAACCGTTCAGGGTTGATGCCGTGCCTGACGGACCTGCATGAATGATGAATACGCAGGCGCCGCGCTACTTCTTGACTGTCACCGTGGTCGCGGGTTGGCCGGGCGTCGCTGCTTTCGCCGGCGTTGCCTGCTTCGCGCCGCCACCCTTGCCCGCTTGCGCATTCGACGGCCCGAGCGACAATCCTTCGGCCTGCAAACGTTCGACGGTATGACCGCCCATGCCCTTCACGCGTTTAGCGAGATCGGCAGCGTCCTTGAACGGGCCGTGCGCGCTGCGCTCGTCGAGGATCGCTTTGGCCCGCGTGGGACCGATGCCTTTGATGCCGCGCAGGGCGTCTTCGTTGGCCGTATTGACGTCGACCGCGGCGAACGCCTGGCCGAATGCAGCGAGCAGCAAAACCGCCGCAAGTGCTTTTCTGATCATGCTGGATCTCCCTTTAAACCGCCTGCCGGCGACCATCGCCGGCAGGGAGAGTCCAGTTTAGAAAGATGTCGCCACGCGTTAAACCTGGCCGGACAGCCAACGTACGTAACGATCGACGCCTTCCTGAACGCTGAGGAACGGCGCGTCGTAGCCCGCGTTGCGCAGCTTCGTCAAATCGGCCTGCGTGAAGCACTGATATTTGCCGCGCAGCGCGTCGGGGAACGCGATGTACTCGATCAGACCTTGCTTCACCTGCTCATCGAGCGTGAGCGGCGCTGCGCCTTCCATCGCGCGCAGCGTGTTGACGACCGTGCTCGCGATATCGTTGAACGGCTGCGCACGGCCGCTGCCGAGGTTGAAAATGCCGCTCTTCTCGGGGTGATCGAAGAAGAACAGATTCACCTTCACGACGTCTTCGACCGACACGAAATCGCGCGTCTGCTGGCCGGCTGCGTAGCCGTTGTACTCACCGAACAGCTTCACGCGGCCTTCGGCGCGGAACTGGTTGAAGTTGTGGAACGCCACCGACGCCATGCGAGCCTTGTGCGTCTCGCGCGGGCCATAAACGTTGAAATAGCGGAAGCCCGCGATTTGCGTTTGCGCCGTGGGCAGCACGCGGCGGATCACCTGGTCGAACAGGAACTTCGAATAGCCGTAGACGTTCAACGGCGCTTCCACTTCGCGGTCCTCGACGAAACGGCTCGAACCGCCGTAGATCGCCGCCGACGACGCATACAGAAACTGCGTGCGCTGCGCGAGGCACGCATCGAGAATCGCACGGCTATTACGGAAGTTGTTGTCCATCATGTAGCGGCCGTCGGTCTCCATCGTGTCCGAACAGGCGCCTTCGTGGAACACCGCGCGCACCTTGCCGAAGTCGCCGCGCGCGAAGCGCTCGACGAACTCGGTTTTGTCGAGATAGTCGTCGATCTCGCAGTCGACGAGATTCTTGAACTTGTCGGCGCGCGTGAGATTGTCGACGGCGATGATGCGGTTTTCGCCGCGTTCGTTGAGCGCCTTGACGATGTTGCTGCCGATGAAGCCGGCCGCGCCGGTCACGATGAGGGTCATGGTGTGCCTGTCAAGAAGAAGTCGTGCCCGGCACCGGCCGCGCACCGACTACACACACGGCGCGCAAAAAGCGCACCGTGTGCGCAATATCAGTGAAAGAGTTCGTCGTAGTCGACGGTGGCCGTGCCGAGCTTGCCGACCACGATGCCCGCCGCGCGGTTCGCCAGCGCGACGCCCTGGACGAGCGGCAGGCCTGCGCCCAGCGAGACCGCAACGGTTGCGATCACCGTGTCGCCGGCGCCCGACACATCATACACTTCGCGTGCATCGGCAGGCGCGTGCAGCACGCCGTCGTCGGTGAAGAGCGTCATGCCCTCTTCCGAGCGCGTGAGCAGCAGCGCGTCGAATTGCAGTTCCTTGCGCAGCTTCGTCACGCGCGCGCGCAGATCGTCTTCCGATTTCCACGTGCCCACGACTTCGCGCAGCTCCGCGCGGTTCGGCGTGATGACGCTCGCGCCGCGATAGCGGTCCCAGTCGTCGCCTTTCGGATCGACCAGCACCGATTTACCCGCTGCACGCGCCTTCGCGATCATCTTCGTGACGTGCGTGAGCCCGCCCTTCGCGTAGTCGGACAGGAGGATCACGTCGTGCTCCGGCAAGAGCGCGTCGAAGCGCGCGAGGCCCGCGAGCAGCACTTCGTGCGCGGGCGTGTTTTCGAAGTCCACACGCAGCAACTGCTGCTGGCGCGACAGCACACGCAGTTTGATCGTGGTGGGCAACGCGGGATCGCGTTCGAGAAACGCGTTAACGCCGCTCTCGCCGAGCAGCTTGACGATGCACTCGCCCGGCTCGTCGTGGCCGACCACGCACAACAGGCCCGCCTGCGCACCGAGCGCCACCGCGTTACGCGCAACGTTCGCCGCGCCGCCGAGGCGGTCTTCCTGGCGCTGCACATGCACGACGGGCACCGGCGCTTCGGGCGAAATCCGGTTGACGTCGCCGAACCAGTAACGGTCGAGCATGACGTCGCCGACCACCAGCACGCGCGAGCGCGCGAGCTTCTCGCGCGGCACGCGCTCGATGGCGGGCGCCCGCGCCGCCGTGGCGATATCAGACTGCGGGGGTTGCGTCGGTTGCGAGCTTGGCATGCGGCCGCCCAATCGAGTAATAGTCAATGCCGAGTTCCGCCATGGCGTCCGGCTCATAGAGATTGCGCCCGTCGAAGATACGCGGCGACTTGAGCACCGACTTAAGGTAGGCGAAGTCCGGTGCCTTGAAGGCCGTCCATTCCGTCACGATCACGAGCGCATCCGCGCCCACGAGCGCCTCGTCCTGGCTCGCCGCGAACGTCAGGCGCGCGAGCAGTTCCGGCGCGCCCTTGAGGTCGAGCGCGAACACGCGCTTCGCTTCGTCGGTTGCGACCGGATCGTATGCGGTGACCGTCGCGCCGCGCAGGAGCAGCGCCTCGATCAGGCGGCGGCTCGACGCTTCGCGCATGTCGTCGGTGTTGGGCTTGAATGCGAGGCCCCACAACGCGAAGTGCCGGCCCTTCAGGTCGTCGCCGAACGTGCCGACGATCTTGCCCACCAGCACTTCCTTCTGATCGTGGTTCACGTCCTCGACGGCTTCGAGGATGCGCAGGTGCTGCCCCGATTCGGCGGCGGTGCGGATGAGCGCCTGCACGTCCTTCGGGAAGCACGAACCGCCGTAGCCGCAGCCCGCATAGAGGAAGTGATAGCCGATGCGCGGATCGGAGCCGATGCCGCGCCGCACCGATTCGATGTCGGCGCCCACGCGGTCGGCGAGATTCGCCATCTCGTTCATGAACGAGATGCGCGTCGCGAGCATGGCGTTGGCCGCGTACTTCGTGAACTCGGCGGAGCGCACATCCATGTAGATCGTGCGCTCGTGATTGCGGTTGAACGGCGCGTAGAGGCGCTTAATCTTCTCGCGCGCAACGTTGCCCTGCTCGTCCTCGTCGATGCCGATGATGATGCGGTCCGGCCGCATGAAATCCTCGACGGCCGCGCCTTCCTTCAGGAACTCGGGATTCGACACGACGGAGAAACCATGCTGCTCGCTGTCGGCCAGGCCGCGCTTCGCCAGTTCCTCGGCGAGCACGCCGCGCACGCGCTGCGCGGTGCCCACGGGCACCGTCGACTTGTCGACGACCACCTTGAAGCCGTCCATGTAGCGGCCGATGCTGCGCGCCGCTTCGAGGACGTACTGCAGGTCGGCCGAGCCGTCCTCGTCGGGCGGAGTGCCCACGGCGATGAACTGCACGTCGCCATGCGCGACGCTCTCGGCGATGTCGGTCGAAAACGTGATGCGGCCTGCCGCGCGGTTGCGCGCGATGAGTTCGAGCAGACCCGGCTCGTGGATCGGCACGCCGCCGCCGTTCAGGATGTCGATCTTGCGTGGATCGACATCGAGGCAGAACACGTCGTGACCGATTTCAGCGAGGCACGCCCCGGTGACGAGACCGACGTAGCCGGTACCGATAATGGTGATTTTCATACGCGCTCCGGTGACATATTCGGAAATGGGTTTGGCGGCGAGCCGCCCGTTTGCGGACGGCCAGTCAGGCGCGCAGTGCGCACGAGCGCCGCCCGACGTTCAGTTCGAGGCGGGAACGGGCTCGACGCGGCGCGGTGCATAGGTTTCCCAGCCGCTGCACCCAGGGCACTGCCAGTAGAAGAGGCGGGCCCGGAAACCGCAATTCTGGCACGTGTACCGTGGCAGATTTTTGGTGCGCTGCTGGAGCAGCGAGCGCATCAATTCGATTTCGCTTCGGCGCGGTTCCTCCGCGGCGGCCTGCTGCGCTTCGAGCAGCCGCGACATGCCGGCGAGATTCGGCGACTTCTGCATCTGCGTGCGCGCGAGCACGTGTGCCGCGTCGGCGCCGCGCAGCGCCGCCACGTACTTGTAGGCGACGTCGAGCAGATCGTTCGACGAATACGCGTCGACCCACTCGGTAAGCAGTTGCGCGCCGTCTTCGGCATGGCCGAGCGCCTCGTAGGCCTTCATGACCTTCTCGGCGACGAGCGGCAGGTACGCGGGGTTCTGCTCCTCCACGCGGCGCCACTGCGCGAGCGCGGCTTCGAACGCGCCGCTCGCCGCATCGACGTCGCCGCCGAGGATCGTCGCGCGCACGTTCTGCGGATTCGCTTTCAGCGCCCGTTCGAGCTGGCGCCGCGCCTCATCCGGTTTTTTCTGCTGCAGCGCTTCCTGCGCGAGTTCGCAGTGGAACTGGGCGATTTCGAGGTCGAGCGAACCCGCGCCCATCGATTCGAGGTGACGCGCGGTCTCGATCGAGCGGTTCCAGTCTTTCTCGATCTCGTAGATCGTGAGGAGCGCGCGTTGCGCGCCTTGCGCGTGATCGCCCGACTGCAGCGACACGAACGTTTCTTCGGCACGGTCGAGCATGCCCGCCTTCAGGTAATCCTGGCCGAGTTCGTAGAGTGCATGATCGCGTTCGTTCACGGGCAGATCGGGGCGCGAAAGCAGGTTCTGATGCACGCGGATCGCGCGGTCGGTTTCGCCGCGGCGGCGGAACAGGTTGCCGAGCGCAAAGTGCAGTTCGACCGTTTCGGGATCGAGTTTGGCGACCTCGATAAACGCGTCGATGGCTTTGTCCGGCTGCTCGTTGAGCAGGAAATTCAGTCCGCGGAAATACGAGCGCGGCAGATTGGCGCTTTCGGATAACAGCGCCTTGAGATCGTGGCGCGACGCCATCCAGCCGAGCGCGAATGCGACGGGAATGACGAGCAGCCACCAGAAATCGAGATCCATGCGAGCGATGGTTTAAGCAGGAGGATGAGCCGCGCGCGGATGCGGCGCGCGGTGACACTAGCGTTTCAGATGAGCGGCGGCAGCGGCGGTTCGGCGACAGGCGCGGGCGTTTCGCGAGCGGTGCGCAGATCCCGCTTCAGGCGGCCGTTTTCCATGCGCAGCTTGAACAGGGCCGGCAGCGCCGACAGCAGCCCGGCGAGCAATCCGACCACGAAGAACGCGAGGCCGATCAGGATCAGCGGAGCCTGCCACGCGTACCCGGCAAGAAAGCTCAGCGTTGCGGGTTGTGTGTTGGAGAGCGCGAGCACGAGCAGCAACACGAACACCAGCACACGGATCACCCAGGCAATCAATTTCATGAAAGGGTCTCTCGGCAGTTGCGAAAAAGGCGCCGGCGACGGCCGCCGTGCGGCGTGGCGGCACAAATCGAGCCGAATCGTCCCGTATTGTAAATGAACGCCCTGCCGCGGGGCACCTGCCAGGGAAGCGGCCGCACTGAGGCCGATCATCTCGCCTTGCCGCCCTGCGCGCGCAGGTCCTGGAACCAGCACGGGAACAGGCACGGAACCAGGTACCGGACGGGCACGGCACAGGCGAAAAAAAAGCGCCTTGAGGCGCTTTTTCCGGTCCATGCGGCTGGCCAACTCGATTGAGCGCCGGCGATCCGCAAGGTTGCCGTTGCTGCGGGCAACGCTTACAGATCGTCGTCTGGCTCGTCCGCCTTCAGTGGTTCGCCCGAGCGCTGGTCGACGCGCTCGCGCAACTCCTTGCCGGGTTTGAAGTGAGGCACGAACTTCTCGGGCACCAGCACTTTTTCCCCCGACTTCGGGTTGCGTCCGACGCGCGACGGCCGGCGATTCAGGCCGAAACTGCCGAAGCCGCGAATTTCGATGCGATGACCCTTCGCAAGCGCGTCGGACATCGCATCGAGCATCGTCTTGACCGCGAAATCCGCATCCTTGAGGACAAGTTGCGGAAATCGCGTAGCCAGCTGCGCGACCAATTCAGATTTGGTCATACTTCAGCTGCCCCTTGAGGCTTACTGGTTCTGGCCGTCGAGCTTGGCCTTCAGCAGCGCGCCGAGGTTCGTCGTGCCGCTTGCTGCTGCGTTCGAATCAGCCGACATGCTGCGCATCGCTTCTTGCTGCTCGGCCGAATCCTTCGCCTTGATCGACAGGTTGATGCCACGCGACTTGCGATCGATGTTGATGATCATCGCGTTGACCTTGTCGCCTTCCTTCAGCACGTTGCGGGCGTCTTCCACGCGGTCCTGAGCGATTTCCGAAGCACGCAGGTAGCCTTCGACATCGGCGTTCAGCGTGATCACAGCGCCCTTGGCGTCGACCGACTTGACGATACCGTCGACGGTCGAACCCTTGTCGTTGACAGCAACGAAGTTGCTGAACGGGTCGCCTTCGAGCTGCTTGATACCGAGCGAAATGCGTTCCTTCTCGACGTCGATACCGAGCACCACTGCCTCGACTTCGTCGCCCTTCTTGTACTTGCGCACGGCTTCTTCGCCGGTTTCGCTCCACGACAGGTCTGACAGGTGGACGAGACCGTCGATGCCGCCGGGCAGACCGATGAACACGCCGAAGTCGGTGATCGACTTGATTGCGCCCTGGATCTTGTCGCCCTTCTTGAAGTTGCGGCTGAAGTCATCCCACGGATTCGGCTTGCACTGCTTCATGCCGAGGCTGATACGGCGGCGGTCTTCGTCGATCTCGAGGACCATGACTTCGACTTCGTCGCCCAGCTGGACAACCTTCGACGGAGCAACGTTCTTGTTGGTCCAGTCCATTTCCGAAACGTGGACGAGGCCTTCGATGCCCGACTCGACTTCGACGAACGCGCCGTAGTCGGTGATGTTCGTGACCTTGCCGAACAGGCGCGTGCCCGACGGGTAGCGGCGCGAGATGCCTTCCCACGGATCGTCGCCCAGTTGCTTGATGCCGAGCGAGACGCGGTTCTTTTCCTGGTCGAACTTGAGGATCTTCGCGGTGACTTCCTGGCCAACCGAGAGAACTTCGCTCGGGTGACGCACGCGACGCCATGCGATGTCGGTGATGTGCAGCAGACCGTCGATGCCGCCGAGGTCGACGAACGCGCCGTAGTCGGTGATGTTCTTGACCACGCCGTTGACGATCGCGCCTTCCTTGAGCGTCTCGAGCAGCTTCGCGCGCTCTTCGCCCTGCGTGGCTTCGATCACTGCGCGGCGCGACAGCACGACGTTGTTACGCTTGCGGTCGAGCTTGATGACGCGGAATTCGAGGGTCTTGCCTTCGTACGGCGTCGTGTCCTTGACCGGGCGCGTGTCGACGAGCGAACCCGGCAGGAACGCGCGGATGCCGTTGACCATGACGGTCATGCCGCCCTTGACCTTGCCCGTGATCGTGCCGGTCACGAGTTCGTTGTTGTCGAGAGCCTTTTCCAGCGACAGCCACGAAGCAAGGCGCTTGGCCTTGTCGCGCGACAGGATCGTGTCGCCATAGCCGTTTTCCAGCGCGTCGATCGCGACGGAAACGAAATCGCCCGACTGAACCTCAACCTCGCCCTGGTCGTTCAGGAATTCCTCGATGGGAATATAGGCCTCGGACTTCAGGCCAGCGTTGACGACCACGAAGTTGTGGTCGACGCGCACGACTTCAGCGGAGATGACTTCGCCGGCGCGCATGTCCTGGCGGGTCAGCGACTCTTCGAACAGAGCCGCGAAAGATTCGGTATTCGGGGTAGAGGTTTGCAGGTCGGACATAGAAATCTGAATTTGCATGGATCTTGCCCGGCGTCTTACTGCTCACCGGCCATCCTGACCGGTTTCACGCCGATGCCGGAACACCAGTTCGCGGCACGAATGCAAAAACCATACGGGGTTAAAGGGTTTAACACACGCTCCGCTCACGCGGAGCACCACTACTACTGCTGCTACAACTGAAACTAGTCGTGATGACGCGACGCTTGTCCATGTTGGGCCTCATGGGCCCTTTCATGTACTCCCGCATGTACCCGATACCATTGCACGACCTGTTCGACCGCCTGGTCGATGGACAGCGCCGAGGTATCGAGTAGCATCGCACCCTCCGCGGGCTTAAGCGGCGCGGCAGCGCGGTTGCTGTCGCGTGCATCGCGCTCACGCAAATCCCGGAGTAAGTCATCCATATTAGCAGAAAATCCCTTCTGGATCAATTGCTTATACCGGCGGGCCGCACGTGCCTCGACGCTGGCCGTCAGAAACACCTTCAGGACGGCGTCCGGGAAGATCACCGTGCCCATGTCGCGGCCGTCCGCAACGAGCCCGGGCAGCTTGCGAAACGCCCGCTGGCGCGCCACCAGCGCCGCGCGCACGGGCGGATGCGCCGCGATCATCGAAGCCCGGTTGCCGATCGCCTCCTCGCGGATTTCGCTCGATACATCCGCGCCGTCGAGCTGCGCGAGCCCTTCACGGAACGTGATGTGCAGATCGTCGACGAGTTTGGCCAGGCCGTCGGCATCGTCGGGCGCAATCGCGTACCGCACGCTCGCGAGCGCCGACAGCCGGTAGAGCGCGCCGCTGTCGAGCAGGTGAAAGCCGAGATGCGCGGCGACCAGCGTGGCCACCGTGCCCTTGCCGGACGCGGTCGGGCCGTCGATGGCGATGACGGGAACGGGATAAAAGGGGCGGGACGATTTCATGCTGACGTCAGGGCCGGGCTCAGGGTTGCGCGAGCGTGAGGAACCGCTCGAAATAATCGGGGAACGTCTTGCCGACGCACTTCGGATCGTTGATCCGCACCGGCACGCCGCCGAGGCTCACGAGCGAAAAGCACATCGCCATGCGGTGGTCGTCGTAGGTGTCGATCGCGGCGTTCGGCGTGAGGCGCGCGGGCGGGCGCACGATCAGATAGTCCTCGCCCTCCTGCACGTCGGCGCCGACCTTGCGCAGCTCCTTCGCCATCGCGGCGATGCGGTCGGTTTCCTTCACACGCCAGCTCGCGATGTTGCGCAGCGTCGTGGCGCCGTCGGCGAAGAGCGCGGCCACGGCAATCGTCATCGCCGCATCGGGAATCAGGTTGAAGTCCATGTCGACCGGATTGAGCTTGCCGTGGTCGTTGCCGATGCCGCGCACCTCGATCCAGTCGTCGGACATCGTGACGTTGGCGCCCATGCGGCCGAGCGCGTCGGCGAAACCAATGTCGCCCTGGATGCTCGTGCGGCCCACGCCCACGACACGCAAAGGCCCGCCGCCAAGCGCGCCCGCAGCGAGGAAATAGGACGCCGACGACGCGTCGCCCTCGACCATGATCTCGCCCGGCGACTGGTAGCGCACGCCCGCCGGCACTTCGAAGCGATGCGTGCCGGGGCGCTCGACCTTCACGCCGAAGCGCTCCATGAGCTTGATGGTGATATCGATGTAGGGCTTCGAGATCAGCTCGCCGTCCACCTCGACGACGCTCACGCCGTCCTTCGCGCGCACGAGCGGCAGCGTCATCAGGAGCGCGGTGAGGAACTGGCTCGACACGTCGCCGCGCACGCGGATCGGCCCGTCGACCGAGACCTGCGCCGGACGGATACGCAGCGGCGGATAACCCTCGTTTTCCTCGTAGTCGATCGACGCGCCGATCTGGCGCAGCCCGTCCACGAGGTCCCCGATGGGCCGCTCGTGCATGCGCGGCACGCCGAAGATGCGGTAGTCGCCGCCATTGACCGCGAGCGCCGCCGTCAGCGGGCGCACCGCCGTGCCCGCGTTGCCAAGGAAGAGATCCGCGCGCCGTGCCTGGAAGGCGCCGCGCGTGCCCTGCACGACGCAGGTCTCGCCTTCGCGCTTGAGCTTCACGCCAAGCGTTTCGAGCGCATCGTGCATGACGCGCGTGTCGTCGGAGTCGAGCAGATTCGTGATCGTCGTCTCACCTTCGGCCAGCGCCGCAAGCAGCAGCACGCGGTTCGAGATGCTCTTCGAGCCGGGCAGATAGATCGTGCCGGAGGCACGGGAGAACGGTCCGAGATCGAGGTAGTCCATGAGCTAGTCCTGAGAATTCGGTCGGGCGCTTATTTCGCTTATTTGTCGGGGGATGCGTCGGCGACCCGCCTGCCGCCGCGCTCCTGCCACGCGGTGCGGGCCTCGCGCGAGCGCGCGAACAGTGCTTCGAGCGCGGCGCCGTCACCGGTGTCGATGGCCGCGCGCAGCTTCACAAGCTCTCCAGTGTAGGCGTCGAGTTCGGCGAGCAGCGCGGTGCGGTTCGCGAGGCACACGTCGCGCCACATTTCGGGACTCGACGCGGCGATGCGGGTGAAATCGCGAAAACCGCCCGCCGCAAACGAGAATTTGAGTTCGGCATCCGGCGACGCAAGAATCTGATCGACGAGCGCGAACGACAGCACGTGCGGCAGATGGCTCACCGCCGCGAACACGCGGTCGTGCTGCGCGGCACTCATCGTGCCGGTCACGGCGCCGGCCGCGCGCCACATGGCAGCGATGCGCTCGACCGCTTGCGGTGCGTTCTCCGGGAGCGGGCACAGCACGACGTTGCGGCCGACGTAGAGGTCGGGCAGCGCGGCCTCGATGCCGCTCGATTCCCGGCCCGCGATCGGATGCCCGGGCACGAACTGCGCGATGCGCGCACCGAGCGCCGCGCGCGCGGCGTCGATCACGTCGCTCTTCGTGCTGCCCGCGTCGGTCACGAGCGTCTGCGCTTCGAGGTACGGCACGATACGTTCGAGCAGCGTGCGCGTCTGCGCAACGGGTGCGGCGAGCAGCACGATATCGGCGCCCTTGAGCGCGTCGGCCAGCGCCGCTTCGTCGGCGAGCGTCGTCGCCACGTCGATCACGCCCAGTTCGAGCGCGCGCTCGACGGCATGCGCATGCCGCCCGACGCCGATCACGCGGCCCGTCGCGCCGCGCTCGCGCAGGCTGAGCGCAAGCGATCCGCCGATCAGGCCGACGCCGAAAATCACCAGTTTATTAAAGGGAAACGCGCTCACGACATCACCGGAAATTGGGAAACATACGCCGCGATCACATCGTCGCGAGCGAGCCTTCGAGCGCCGCTACAGACGCCACTACGACGCCACTACAAACGGCGCGGTTTATTAAGGCAGAGCGATCGTCACACGCAGCCTTAGCGCAGGCGCGGATACGATCCCAGGATCTTCAGATACGCGGCCTTCTTGCCGAGGTCATCGAGCGCAGCGGCCACGGCGGGATCGTCGCGATGGCCTTCGAAATCGATGTAGAAGTAGTACTCCCACGTTCCAACGCGCGCCGGACGCGACTCGAAGCGCGTCATCGACACGCCGTGGCGCGCGAGCGGCTCCAGCAGCTTGTAGACGGCGCCCGGCTCGTTCTTCACCGAAACGATCATCGACGTCTGGTCGTGCCCCGTCACGCCCGCGAGTTGCTTGCCGATGATCACGAAGCGCGTGCGGTTGTGCGGATCGTCCTGAATCAGTGCGTTCGCGATCTGCAGACCGTAGTGCGCGGCTGCGCGCTCGCCTGCAATGGCGGCAACGGACGAATCGGCCGCAGCCATACGCGCGGCCTCGGCGTTGCTCGCCACGGCCTGGCGCTCGAGCTGCGGCGCATTCGCGGTAAGCCAGTGCTGGCACTGCGCAAGCGCATGCGGGTGCGCGCACACGCGCGTGACGCCCTTGAGCGTGCCGCTTTGCGTCATCAGATTGTGCTGGATCGGCAGCGCGATTTCGCCGCCGATGGCGAGTTGCATCTCAAGGAACAGATCAAGCGTGCGCGACACCGCGCCTTCGGCCGAATTCTCGACCGGCACGACGCCGAATTCGGCAGCGCCTGCCTCAACCGAGCGAAACACTTCGTCGATCGACGGGCACGGCAGCCCTTCGATCGTCTGACCGAAGTACGCGTGCATCGCCTCTTCGCTATACGTGCCGACCGGGCCGAGATAGGCCGTCGTAATGGTCTTTTCGAGCGAGCGGCTCGCGGCCATGATCTCGCGCCAGATCGCGCTGATGTGATCGTTGCCGAGCGGCCCGTCGCTCATGTCCTGCAGGCGTGCGATGACCTGCAGCTCGCGCTCGGGGCGAAACACGGGTGCGTTGTAGTGCTTCTTGACCTCGCCCACTTCGAGCGCGACCGCCGCACGCTGGTTCAGCAGTGCGATCAGCTGCGCATCGATCGCGTCGATGCGCTCGCGCAGCGGCTTGAGTTTTGAATTGAGTTCGTCGTCCATGCGTGAAACCGGCAAGATGAAAGGATGCGCGCACGCCAGCGCCTGATGCGGCCAACCCGGTGGACCACCCGGGGACTCATGCGTGCTTTGCTTCGAATTCCTTCATGTACTCGACCAGTGCTTTCACTGCCTCGAGCGGCACCGCGTTGTAAATCGACGCCCGCATGCCGCCGACGGACTTGTGGCCCTTCAGCTGCAACAGCCCGCGCGCCTTCGCGCCGGCGAGGAAATCTTCGTTACGTGTTTCGTCGGCGAGGAAGAACGGTACGTTCATCCGCGAGCGCGCGCGGCGCTCCACCTTATTGATGTAGAAGCCGCTCGCGTCGATCGTGTCGTAGAGCAGCTTCGCTTTTTCGATGTTGCGCGCTTCCATGGCGGCCAGGCCGCCCTGGCGCTTGATCCACTTGAACACGAGCCCGGCGATGTAGATCGCGTAGGTGGGCGGCGTGTTGAACATGGAGTTGTTCGCGGCAACCGTCTTCCATTCGAATGCGGACGGGCAGATCGGCATCGCGCGGTCGAGCAGGTCTTCGCGCACGATCACGACCGTGACGCCGGCCATGCCGATGTTCTTCTGCGCGCCGCCGTAGAGCACGCCGTACTTGGCGATGTCCATCGGACGCGAAAGGATGTGCGACGAAGCATCCGCGACGAGCGGAATATCGCCGAGGTCGGGGATTTCGAATGTCTCGACGCCGTCGATCGTTTCGTTCGTGCACAGATGCACGTAGGCGGGATCGTCGGAGAGCTGCCACTCGCTGTTCGGCGGCGAATGCGTGAAACCGGCGCCCGTGCGGCCCGTCGCTGCGATATGGGCCGCGCCGTACTTGAGCGCTTCTTTCTGCGACTTCTGCGACCACGAGCCGGTCACGACGAAGTCCGCGCGCGGCTTCGTGCCGAACAGGTTGAGCGGGACGATGGCGTTCTCGCCGATGCCGCCGCCCTGCAAAAACAGGATGTGGTGGCTCGCCGGAACCTGCAGCAAGTCGCGCAGGTCGAGCAGCGCTTCGCTGTGGATCTGCATGAATTCGGGGCCGCGATGGCTCATTTCCATCACGCCCATCCCGCTGCCGTGCCAGTCGAGCATTTCGTCGGCGGCCTGGCGCAGCACCTCTTCGGGCAGCGCCGCAGGTCCGGCGGAGAAGTTGAACACGCGCATCGTAATGAGATCCCCGAGGCAGGCGCGGCGGCAAAAAAGGCCGAAAACCGCGCCCGAAAAAGAAAATGGCCGTCTGCGCTCACGCGCAAACGGCCATTATCGCACTGTCACCGGGAACCCGCCAACGCAGCCCCCAGCTAGCAAAGGCGCGCGCTTTTCGATCCCTGATCGATTCCTGAAGCCGTTCGACCGGGACTCGCGCGCCTTTCTTCGACCGATTACTTGGCCGGCTTGACCGCGGCGACTTCCTTGTCGGCCTGGTCGCGCGTTGCCTTGATCGATTGCGGCATGTACTTCTGCATCAGACCGCTCACGACGTCACGGCCGACTTGATCTTGCACCTGGATGAACTTGCGGCCGGTCGGGCTGCGGTAGAACGTGGTCAGGTCCTTGATTTCCTGCGTGCTGTAGTACTTTGCATAGGCTTCGTACTGCGCCGTCATCGCGTCCTGGCGGAACGCGTCGGTCGCGAAGACCTGGCCTGCCTGGTCAACCAGCTTCGGCACTGCATTCTTTTGCAGCGACGGGACGGAAGCCTGCTTCTGCTTGTCCGTCATCGTCTTGTTTTCGGACAGTGCGTCCGACAGGATCGCCGGAACGAGCTGCTTGGCCTGCATCTGTGCGCTGTTACCGATTGCGCCGACGAGCTTCTGGGCGTCGATCGCGTCGAGCAGGTCCTTGATCGCGGCTTGCTTGGCCGAATCGATCGGTGCTGCGGCAGCGGCCGGAGCTTGCGCGGGCGCCGGGGACTGGAGCGCCTGGGCCATTGCAAACGTCGGCACGAGAGCGGCCAGCAACAAAACCTGCTTGAATCGTTTTTGCATCATTACTCCCTTATTAGAGAAATTAGTCGAACTGCCCGCGCTGCGGACCGTGCGGTGCGTCGTTCGCCCGCAACCGGTTCCGCCTCGCGCCATTCAGGACTTTCCTGCACTGGCTGGCCCGCTCGCGCGGACCGCCCGTATGATTGACTGCTGGCGATTTACTGCTGACGAATTACAGCTGATTCTCGCCCTCGCCCTCACCCGGTTCGACGTCGCCCGCCTCGCCTTCCGCGTCGGCCTCCGCGACCTGTTGCAGACCGGAAAGCTTCGTGCCCTCGTCAAGGCTGATGAGTGTAACACCTTGTGTCGCACGTCCCATTTCGCGGATTTCCGACACGCGCGTGCGGATCAGCACACCCGTTGTCGTAATCAGCATGATCTGGGCTTCGGAGTCGACGAGCGTCGCCGCGACAACCTTGCCGTTACGCTCGGACGTCTGGATCGCGATCATCCCCTTCGTACCGCGCCCATGACGCGTGTACTCGGTGATCGGCGTGCGCTTGCCGTATCCGTTCTCGGTTGCGGTGAGCACCGACTGCTGCTCATCGCCTGCAACGAGCAGCGCTATGACCTGCTGCGCATCGTCGAGTTGCATGCCGCGCACGCCGCGTGCCTCGCGGCCCATCGGACGCACATCGTTTTCGTCGAAGCGCACGGCCTTGCCCGCATCGGAGAACAGCATGACGTCGTGCTGGCCGTCGGTGATGGCCGCGCCAATCAGGTAATCGCCGTCGTCGAGACCGACCGCGATAATACCCTTGCGCATCGGGCGGCTGAAGGCTTCAAGCGGCGTCTTTTTGACCGTTCCGAGCGCGGTCGCCATGAAGACGAACTTGTCCGCCGAGAATTCCTTCACCGGCAGCACAACCGTGATCTTTTCGCCGTCCTGCAGCGGGAACATATTGACGATCGGACGGCCGCGCGAGTTGCGTGAACCTTGCGGCACCTCATACACCTTCACCCAGTACACGCGCCCGCGGTTCGAGAAGCACAGGATATGGTCGTGGGTATTGGCGATGAAGAGCGTGTCGATCCAGTCGTCCTCCTTCATCGACGTCGCCTGTTTGCCGCGACCTCCGCGCTTCTGGGCGCGATATTCGGACAACGGCTGCGATTTCACGTAACCCGAGTGCGACATGGTGACGACCATGTCCTGCGGCGTGATCAGGTCCTCGGTGTTCAGTTCGGTCGCGTTCAGCTCGATCTTCGAGCGGCGCTCATCGCCGAATTCGCTCTTGATCGCGGTGAGTTCGCCGGAGATCATCTCCGTTACGCGCTCGGGGCGCGCAAGGATGTCCAGCAGGTCGGCAATCTGCGCCATCACGTCGCGGTACTCGCCGATGATCTTGTCCTGCTCCAGACCGGTCAGGCGCTGCAGACGCATCTGCAGGATTTCCTGTGCCTGGGTGTCGGACAGACGGTAGAGGCCGTCGCCCTGCATGCCGAAGAGCGGATTGAGGCCTTCCGGACGATAGGCTTCGCGCCCGCCGGCAGCCGCGTTCTCGGCTTCGGCGCGCGCGAGCATCTCGCGTACGAGCGACGAATCCCACGCGTGGTTCATCAACTCCTGCTTCGCGATCGGCGGCGTGGGCGCGGCCTTGATGATCGCGATGAACTCGTCGATGTTCGCGAGCGCAACCGCGAGACCTTCGAGCACATGCCCGCGTTCGCGCGCCTTGCGCAGTTCGTACACGGTGCGCCGCGTGAGCACTTCGCGGCGATGCGACAGGAAATGGTCGAGCATTTCCTTCAGGTTCAGCAGCTTCGGCTGGTTGTCCACCAGCGCGACCATGTTCATGCCGAACGTGTCCTGCAGCTGCGTCGCCTTGTACAGATTGTTGAGGATGACCTCGGGCACTTCGCCGCGCTTGAGTTCGATCACGACGCGCATGCCGCTCTTGTCGGATTCGTCGCGGATGTCCGAAATGCCTTCGAGCTTCTTCTCGTTGACCAGTTCGGCGATGCGCTCGAGCAGCGAACGCTTGTTCACCTGATACGGCAGCTCGTCGACGATGATCGCCATGCGCTGGCCACGGTCGATCTCTTCGAAGTGCGTGGCCGCGCGCATCACGACACGGCCGCGGCCGGTGCGGTAGCCGTCGCGCACGCCAGCGACGCCGTAGATGATGCCGGCGGTGGGGAAATCCGGGGCCGGAATGATCTCGATCAGCTCGTCGATGGAAGCGTGCGGGTTCTTGAGCAGATGCTGGCAGGCATCGACGACTTCACCGAGGTTGTGGGGCGGGATGTTCGTGGCCATGCCGACCGCGATGCCCGACGAGCCGTTGATCAGCAGGTTCGGGATGCGCGCCGGCAGGATTTGGGGCTCGTTTTCGCTGCCGTCGTAGTTCGGCCCGAAGTCGACGGTTTCCTTGTCGATATCGGCAAGCAGCTCGTGGCCGATCTTCGCCATGCGGATTTCGGTGTATCGCATGGCCGCGGCGTTGTCGCCGTCGATCGAGCCGAAGTTGCCCTGCCCGTCCACCAGCATGTAGCGCAGCGAGAAATCCTGCGCCATGCGGACGATCGTGTCGTAGACAGCGGTGTCGCCGTGGGGGTGGTATTTACCGATGACGTCGCCGACGATACGCGCCGACTTCTTGTAGGCACGGTTCCAGTCGTTGTTCAGCTCGTGCATCGCGTAGAGCACGCGCCGGTGCACGGGCTTCAAGCCGTCGCGAACATCCGGAAGCGCCCGCCCGACGATCACGCTCATCGCGTAATCGAGATACGAGCGGCGCATTTCCTCCTCGAGAGAGATAGGCAGAGTCTCTTTGGCGAATTGATCCATTATCGATGTCGTATACAGGCACGCCCGGTGCAGTCGGGAAATCCCGACTGGCACCGCGGCGCGCCCATGCTGTCGCATGGACGCCGCGGACGCAGCGCATCACGCGATTCTACCATGCGCGGCACCCCCGGCCGCGCCCTACGTATACCTATTAGCAGGCACCGCAAGGAACCGCTCAAAAACGCGCTGAATGAACGCAGAAGGGGAATAGCAGCGCAACAGAGCGACCGCAGAGTGAACAAGCGGGCAACAGCACACCGTCTATTGCAGGAAACTGTGACCGCCGTCGTGCCCAGGGTATGCCGCGGGAACTTTTTGTTGCGGGTGTACCACATTCGACTCACCCCGAAGAAAGGGGCAGATTTTTTTTATCGTCGGACGGGAACGATATGGCAAAATGCGAACGCAAAGTCAGTGTTAGACACGGCTCGAAGTCTACACAACACGTAACCGATAACGCGCCGATGTTATACTTCGAGCAATGTATGACTTGTCTTCGTCACATGGCTCGCAGTAAACCTGCGGTAATCTCAAATTCGAGAGGAGAAATATGAATAAACTTTCAAAGCTCGCGTTCATTGCAGCTACCGCAGTTATGGCTGCATCCGCCTCGGCACAATCGGTGCCGGCGTCGCGACAAGCCGTCAACGACAACTGGGTGAATGGTACCGGCGAATACGTGTGGATGAACGGCACGAACGAGCTTTGCTGGCGCGGTGCATTCTGGACGCCGGCCACCGCCAACGCCAAGTGCGATGGCGCACTGGTCGCCCAGGCACCGCAACCGCCGGTCGCACCGGCACCGGCACCGGCCATCACCAGCCAGAAGATCACGTATCAAGCTGACGCCCTGTTCGATTTCGACAAGGCCATCCTGAAGCCGGCCGGCAAGGAAAAGCTGGACGAACTGGCAGGCAAGATCCAGGCACTGAACCTCGAAGTCGTCGTCGCAACGGGCCACACCGACCGTATCGGCTCGACCGCCTACAACGACCGTCTGTCGCTGCGTCGCGCACAAGCCGTGAAGGCATACCTGGTCAGCAAGGGCGTTCCGGCCGACCGTATCTACACGGAAGGCAAGGGCAAGCGCCAGCCGGTTACGACGGGCTGCAACCAGAAGAACCGCAAGGCTCTCATCTCCTGCCTCGCACCGGATCGCCGCGTGGAAGTCGAAGTCGTCGGCACCCAGAAGCAGTAATTCGCGAGCCGCGACTGAAAGTATCAAAGCCCCGCTTCGGCGGGGTTTTTTTTCGCCCTGCTTTTTCCTCCTGCGCCGGGGCATCAAGAAGCAGCCGGGGGAGCGGCGGCAAAGGGCGCCATTTTGCGAGCCTGCCCGGCCCCTATATACTGAAGCTTTCCTCCACCCGCAACCGCGCCTCAGGTCTTACAACATGACGAACGCCGATCCCCATGAACTGCAAAAATTCAGCGATCTCGCTCATCGCTGGTGGGATCCGAACGCAGAATTCAAGCCGCTTCACGAACTGAACCCGACACGCCTGAACTGGATCGACAGCTACGCGCATCTCGCTGGCAAGCGCGTGCTCGACGTGGGCTGCGGCGGCGGCATCCTGTCCGAGTCGATGGCCGGACTCGGCGCGAACGTCAAAGGTATCGACCTGTCGCCCGAGGCGCTCGGCGTCGCTGATCTGCATAGCCTCGAAAGCGGCGTGACCGTCGACTACGAGGAGATTTCCGCCGAACCGCTCGCCGCACGCGAACCGGCGTCGTTCGACGTCGTGACCTGCATGGAAATGCTCGAACACGTGCCAGATCCGGCCGGTGTCGTCGCTGCGTGCGCCACGCTCGTCAAGCCGGGCGGCTGGGTGTTCTTCTCGACGCTCAACCGCAACGTGAAGTCCTATATGCTCGCGGTGATCGCCGCCGAATACGTCGCGCAGATGCTGCCCAAGGGCACGCACGATTACGCGCGCTTCATCCGCCCGTCCGAGCTGGCCGGGTTCGTTCGCCAGGCCGGGCTGAGCCTCGCCGAGATCAGGGGCGTCACGTACAACCCGCTCACGCGGCGCTATGCGCTCTCAAACGATTCCAGCGTCAATTACATGGTCGCCTGCCAGCGCGAAGCCTGAGGCGCATGTTGCACGACTTCAGCGACTTCACGTCCGACATGAATTCATCCACGAAAGTCCCGGCTGCGGCCGATGACGGCGCAGCGCTCGGCGCATGCGAAGCCGTGCTGTTCGATTTTGACGGCACGCTTGCCGACACGGCGCCCGACCTCGCCGCCGCCGTGAACCAGATGCGTCACGCGCGCGGTCTTGCGCCCGCGCCGATTGAGCGGCTGCGTCCGCTCGCCTCGGCAGGTGCGCGGGGACTGATCGGCGGCGCGTTCGGGATCGGTCCCGATCATGCCGAATTCGCTGCGCTGCGCGAGGAGTTTCTCGCCAATTACGCCGCCAACCTGCGTATCGAGACGGCGCTCTTTCCCGGCATCGACGCCGTCCTCGACGACCTCGACGCACGCGGCGTGCGCTGGGGCATCGTGACGAACAAGGTCGCGCGGCTCACCGATCCGCTCGTCGCGCTCATGCACCTCGACACGCGTGCAGCCTGCGTCGTCAGCGGCGACACCACGCCCTACTCGAAGCCGCATCCCGCGCCGCTGCTCCATGCGGCGCAGGTGCTTGGCGTCCATCCGCAGCGCGCGGTGTACGTGGGTGACGACTTGCGCGACGTTCAGGCGGGCGACGCCGCCGGCATGGCGACGATCGCAGCCGCCTACGGCTACTGCGGCAACGACATACCGCCGTCACAGTGGAACGCGCACTTCGTGGCGGACACAACGACAACGCTGCTCGCGCTGCTTGGCAACGTCCGCAAGGGGCCGCCAGCGGCGTAATTGCCATCGACGACACGCCACGCGCCCTTGAAACGGGCGTGGTTCGCCTCATCTGGCGTTGTGTGGGATAATTGTTACTTCCTCTCTGGGGCCGACCTGGTTTCGACAGGGGTTATGAAGCAGTCAGGGCATGCCGAGGACCCGTCACCTCGTTAATCAATGGGAAAAACGTAACTGCAAACGACGATACGTTCGCACTGGCAGCCTAAGGCCGCCGTCCTCTGCCTGGCTCACTGACGGGTCAGCGTCGCAAGACCGGTAGCAATACCGCCAGAGGTCATTTACGTCAGTTAAGCTTTGTCGGCGTCACGACGCCAAAGTCGAAAATCTAGTGAATCGCCGTAGTGCAGCGTGTTCGTCCGCGTCGCTGCGGTTAAATCAAATGACAGAACTACGCATGTAGAACTGGGTGTGGACTGCCTTTGGACGCGGGTTCGATTCCCGCCGGCTCCACCAGATACCCTTCCGAGATGTTCCCCGGAAGCACAGAAACCCGCGATAGCTCAAGGCTTCGCGGGTTTTTTCTTTCCTTGGCGATCCGGGTTGATCCGTGGACAGCCGGTGGTATCAGGTGGTATTTTTGGTGGCATCACACTGCGCCACCGCGACCGATACCACCATGCCGCTTACCGACACCCAAATCAGGAATGCCCGGTACAACCCGGACGGCACAGGGAACCGCCTGTCGGACGGCGGGCGCATGTACCTCCAAATCGCCCAGTCAGGGGCGAAATACTGGCGAATGAACTACCGCTTTAACGGGAAAGACAAAACGCTCGCGCTCGGCGTGTATCCCGATGTGTCGCTGGCGGCGGCACGCAAGAAGCGCGACGAGGCGCGCGAAAAGCTGGCGGCGGGCGTCGATCCCGGAGAAGCAAAGAAGGCGCAAAAACGTACACAGCGCCTCAATGCCGAGAATTCGTTCGAAGCCATCGCCCGCGAATGGCACGCCAAGTACACGCCCTCTTGGTCGGACGGCCACAAAGATCGTATCCTGCGTCGGCTCGAAGTCGACGCGTTCCCTTGGATTGGCGGCAAACCTATCTCCGATCTTGCCCCGCCTGACGTTCTCGATGTATTGCGCCGGGTCGAGAAACGCGGCGCGATCGAAACCGCCCACCGACTCCATGCCAATATCGGCCAAGCGTGCCGCTATGCCGTAGCCACCGGCCGCGCCCAGCGCGACGTTACCACCGACCTTCGCGGCGCGCTCCCGCCGGTGCAAACGGAACACATGGCGGCTATCACCGACCCGAAGCAGGTTGCTGAATTGCTACGCGCGATCGATGGCTATCAGGGAACGTTCCCTGTATCGTGCGCGCTACGCCTCGCCCCGCTGCTCTTCCAGCGCCCTGGGGAGTTGCGCGCCGCCGAATGGGCCGAGTTTGATCTAGACACGGGCACGTGGGAGATTCCGGGCGAGCGCATGAAGCGCACCAAGCAAGGTAAGGCGGCCGGCGGTGCGCACATCGTCCCGCTTTCGTCTCAGACCGTCATCATTCTGCGCGAATTACAAGCGCTCACCGGCTCCGGTCAGTTCTTGTTCCCGAGCGTCCGCACGAAAGACAGGCCCATGTCGGACAATACGGTCAACGGCGCGCTACGGCGACTCGGGTACGATGGGGCCACGATGACCGGCCACGGCTTCCGGGCGATGGCCCGGACGATTCTCGATGAGGTGCTAGGCATACCAGCGGCTATCATTGAAGCCCAACTCGCGCACGCAGTGAAAGACCCGCTCGGGCGCGCATATATCCGCACCGCCTACCTGCCCCAACGCCGGGACATGATGCAGCGCTGGGCGGACTACCTCGATCAACTCAAGGCAGGCGCGCAGGTTATCCCGATTGCGTCGGCACAATAGTGCCTTGCGCGGGCGTCGCGGACAGGTCTGTTGCTTTATTGCCGGGCTAGATACCGGCTCCCCAATTTCGCGGCGGTAAAAATCTGGTCAACCCGGCGATCACTCGCGGGTTTGCCCTAGCGATTCGCCCCCCACCCGGAGGGGCAGCACCTCGCGACAGGACCAACACAGAAAGATCGCCCACGCGCCGGTCCCGGCGCACCGCCGTTAGGGGCGCGATTCTTCGACCCTGCTCAACCCGAAGACTCATACCGCTTCAACATGGCCCACCGGACCGGAAACCGTTGCCAGGCTTGAGCTGTTCAATATGGAGGTAGCATACGCGGCACCTTGAGATGCTCTAGGGTCAGCTAGAATACCCTGATTGATTTATGTGCCAGGCTGCCAAACAAATGTGGCCTTGGGGCGTGTCCTCGCGCCAAGCCGTGAGGCAATTACGATGGAGGTCTAGTGTGCAGTAACGCGTCTTTGGGGCGCCTTACCACCGCGATTCCTTTGCTTGTATTACGGATGTATTCAAGCAGCCTACGGTGCTTGAGCGAAAACACTTAACGGAACCTACGAGATACGTATGTACGAAGATACCTGCTACCGAAAATCCTTTCTAGCACAGGTAATCGCGAAGATCGACTTTGCGTCACCGTTACCGATTGGGAAGGCGGTTCCGCCTAAGCTCGTAAATTCAATTGTGGAGCATTTCAGTATTGTTGAACCTCCGCAGCAACTTCAAAGCCATCAAGTGATCATCAACGAGGGGTCAGTGCAGACGAAGCAGGCGACCGTCGAGCAGTGGACTTTTTTTTCGAAAGACCGAGGACGGCAATTGACGCTGTCTCCCGCCGCGATGTTCGTCAACTATTCGGCGTACTCGTCGTATGAAGAAACCAAGCAGCACTTCGGTGCGGCGGTGGAAGCCTTGGAGAAGTGTTTTCCCGATACGATTGTGGCGCGTTTTGGACTACGGTACATCAATCAAATCGAGGTTGACCTCCCTGATGCTACGGATTGGGCTGGTTACTTCTCAGATAGCATCCTTGCCGCCCGAGCTTTTTTTCGCAAAGACGAGCCGATTGCCCG
Source organism: Paraburkholderia denitrificans (assembly GCF_042655705.1). Classification (NCBI taxonomy): domain Bacteria; kingdom Pseudomonadati; phylum Pseudomonadota; class Betaproteobacteria; order Burkholderiales; family Burkholderiaceae; genus Paraburkholderia; species Paraburkholderia denitrificans. The sequence goes on along the minus strand of NZ_JBHSMP010000009.1, from coordinate 159,043 downwards.
GCTGATTAATATCGCGGAGCTCAACTACGACGATGTGGCTGTCCGGTTTCAGCACGGTTTACCCAATCCAGACTTCCCCGCAAGTATTAAGCGTCCATTTTATGTGCTCGATTTCGATGCGTATGTAAGCCAGGCTCACTCTCTGCGTGATGTTCTTGCGAACATGGATGCCGCTCACGGTCACATACAAGAACTTTTCGAGCGGAGTATTACTGAAAGACTGCGGGAGAAAATGGATGCGCGACCCGTTCAGCAGTGACTACAGCGGCGGATCGAGTACCGCGGTGACGGCGGCATCCCCGAGAGCAGCTGTGTCCCAAGCTAGTACGGCCCCTGTTGAGAGAGCGACCACGACATCTGTCGACCAAACGTCGGTTATGTCTAGCGAAGAACAGCGATATGGCCTTGGGAAGCCGAGGCGAGTTGTAATCAGAGGGAGGATCTCGCGTGAGTAAGATCCTGGTCAATCGCGCGCGTCGGAAGCGAATATCGCAAGGTGACATTTTTCGCGACATCGAATGTATTGAATACGTGGCCGAAAAGGACGGTGTAATTGAAGTCAGTAAGATTGTATTCCCGTTGGTGATCGTTCTTACCCAAGATTGCGATCTAGAACAGGACTCCGGGAACAGGGGGAAAGCGACTCAAAACACTCGACTACTTTCAGTGTTGGTTGCACCCTTATACAACGCTGAGCATGTCTTTGACGGATCGCATCTATCGGACCTCAGCTTGGCAATGGAAAAGATAAATAAGAACAGGTCGCCGGGGGCGACGCTCATGCAGAACGAGCGACCCCGATACCACTATCTAGATTTCCCGGACAACGTTCCTCTTGTTCCTTCTGTTGCCGATTTTAAACACTATTTTTCAGTTCACGTATCTTACTTGGAGTCACTAAGGAAAACGAATTTTGTTTGTAGGTTGGCCGATCTATTTCGCGAAGACGTATCGCAAAGATTTGCATCTTACCTTGCTCGAATAGGGTTGCCTTAGACAGGGAGTGGATGAATCGGGGCACTGGCGTCGGAAGCGGGGTAGATTAAGCGCGCACCGGAGTCAAACTACGCCCGGTGCGCGAGCACTATGACTAACCGTTATTGTTAGCGACTTCGACGACCAGGTCAGACGCGGGACGCTCATAGCGCAAATCCCACTTGTCGCGCGGAATGAATGCAAACGCCGGTTCGAGCGCTGCATTCATAATCTCGGCGCAGCGGTCGGCCAACACTTCGCTCGGCAACGTACCATCGTGCGCGAGTGCGCGGATTTTGCGCGTTGCTTCGGTGAGCTGGTCGCGGGCTGCCGCAATGGCGTCCAAGTTGGTAGTTACCTTGGTCGCTACGGCACCGGTCCACGTGCGCGACGCGGTAACGTCGGTATGTACCGCACCGCGCAACAGTTGACCCGCAAACGAAAGGTCGTCGAGTGCGTCGGCAAGCTCCGGCGGCGCGCTCAGTTCGAGTTGGAGCAGAAGCGCATTACGCTTGCCCTCGGCTTGAAACGACGCCATGACGTAACGCGTGCGCGCCTCGTTGTCGCGGCGCTCCGCGTCCAACAGCTCCAACGCAGCCTTTTCGTGAGCGGCGCGCGCCTGAGTTGCGCTCTTCGCGAGGGCCGCGAGTTCGCGTTCGGGGTTCGGCAAACCATTTAATTGAACCGCAATGTCGGCGCGACGCTTGTCCGTGTCCGCGCGTTTGCGTGCATGCAATTCGTCTGCCAAACCGGTCTCACTAACGAGCGATTCGAGGGCGGCCAGGCGTACCGGAAGCGGTTGCATAAAGCATTTCATATTGAAGTTCTCCAGTTGAAGGTTAAGCAACAAGCACCACGAAAAATCCCTCGGGGCGAAACTCGACGGGGCGCGATACATAGCGCGTCGTCACGTCGAGCGGCGATTGGCGACGTTGGGTAGGCATCAGGTAGGTATAAGCGTTGCGGCGTGCGTCCCAATAGAGATGGCGGAGAAGCGCGACAGGGATGCTGATTTTATTTTCGTGTTTCATATGTAGTCCTTATTTAGTGAGTGAAATTGATTGGGCTTTCTTTATGAATGTTTCGAGACCTGCGACCCAGCGCCAACGCTATGTGCATGCCAGTCGCCACCACGGCGAGGCACACGCCCAACAAGGGGCCGCTAGCGATTCGGCTAATCGCAAGCGACTAGCGCATTGCGTCCACGTTCAATCGACTTACAAGCACAGCTAGCTACGAATACCGCTCTATTTGCCCTCCTTTTCGTGGTTAGTTATCGCGAGACCTGCAGGTCATAATTCATGGTTTCCTGAATTTCCCGTTTTTCCCGGATCGGGAAATTCCGGGAGGTCCACCTTTCCCGCTTTTCCCGTTCCCCCTATAGGGGGGGACGGTGCGGGAAGGACTGCGGGAAGTTGCGGGAACCGCTTACTTGCACCAGATCCAATCGTCCTTTGAGCCATAGATGCCGTTGGCCACGAGGCCGTTGATCGCGTATGCCGCACGCTCTTTGCGGCGTTTCTGGTCGCAAACCAGGCAACGGGCCACGATCTCGATTGCGGTCGTCACATTGAGGCAGGGACGGCCAAACGGCGCATCGCCTTTGTTGAAGTCGCGCGAATCGCGAAATGGTTGCGCGAGGGCTTCCTTAGCGATGCGTTGATTTGAGCCACGGGGAAATTTCACGCTTGCAACTCCCGCCTTACCCTCGTCGCATACGACAACGCACGACGTTACCGACTCGCCGTCCGCGTCTTCGCCGAGATCGACATCCTTGAGCGCAAACGGGTGTTGCGCACCGTCCGCATCATCCTTGCTCTTTGCGAGCGCCCAGGAGCGACAGCAGCCATCACGTTTCACTTCAATAGCCGCGTCGAGGGCTGCGAACAGCGACGAGTGACCGCGCAGGCCCTTGGTCGCGTCTTTGCCGGTGTGATGAACCACGAGAACGGCGCAACCCAAGCTGTCTTGCAGGATCTTCAGGTTCGCGATAATTTCGCCCATATCCTTTGAGCTATTTTCTTCGGCGCCAGGCGCGGCACGGCTAAGCGTGTCGATAACAAGCAGTCCCACGCCGCCCGCCTTTTGGGCGGTTTCGATGATTTGGGACACGTCGGTCAACTTGCGGACGTCGGGGGCGTCAAGCACGAAGTGCAGGCAATCCGGCAGCGGGCGACGGTTGTGATGCTCCCACGCCGCAACACGTTTGCGCATGCCGACCGCTCCTTCGAGTGCGACGAACAAGACTGGCGCCGCCGCAACGCGGTAGCCAAACCAGTCTTTGCCGCTTGCGATCGCGGCGCTGAGATCGAGCGCAAGAAACGATTTGCCCGACGCACTGGCGCCGTACAACGCGATAGCGCCTTCGGCCGGAATGACGTTGCGAACAAGCCAACGTTCCGGCGGCATGTTCAGCAGGTCGTGCGCCGAGTACAGGCGAAATTGGATCGCCTGTACGGCGGGCGGCGTGGGTTGCTTCTGGAAAAAAGCGGTGCGCGCATCTTTAACAGCTTGCTCGCGCGAGCGTTGAAGCGATTCTTCGGTCAGTGCGTCGCCAATGTAGTCGGTGTCCATTAGAAGCGGCCCTCCTTCAACTCCACGACGATCCACGCTTTAGCCGAAGCGACGATGTTTTCCGTGATCCATGCCTCGTGCTCCGTCCATGCGAAATTGCCCATCTTGCGGCGGCAGCGATCAAGTTCGAGATCGATCATTTGGTTGATGCGCGCCTTGAGGGTATGGAGGTTGTCCATTAAGCCTCCTTCGCCTTGAGCAAGCGGTTGAGAGTGCGGCGGTCTGACAGCGCGAAATAGTAGACGCCGCGCTTGACGAGCAAGCCGTCGCGGTCGTGCATGGGCACAAGCGCGCAGGGAATCAAAAAGCCCTTGCGACGCAGCGCCGCGACTTGAGTGGGCGAGTTCGGGCAACCGGCGATGCGGTCCAGTTCCTCGCGGGGGCGCGGGCCGAGCACCAACGCGTGAAGGACGCGCAGCTGACGCGGATTCTTGATTTCGGTAAACTCGCGATGTTCCTTCGCGCTCGATTCGGCTTCGCCGGGTTGGGCGTTTTTGTTTTTCATGGTTGCGCCCTCCCTATTTGCCACAGTAATTGCACTTAGTGCAGGCTTGTTCGTCTTCGGCTGGGAGCGCATCCAGCATAGTGAGTACAGCGTCACGCAGTTCATCCGCGCGGACCACCATCACTACAGGGTAAATACCAGGTTCGGTAGTTGTGCGAAGGACCATGAAATCCGGTTCATCGATGACCGTTTCGAGATGCAAATGCAGGGCGCTCATTAGTTGACCTCCGCGCGATAGTTCGCCGGATCGGCCAGAAAGGCGTCAATGTCGCCCGCGCGCCAACCAACGGAGCGCAAGCCGAGATGAACGGCGGGCGGAAAGGTCTTCGCTTTGATGCGCGAATAGATCGTGCTGCGCGACAGACCCGTTGCGGCCTCAACTTGACGGCGACGCAGGATCGTAAGGGCGGATTTGACTTGCTCTGCCATGTTTGGCTCCCTAGAAGCGTTCCGGGACAATCCCGGAACATGGAGCCAAGGCTAAGGATAAACGGACGGAGAAAGCCCGATATCGGGAATGGTCAAACCCGATATCGGGTTTGGTTACCGGGTCAAGCCTTACTCAGGTGGGTAGCGCCCGCCTTCACATAGCCGCGCAACGCGTCCTCTTTCACGTCCGCTCCCGCCGCCTGTACGCCCGCGAGCATTTCCCCGAAACCGCTCATCCGCGCCGCATGAATATCAACGCGGTATGCATCCTTCGCCATCGCAGCGATTACCTGAAGCATTGTCGTCTTGGACTTGCCCTGCGCCTGGTCGCTAGAAAGCTCCTGAATTCGCGCATTGGCGGCGTCAAGCAAATCCGATAGTTCGACCAGCTTCGCGGTCAGTGCGGATACCTGCTCCGGCAAGCTATCGCAATCCCGGGTCATGCCGGAAAGCTCGGCGGTCAATGGACCGCCGCCTGACTGACGAGTCTCGATTTCCCGCGTGGAACCAATGTCGTCCACGCTTCCGGCCGTTCCACGATTCAATGAAAGTCCGTGCTTCGCCAAAAAATTGTAAATTTCGGCACGCTTGAACCCCCATTGCGGCGGGTCTGGAAAATCCAGATTATCAATAACGGGTTCGCTCATCGCACTTATCCACGCGGTTTTACAATGGTCATTAGTTTTTTTCTGGGCGCGTCAAAATATCGTGACGGGGTTAATTCCCAGCCGAATTCTTTGTCCATCCGGTACCACGCCGGCCCCCGATACGTAGCGTTGCCCTCGACATCAAATCCGTCGCACTCAGTAAGCAAGCGCGCCAAAAACGTTGCGGCCTCTACTCGACTCCCGCCTGCCTCGCTGGTCATCTGGTCAAGCAACTCGTCCAGGCTGATAAACTCGGCGTCCTGCTTTGAAAGCAGTTTCCCCAAAAGCCCCATTCACGCCCTCAGGCAAGACCCTCGCGAAAGGAGGCGCGCCAGTCGGGCGAGGGAACCCGGTTTGCGATCTGTCGATCGGGCGCGGCCGTGGATCATTCAGGGGGATTTTATACAGTGCCAGAACATTCGGGAATACGTCGGAACCCCATGGATAAGTAGGTCAGCACGCCGCTTCTGGTGGTATTTTTGGTGGTATCTCGAAGAAGCGGAATCACGGAATGCCTTCTACACAGGGCAGAGACGGTGGAATTTGATTGACGCCGGCCCAATTTGCACCGCAAGTCATAGATCCAAAAGACTTGCGGCAGTTGTCGCGGGAGCATCCCCACTGCTACTTCCGCTCAAGCCCCTTTTGCAAATTCCCTCGGCCATCACCCCGCCGCAGCCGGAATCCGCATCCCCAAACAAAAAGCTCGCGACAGCCCTTTCGGGCTTCGCGAGCTTTTCGTTCTGCACGCCGGGAACCACCTCGTTCCCGGTACGCAAGCGCTCAACGCATCATTCGTCCTGCGGGCATTGCAGATTACAGCCGTTCGGATCGCCCATATCACCCTTGCGGCGCCGGGCCGTGGGCTTCCCATGCTGGTATTTGTTGTCCGGCGCCGAAGCCGCAAACTGCAGTTGAGGATGTGCCTGGAGTTTGAACTCGTCGTTGAGGATACCGCCTGGCACGCCCGGCGAATTCTGGGCGAAAGCGATCGAAACGGTGGCAAACAGGGCACCCGCAGTTGCTGCTGCGGCACAGACATTAAGTACGAATTTCATGGTCGATTGGCGCGGTGAACGCGCGTCTGAAACGGAAAGCAAGACTCGCTCGAAGGTATCACAAAATGCGCCGCTCACAGCAGCGCAAACAGATTGCATCGTATTACAGCGCCAGATGCTGGCCCGCCCACCCGTCGGCAAGCTCCACGACCTCGCCGCATTCAGCCGGATCGTAGCCAGCGAGACGCGCAACGCCTTCTTTGAACGCGTCGCCGCGCAGCCGGTTCAGCACGGAAACCAGCGGCTCCCGTTCGAGCTGCGCGCGATCGCAGGCGAAATAATAATCTTCGTCGGCGATCGGCACGAAATCGAGTCCGAAATGGTGCGCCGCTGGCTCAACGCCAAAACCGACGTCAGCCATCCCGCTCGCGACGAATGCCGCAATCGCCGAGTGCGTCAGTTCGGCGGAGGCATAGCCATTCACGCGTTCGGGATCGACACCGATTCGCGTGAGCAGCAAGTCGATCAACAGCCGCGTGCCCGAGCCCGGCTGCCGGTTCACAAAGCGGATATCGGGGCGCGCGAGGTCCGCAAGCCCCGATATCCGCTTCGGGTTGCCGCGTCCGACGAACAGGCCCTGCTTGCGGCGCGTCAGGTGAATGAACACATGGCGCTGCGGATCCAGCGAGCTTCGGTATGCATCGGCGCATGCCGACCGGAATTCGCCGAGCGGCAGATGAAAGCCCGCCAGATCGCATTCGCCGCGTGTGAGCGCCGTGATGGCGTCGACACTGTCGCGGTACTTGATCTCCACCGGCACCTGATCCGCGACGAGCGCCGTGACCATCGACGCCACCGCATAGCCATGCGACGCATGAATGCGCAGATTCTGCGCGTTCGGCGCGAGCCAGCGGTTGAGATCGCTCGCCACCTCGCTCGCAAGCGCCTGGAGATTGCCCTGCAAGCGCTCGCCGCAAAGTCGTTGCGAGCGCAACACGGCTTCGCCGAGTTCCGAGAGCACGGAGCCGCGTCCGCGCGATTTGGCGATCAGCGCACCCCCTAGCCGAGCCTCGACTTCGCGCAGCAACCCCCATGCATGCCGATAGGACAAACCCCTACGCAGCGCGGCCTGCGCAATGCTGCCCTCCTCGGCGACCAGCGTAAGCAGGGGCACAACGTCCGTCAGGCTTGCCTCGCGGCCATCCGCGTCCCGCACGAGCAACTGCGCCTGGCACTCGACTTTGATCATTATGAAATCTCTCTTCCTATTGCGAATCGCATCACACCGGCCTATCGTTCACCAAAATTGCGAAGCAACCGCAGGATAGATGCACAGTTTATGAATAACAAGTGCATATATGCCCCAGGAGGATCCCCGCTTTGGACAACTCGACAGTGAACGCACCGGATGATCTCGTGCGCCGGCACGCGCAACCAGGACGCACGCTGCTCGCGATCCTGCACGCGATTCAAGACGAAACCGGCTTCGTGCCGCCCGCAACCGTTGTGCCGCTTGCGAAGGCGCTAAATCTCTCGCGCGCGGAAGTGCACGGCGTGCTCAGCTACTACCACCACTTCCGCACCACGCCGCCGGCGGCCGTGACCGTCCAGCTCTGTCGCGCCGAGTCGTGCCGCAGCATGGGCAGCGAGGCGCTCGCGCAGCACATCGAATCGCACACGGGCTGCTGTTTCTCACAACAGCATGGCCACGATCACGAGCACGAGCACGCTGAGAAAGCATCCGGGCCGCTCGCGCTGGAATCGGTCTATTGCCTCGGCCAGTGCGCTCTCTCGCCTGCCATGACGATCAACGGCACGCTGCACGCGAAAGTGACGCCGCAGAAGTTCGACGCACTGCTCTCCACCGCCATGGCCGCCGTGGCGAGCACCGACAGCACCGAGGAGGCCGCATGACGCGCATCTACGTTCCCCGCGACTCGTCGGCGCTCTCGCTCGGCGCCGACGCCATCGCGCGCGCCATCACCAGCGAAGCCGCCGCGCGCAGCATCGACATCGAAGTCGTACGCAACGGCTCGCGCGGGCTGCTCTATCTCGAACCGCTCGTCGAAGTGGAAACAGCCGAAGGCCGCGTCGGTTATGCCAACGTCGAACCCGAAGACATCGCCAGTCTCTTCGACGCAGGTTTCGTGGAAGGCGCGCCGCACGCGCGCAGCGCCGGGCTCGTCGAACAGATCCCGTATCTGCGCAAGCAGCAGCGCCTCACCTTCGCGCGCATCGGCATCACCGACCCGCTTTCCACCGCCGATTACCTCGCGCACGGCGGCCTCGACGGATTGCGCAACGCACTCGCGATGACCGGTGCCGCAGCCTGCGAGGCGCTGATCCACTCCGGCCTGCGCGGCCGCGGCGGCGCGGCGTTCCCCGCCGGCATCAAGTGGCGCACCGTCGCGAACGCGCAAGCCGACCAGAAGTACATCGTCTGCAACGCCGACGAAGGCGACTCGGGCACGTTCTCTGACCGCCTCATCATGGAAAGCGATCCGTACGTGCTGATCGAGGGCATGACGATCGCGGGCATCGCGGTCGGCGCAACCGTCGGCTATATCTATGTGCGCAGCGAGTACCCGCATTCGATTGCGGCGCTCGAAGCAGCGATCCGCCGCGCGCGCGCGGCGGGCTGGCTCGGCGACGATGTGCTCGGCAGCGGCAGGCAGTTCGATCTCTTCGTCGCGAAGGGCGCGGGCGCGTACGTGTGCGGCGAGGAAACGGCGCTGCTCGAATCGCTCGAAGGCAAGCGCGGCATCGTGCGCGCGAAGCCGCCGTTGCCCGCGCTCGCCGGTCTCTACGGCAAGCCGACCGTCATCAACAATGTCATCACCCTCGCCACGGTGCCGATCATCTTCGCGAAGGGCGCCGCGTACTACAAGGACTTCGGCATGGGCCGCTCGCGCGGCACGCTGCCGTTCCAGCTCGCGGGCAACATCGCGCGCGGCGGGCTCGTCGAGCTCGCGTTCGGCGTGACGCTGCGCGAACTCATGTACGACTACGGCGGCGGCACCGCGAGCGGTCGCCCCGCGCGCGCCGTCCAGGTGGGCGGCCCGCTCGGCACCTATCTGCCCGAAAGCCAGTGGGACATTCCGCTCGACTACGAAGCGTATGCCGCAGTCGGTGCCGTGGTGGGCCACGGCGGGCTCGTCGTTCACGACGACACCTCCAGTCTCGCCGAACTCGCGCAATACGCGATGGAGTTCTGCGCGATCGAATCGTGCGGCAAGTGCACGCCGTGCCGCATCGGCTCGACGCGCGGCGTCGAAGTGATCGCGAAGATCCGCAACGGCGACACGTCCGAAAAGCAGGTCACGCTGCTGCGCGATCTGTGCGACACGATGGTCTGCGGCTCGCTCTGCGCGATGGGCGGCATGACGCCTTACCCGGTGCTCTCGGCACTGAACCACTTTCCCGAAGATTTCGGTCTCGAACCTGTCCAGCCGTCCGCCAGCGCGGCGACTGCCTGAACGAGGAGCCACCCCATGTCCGACGCGCTCACCTCCAACGCCGGCTGCGGCTCCGGCAATTGCAGTTGCAAATCCCAGGCGGCCCAGGCGATGAAACGACGCCCGCCGTTCGACGACACCGATTACGGCACGCCCGAACGCCATTCCGACGTCGACGTGACGCTCGAAATCGACGGCCAGTGCGTGACGGTGCCCGCGGGCACGTCCGTCATGCGCGCCGCCATCGAGGCAGGCGTGAACGTGCCGAAGCTCTGCGCCACCGATACGCTCGAACCCTTCGGCTCGTGCCGTCTGTGTCTCGTCGAGATCGAGGGACGGCGCGGCTATCCGGCTTCGTGCACGACGCCCGTCGAAGCGGGCATGAAAGTGCACACGCAAAGCGATCGCCTCCAGGTGCTGCGCCGCAATGTGATGGAGCTGTATATCTCCGATCACCCGCTCGACTGTCTCACCTGCCCCGCCAACGGCGACTGCGAACTGCAGGACATGGCCGGCGTGACGGGCCTGCGCGAAGTGCGCTACGGCTTTAACGGCGTCAACCACCTCAAGGACAAGAAGGACGAGTCGAATCCGTACTTCACCTACGATCCGTCGAAGTGCATCGTCTGCAACCGCTGCGTGCGCGCATGCGAGGAAACGCAGGGCACGTTCGCGCTGACCATCTCGGGCCGCGGGTTCGATTCGCGCGTCGCGGCGGGCATGAGCGAGCCGTTCATGGATTCGGAATGCGTGTCGTGCGGCGCGTGCGTGGCCGCCTGCCCGACCGCGACGCTGCAGGAAAAGACCGTCGTGATGCTCGGTCAGCCCGAGCACTCGGTCATCACGACCTGCGCCTATTGCGGCGTAGGCTGCGCGTTCAAGGCCGAGATGAAGGGCAACCAGGTCGTGCGCATGGTGCCGCACAGGAACGGCCAGGCGAACGAGGGGCATGCGTGCGTGAAGGGCCGCTTCGCGTGGGGCTACGCGACGCACAAGGACCGCATCAAGAAGCCGATGATTCGCGCGAAGATCACCGATCCGTGGCGCGAAGTGAGCTGGGACGAAGCGATCCAGTACGCCGCGAGCGAGTTCCGCCGCATTCAGGACAAGTACGGCCGCGACTCGATCGGCGGCATTACGTCGTCGCGCTGCACGAACGAGGAAACCTATCTCGTGCAGAAGCTCGTGCGCGCCGCGTTCGGCAACAACAACGTCGATACCTGCGCGCGCGTGTGCCACTCGCCGACCGGCTATGGCCTGAAGACGACGATCGGCGAATCGGCCGGCACGCAGACGTTCGCATCCATCGACCACTCCGATGTCATCGTGGTGATCGGCGCGAACCCCACCGACGGCCATCCGGTATTCGGCTCGCGCCTGAAGCGCCGCGTGCGCGAGGGCGCGAAACTGATCGTGGTGGATCCGCGCCGCATCGACATCGTCGATACCCCGCACGTCAAGGCCACGCATCATCTGCAACTGCGCCCTGGCACGAACGTCGCCATCGTCAACGCACTCGCGCACGTGATCGTCACCGAGGGGCTCGTCAACGAAGCGTTTGTCGCCGAGCGTTGCGAAACGCCTGCGTTCGAGCAATGGCGCGATTTCGTCGCGCTGCCTGAAAACGCGCCCGAGGCGACCGAAGCGCTGACCGGCGTGCCCGCGAAAAGCGTGCGCGAAGCCGCGCGTCTTTACGCAAAAGGCGGCAACGCCGCGATCTATTACGGCCTCGGCGTCACGGAGCACGCGCAAGGCTCGACGATGGTGATGGGCATCGCGAACCTCGCGATGGTGACCGGCAACATCGGTCGCGAAGGCGTGGGCGTGAATCCGCTGCGCGGCCAGAACAACGTGCAGGGCTCGTGCGACATGGGTTCGTTCCCGCACGAACTGCCGGGCTATCGCCACGTGGGCGACGTCGCCACGCGCAGCCAGTTCGAGGACGCATGGAACGTCGCGCTGCAGGCCGAGCCGGGGCTGCGCATCCCGAACATGTTCGAAGCGGCGCTCGACGGCACCTTCATGGGCCTGTACTGCCAGGGCGAGGACATCGTCCAGTCGGATCCGAATACGCAGCATGTCTCGGCCGCGCTGTCGTCGATGGAATGCATCGTCGTGCAGGACATCTTCCTGAACGAGACGGCCAAGTACGCGCACGTCCTGCTGCCCGGTTCGTCGTTCCTCGAAAAGGACGGCACGTTCACCAACGCGGAGCGCCGCATCTCGCGCGTGCGCAAGGTGATGCCGCCGCTCGGCGGTTACGCCGACTGGGAAGTCACGATCCTGCTCTCGCGCGCGCTCGGCTACGAGATGAACTACACGCATCCGTCGCAGATCATGGACGAGATCGCGCGCCTCACACCGACGTTCCACGGCGTCTCGTACGCGCGGCTCGAGGAACTCGGCAGCATCCAGTGGCCGTGCAACGAAGCCGCGCCCGACGGCACGCCGATCATGCATGTCGACGAATTCGTGCGCGGCAAGGGCAAGTTCGTGATCACGAAGTTCATCGCGACGCCGGAGAAGGTCACGCGGCGCTATCCGCTGCTGCTCACCACGGGTCGCATCCTTTCGCAGTACAACGTGGGCGCGCAGACACGGCGCACCGATAACTCGCGCTGGCACGAAGAGGACCGGCTCGAAATCCATCCGGTCGACGCCGAAGATCGCGGCATTCGCGACGGCGACTGGGTCGGCATCGAATCGCGCGCGGGGCACACCGTGCAGCGTGCGAAGGTCAGTACGCGCATGCAGCCGGGCGTGGTCTACACGACGTTCCACTTCCCCGAATCGGGCGCGAACGTCATCACGACCGAGTCGTCCGACTGGGCCACCAACTGCCCCGAGTACAAGGTGACCGCGGTGCAGGTGAGCCACGTGCATCAGCCGTCGGAGTGGCAGCGTGCGTATGCGCGCTTCAACGCCGAGCAGCTCGAACTGCACCGCTCGCGCGAAAGCAATACTGTTATGACCTCTGGAAAATGATGCGATGAAAGCAGACCTTCTTGTTGATATGGCCAACCAGATCGGCACGTTCTTCGACTCGCTGCCCGATCGCGAGGAGGCGCTCAAAGGCATTGCGGAGCACATCCGCCGCTTCTGGGAACCGCGCATGCGCCGGGTGCTGCTCGCCGAACTCGACGGCGGCGCCGAGGCAGCCAGGCTCACGGAGATCGTGTTCGTCGCGTTGACGAAGTATCGCGAGTCGCTGACGCCCGCCGCAGTGGGTTAATGAGTGGACTAAAGCGCGGGCTGAAGACACGCGGGGCTGAACCGCCGAAGGCATGACGACGAGCGGCGCGCACGGGCAGTTTGCCGTGCGCGCCGCTTGCTATTGGCGTTGCGCCAAGGCACTCACTCCCGGTCGACGCTTGCGGGCTGGATGCCGTTCTTCGCCGCGAACCAGGTCTCGCACAGGCGCAGCACGCCATTGGTATCGGACGACGGGCGCCCGCGCGCGCACAGATATCCGTCCGGGCGCACGAGATAGAACGCCGGGCGCGTGCGCCCGTACGACTCGGCGAGCGACGGCGCACCCTCGCCTTCGGGCGTCGTGTCGCCGTTCGGCGCGTCGCAGAGCCACCATACGCGCAGCGCCTGCGGCAAGATCCGCTCGATGGCCTCCACGAAGTTCTTCAGCGCCTCGGTCGCGCGCGCAGCGCTGCCGTTCTGCGCGGCACCGTTCGTCCCCGCGTCGTCCACAAGCAGGAACAGCGAGAAGCTCGCCGGGTCGTGCAGGTCGAAAATGCGCCCTTTGCCGGGCGCCTTCCCGAGCGGTCCGTCGATCACGCGCGCGAGCGCATCGGGCGCGCGTTCGCCCGCGCGCGGGCCGCCGTCCACCATGTGCTCGAGCGTGAGCGGGCTGCGCCGGTACTGGATCGACAGTTCGCTCACGGCCTGGCGCGCAGCGTCGCGCAGCGGGCCGAGCGCGACGAGCGCCGGCATCACGCGCTCGCGCAGCAGCTTCATCGGACCATGGTCCGCTTCCGCGAGTTGCGTCATGAAGCTCGTCTGCTGCAACACGATGCGCTCGATCGGATAGCGTTCGGCGTGATAGGTGTCGAGCAGGCGCTCGGGCGCGCCGCCCGCGAGCACGCGCGCAAGCTTCCAGCCGAGATTGAACGCTTCCTGAATGCCCGTATTCATGCCCTGCGCGCCAGCCGGGCTGTGCACGTGCGCCGCATCGCCCGCGAAGAACACGCGCTCCATGCGCAGCTCGCGCACCATGCGGCTGTTCACGCTGAAATACGACGCCCAGTTCATGTCCGCGAGCGAGACGGGATGATGCACGCGCCGCTCGACGATCGCGCGGCATTCTTCGAGCGTCGGCACCGGAATCGCGCCTTCGGGTGCGGTGGGCACCGCGGCCTTGCAATCGGCGATCAGACGCCAGCGGCCTTTGCCGAACGGGAACAGCGCGGCCAGGCCGTCACCGGATGCGAACACATGGAATTCGTCGTCGGGCCAGGGCGTCTCTGCGGCGACGTCGGCAAGCAGGAACGACTGCGCAAGCGTCTCGCCGTCGAACTTCATCGCGAGCTTGTGCCGTATCGTGCTGTGCGCGCCGTCCGCTGCAATCAGATAGGCACTGCGTATCGACTCGCTGCGCCCGTTCGCACGCCGCACTTCGGCATTCACGCCCGCCGAACCCTGCGTGAACGTCAGCAATTCGCTGCCACGCTCGACCTCGACGCCGAGTGTCGCGAGATGATCGGTGAGAATGCGCTCGGTGACGGCCTGGTCCAGAAACAGCAAGTACGGATAACGCGTGAGGAGCGGATCGAAATCGAGCCGCGCGCGCCGCAAGCCGTTCGAATAGAGGTTCGCGACGTGGGCGCGATGACCGAGTTCGAGAAACGGCTCGACGATGCGGTGCTGTTCGAAGAGTTCGAGTGTGCGCGCCTGAATGCCGATGGCGCGAGAGTGACGTCCGGGCTCGGGCGCGCGATCGATCAGGCGGACCGGAATGCGTGCGCGGGCGAGACTCATCGCAGCGGCGAGACCCGTAGGCCCCGCGCCGACGATGAGCACGGGCGGCAAGGAAGAAGCCACGGTCATGCAGACCTCCATGCGGTCGACATGAACCGTAGTGTACGCCCGCCATCCGCGCGCCCATGCTTGCGGCGCATCAATGGGCGGGATAGTCCGGGTCAGTGCGGATCAATGCGGATGCGGCGGGTGGTCGAGCGCGCAGCGGTGTCCGGACGTGCCCATATCGACCTGCAGCGTCACGTGCTTCATGCGGTAGTGCTTGCCGAGCGCATGGACGATGCCGTCGAGCACGTCGTCGCCCGGATGGCCCGCGGGCATCACGAGGTGCGCGCTCAGCGCGTTGCCCGTGGTCGAGAGTGCCCAGACGTGCAGATCGTGGACGTCCGTCACGCCGTCCTGCGCCGCGAGGAAGGCATGGATGCGCGCCATGTCGACGCCCTGAGGCACCGCCGCGAGCGCGAGCCGGACCGACTCGCGCAAAAGGCCCCACGTGCCGTAGAGGATCACGAGCACGACCAGGATGCTCATGACCGGGTCGATCCAGGTCATGCCGGTGGCGAGGATCACGAGCCCGCTGACGGCAACGGCCGCCGACACGCCCGCATCGGCGGCCATGTGCAGGAACGCGCCGCGGATGTTCAGATCCTCCTTCTGGCCGCGCATGAAGAGCCAGGCGGAGAAGCCGTTGACGACCATGCCGATGGTCGCGACGACGAACACGTCGAAGCCCGCCACGGGTGCGGGCGAGATGAGGCGGTCGACGGCCTCCATGATGATCGCGCCGCACGCGACCAGCAGGAGCGCGGCGTTCGCGAGCGAAGCGAGTATCGACGAGCTGCCGAAGCCGAACGTGTAGCGTGCCGATGGACGGCGCGTGGCGAGCCACGCGGCGCCCCAGGCGAGCAGCAGGCCGAGGACATCGGAGAGATTGTGGCCGGCGTCGGCGAGAAGCGCGGTCGAATGGGCGATGACGCCGTAAATCGCCTGCACGACGACGATCACGACGTTCAGCACGACGGCCAGCGCGAAGGCGCGGCCGTGGCCTACCGCGGGCGTGTGGTGGTGGTGATGGCCGTGGCCGTGCGCGTGGTCGTGCCCGTGGCCGCCGTCGTGATCGCCGTCGTGATCCTCATCGTGATCGTGGTGCTGGTCGTGACCGTGGTCATGCAGGTGGCCCGCGTCATGTGCGTGCTCCCCCTCATGCGCGTGCTCACCCTCATCCGCGTGCCCATGCTGATGGGCGAGATGTGCGCCCTCACCCGCCTTGTCGTGGTCGAACCACACGGGCGCGTGTTCGTCCTCGCGCTCCTCGGCCACGCCCTGCTGCTTGCGCTCCCCGTTCATCACGCGTGCTCCTGCCAGTCCGCGACCGGCTCCGCAACGTGTTCGAGCATGCCCGCGAGCATCGCGCTGATGTGCGCATCGGCGGCGGCGTAAAACACCTGCTTGCCCTCGCGTTCGGCCCGGACAATGCGGGCCGCGCGCAGCAGTCGCAAGTGATGGCTCACGAGCGACGGCGAAAGCCCGAGGGCTTCCGCAATCGCGCCTACCGCGAGCCGGTCGTGCGCGCACGCGAGCACGATGCGCAAACGCGTGGGGTCGCCAAGCAGACGAAAGAGGTCCGCAAGCGGCGCCACGCGTTCATCGTCGTAAAACGGGGTCATGCATTCCGCCTAAACGTGTGAATATGTGTTCACACGTTATATCAACGCGATTTTACCGTCAAGCGTCGGGGCGCTCTCCCGAGTATGGGAAAATGCGCCCTTTGGAGCTTTTCGGGTTTTGCCTTTTCGGCCATGGAACAGGATTTTGTCCGCGCGTACGCCGCGCATCGCGACGGCCGACTGGACGACGCCGAGCGCGGCTATCGCGCGACGCTCGCCGCCGATCCCGTGCACGTCGATGCGCTGCACCTGCTCGGCGTGCTGCGGCACCAGCGGGGACAGCACGCGGAAGCCGCGGATCTCGTCCGGCGTGCGGTCGATCTGCGCCCGGACGACGCCGCACTCCAGCTGAACCTCGGCAATGCACTGAAGGCGCTCGGCGAAATCGAGGGCGCGATCGAACGTTTTCGCAATGCCCTCACGCTCGCGCCCACCTTCCCGCTCGCGCACTACAACCTCGGCAATGCCTACGCCTCGCTCGGCCGTCACGAGGACGCGATGTTCTCGTTCGGCCACGCGGTGCGCCTTCAGCCGGGCGATGCGTCCGCGCACAACAACCTCGGCAACGCATTTCACGCGCTCGGCCGCTACGACGAAGCGATCGACTCGTTCCGTCGCGCGCTGAAGATCCGTCCCGGGCACGCTGGCGCGCACAACAACCTCGGGATGTCGCTGAACGCGCTCGGCGACACGGCCGACGCGCTCGTGCAGTTCCGCGCGGCCCTCGCGGCACAGCCGCGTTTCGTCGCCGCACATTTCAACCTCGCGAATACGCTCGACGCCACCGGCCAGCACCATGAGGCGGTCGCCTCGTTCGAGGCCGCGCTCGCGCTGCAGCCGCGTTTCGCGCCCGCGCTGTTTGGCCTCGGCAATGCGCTGGCCGCGCTGGGCCGGCACGACGAAGCGGTCGTGCCGCTCGAACGCACAGTCGGCATCGATCCGAAATTCGCGCTCGCGTGGCTCGCGCTCGGCACGGCGCACCACGCGCTCGGCAACCATGAAGCCGCCGTGCGCGCCTTCGACGAAGCCCTGCGGGTGCGCCCCGAACTCGCGGCGGCGCATCTGAACCGCGCGATTGCGTGGCTCACGACCGGCGACTTCCGGCGCGGCTTGCCCGAATACGAATGGCGTCTCGATCCGTCCGCGTGCGAACCGGCACAATTCGATGCGCCCCCGGCACACGTTGCGCCGCCCATGGCGTTGCCGCGCTGGCGCGGCGAACCGCTCGACGGCCGCACGCTCTTCGTCGAAGCCGAACAGGGCTTCGGCGATACGCTGCAGTTCGTGCGCTTCGTGCCGCTCGTCGCCGCGCGCGGTGGGCGCGTCGTGCTGGAAGTGCAGCCGCAACTGGTCCCGCTCATCGCGCCAGCCGCCAAAGCCGCGCAGATCACGCTGATCGCCCAGGGCGCGCAGCGACCGGCCGCCGACCTGCACTGCCCGCTGCTCTCGCTGCCGCTCGCGCTCGGCACGACCTTCGACGACTTGCCTGCGCGCACGCCCTACCTGTCGGCGCCTGCGCCGTACCTGCGCAAATGGCGCGGATCGCTTGGCGGCCAGGAGAAGCGCAAGATCGGCATTGCGTGGGCGGGGCGGATCCAGAAGCATGAAAATCGTTCATTGCCGCTCCACGCGCTCGAACCGCTTTTCGCGCTCGAAGGCATCGACTGGATCGTGCTTCAGCCGCAACTGAGCGACGCGGAACGCACCGCGCTCGACGCGCATCCGTACGCGCGCTCGATTCACCGGCTCGATGGCAAGATCGCCGATTTCGCCGATACGGCCGCCGTGATCGAACGCCTCGATGCGGTGGTGTCGGTCGATACGTCGATTGCGCACCTCGCGGGCGCACTCGGCGCGAAGCTCTGGCTCATGCTGCCGTTCGCGGCCGACTGGCGCTGGTTCACCGGCACCGACGAAAGCCCGTGGTATCCGCGTGCGCGGCTCGTGCGCCAGCCACGGCCGGGCGCGTGGGCGGAAGTAGTCGTTGCCGTCGCGAACGATTTACGCTATTTGTGAGCGCAACGAACCCCTAAGCGCATATTCCACGCACGAAAAAAAGCCTCGCGGGGTACGTACCCTGCGAGGCTTTTCGTATTGCAGCGGCAGCAGCGCGCGCGATTGCGCGCGAAGCGCATCAAGCCGTCTTGTACTGATTGCGCGCAGCTTCGGTGCGATAGAGCACGAGCGTCGCAATCAGGCCGCAGGTAGCGGCAACGCCCATCCACGCGCCCGGCGCCGCCTTGTTGCCGCTCACGTGAATCAGGAACGTCGAAATGGCGGGTGTGAAACCGCCGATCGTCGTCGCGAGGCTGTAGGCAAGCGAGAAGCCTGCCGTGCGCACGTCGGCGGGCATGACCTCGGTGAGCGCCACGACCATCGCACCGTTGTAGCAGCCGTAGAGGAACGACAGCCACAGCTCGACGCTCAGCAGACGGCCGAACGACGGCTCGGCGACGAGCCACTGCACGGCCGGGTACGCCGTGAGGATCGTGAGGACGGTGAAGGCGATCAGCACCGGACGACGCCCGATGCGATCCGACACGGCGCCGGACACCGGCAGCCAGAACAGGTTCGACAGGCCGATGCAGACCGTCACGATGAGCGTATCGATATCGCTCAGCTTGAGCACTTCCCTGCCGAACGTCGGCGTGTAGGCCGTGATCATGTAGAACGACACGGTCGTCATGATGACCATGCCCATGCCGCCGAGCACGATGCCCCAGTTCTGCAGCATGGAGGACATGATCTCGCCGGTCGACGGACGATGCTTCTTCTTCGCGAACTCCTCGGTTTCCTGCAGCGAGCGGCGGATGATGAAGAGGAACGGCACGATCAGGCAGCCGATGATGAACGGCACGCGCCAGCCCCACGCGGTCATCTGTTCGACGGGCAGGATACGGTGCAGCACCACGCCGAGCAGCGCCGCGAACACGACGGCCACCTGCTGGCTGCCCGACTGCCATGAGACATAGAACCCCTTGTTGCCCTTGGTCGCCATTTCGGACAGATAGACCGAAACGCCACCGAGTTCGACGCCCGCGGAGAAACCTTGCAGAAGACGTCCGAGCAGGATGAGGAGCGGCGCGACGAGGCCGATCGTCGCGTAGCCGGGCACCACCGCGACGGCGAGCGTGCCGAGCGCCATGAGGCTGAGCGTGAGGATCAGGCCTTTGCGACGGCCGTGATGGTCGATGTACGCGCCGAGGACGATGGCGCCGAGCGGCCGCACGAGAAAGCCCGCGCCGAACACCGAAAGCGACAGCATCAGCGAAGCGAAAGCACTGTCACTTGGGAAGAAGGTCTTGGCAATCGCCGAGGCGAAATAGCCATAAACCATGAAGTCATACATTTCCAGAAAGTTGCCGCTCGTGACGCGGAAAACAGTCCGGACTCTGGATTCCTGGGGAGCGACGGGGGACGCGATAGCCATAGTGTTCTCTGCTCTCTGTTCTCTGTTCTTTGTGGAGGCTTGAGGCGGTCTGCTGCGCCGTGACCGGCCAGACAGACTGCGGAACATGGACTTCTCCGGGGAATGCGGCGCACGCGGACGCCCCCCGGGCGGGAAATCATCATCCTGCCCGGTCGCACTGCCAGATATCCGGGTTTCCCCCGAGGGCGAAGCGCAATTCACTTCAATACGGATTTCGTCAGTCTATTTCGATTCGTTTTCTTGCCGTATCGACGCTCGCTCGCTACGCGGGCGGGTTGCCAAGGGTTGTCGTGGGTCGTCGTGGGTTGTCTTTTGTGGGCGTGCTTATCATGCACAATGTGACGCACACGCGCAGCCTTGCGCATCACTCGTTTCGACGCTCCCAGTCACCGCATGTCCATCGCCTCGTTGACACTGCGTCCGGCCACCGCCGCCGACGCCCCGCTGATCGCCGCCATGCACGCCGCCAGCTGGCAGGCCACTTACCGCCACCTGCTGCCCGCGGCTTTCCTCGACGATGAAGTCGACGCCGAACGCGCAGCCTGGTGGCGCGCACGCATGGAAGCGCCCGGCGGCGAGCGGCGCCTCGTGCTGATCGCCGAACTCGACGAAACGACGCCCGCCGGCTTCGTGTGCGTCGAACGCCAGGCCGACTCGCCGTGGGGTGTGCTGCTCGACAACCTGCATACGCTGCCCGCCTGGCAGGGCATCGGCGTGGGCAAGCGGCTGATGTGCGCCGCACAGGACTGGGCCCGTGCGCGCGGCGAAGCGCAACTCTATCTGTATGTGCTGGAAGGCAATACGCCCGCGATTGCATTCTATGAGCGGCAAGGCTGGCAATTCTCGGGCGCCGAACCGGATCGCATGGGCGGCGTCGACATCACCGCATTGCGCTACGTATATCCGCTCGACGCGGCGTAAAACCGGGCTCGGTGTCCGGCACGACTGGCACGCAGTCCCAATCAATCGAATCCTTCCCGGCGAGCGGCGCCAGCTCACCGCCATCTTGCGCCCATGCCGCCGCAACGCCGCAACGCCGTGTTTCATTCACGGGCCACGCTTCGCGAAGCGGCGGGCCCCGGGACCCGCCACCGTGGGAAGCCGCCTCGCGGCCAATCGAACCCGATACGCGCTGGAAACGGACTAAAAACGCGTCTCGCGCGCCGAGCGCAGAAAGGTATCGAGCAGCGGTGTGCAGTCGAGCAGTTCCGGCCCGCCCGCGCGATGGAATTCCGGGTGCCACTGCACGCCGAGCACGAACGGCGCACGGCGATAGCGCACCGCTTCGATCAGACCGTCACCGGCAGACACCGCCTCGACCGTCAGATCGCGCCCCAGCGTTTTCACCGCCTGATGGTGGATCGAGTTGACGATCGCCTCGCGCCGCCCCGGAAACATGCTGGAAAGCGTGGAGCCCTCGGGGAACGTAACCGCATGACGGTGCTGGTCGTAGTGCTCGCTCACGTGCACGCCCGCGGTCGGCACGTCGGTGGCGATATCCTGGTAGAGCGTCCCGCCGAATGCCACGTTGATCAGCTGGCAGCCGCGGCAAACGCCCAGCACCGGCTTGCCCGATTCCACGAACTCGTGCAGCAGCTCCAGTTCGTACATGTCGCGCACGCGGTCGCCCGGCCATTCGGGCCGCGCCGCCGCTTCCGCGTAGGTCTGCGGCGAGACGTCGGCGCCGCCCTGAAGCAGCAGGCCGTCGAGATGCTTCGCGTAATCGCGCAGACGGATATTGCTCGGATGCAGCATGCCCTGGTGGCCGACCGTCGGGATCATGAACACGATCACGTCGCGCGACATGACCCAGTGCGCAATCGACTCTTCGAGATATTGCAGCGTCTTGCCGCGCAGGCCCCGCGCGCCCGGCTCCGGATGGAAGATCCGTGCCGATACGCCGATGCGCAGCGTGCGCTGCGTGATGCGCTGCCCCGCGCGGTCGAACAACTGCCGCGCGCGTGCGGCGACGATGCGGCCAAACACGGACCACGCCGAATCGTTCGGCTGCAGATAGCGCGGCGGATTGGGCGGCAGCGCGCCGGGCGGCGGCGGATTCTGCTTGCCGAAGTCCGGCGCCTGGCCAAAGCCCGCAGGCGCGGCGCCCGGGCGCGGCGTCTCCACTGGGGCGGGTGCGGTCTTGCCCGCGTCCGTCCTCTGCGGGAGGGGAATCTCAGGCACTTGCGCTGCCGCCTCTTGCTGCGCGAGCGCGGGCTCACGTACTGTTCCGCCCTGCCCTGTCGTCGGCCCTGCGGTCGATCCTGTAATCGGCGCGCTCACGGGCGCATCGACTGGGGCTGCGGGCGATGTGGAAGCGGGAGCAGGTGGTGAACCGGAAGAAGCGCCGGACGAGCCGGCTGAGGCGGTGGATTGGGCGGTGCCGGGCGATCCGGCATCGGGGGGACGGCCAGCGCCGTCGGGAATCTCGGAGTGGTCGGAGTTGTTGTCGCTCATGACGTGGGGTCAGGCGCGCGGCGCGCGAACGATTAACACGGGACGATTATGCGTCGCCCCGCCAGGAGCCGCCAGTCCCGTGCACAATTGCGACCAGCGGTCACTCGCGCGGCCCCCCCGGCGCGCGGGCGTTCCAGGGCGTTCACGCATCGGGCCGCTCGTCGAAAGTCTCGCGCAACGCGATCTGCATCGACGCGTGGATCTTCACGCACCAGCGCCACAGCAGCATCGTGAGCCCCGCCGCGCCCGCCAGCAGGCCGATCAGATAGCCGGTCGGCGGCAGGATCGTCCGCGAAAGCCCGGCTACGAGAAGGAAAACGCCCACCATCGCGAGCACCGGCACGATTTCGGCGATCGTATGACGCAGCGCGCGCGTCAAGCGCCCCGCATGCTCGGGATTCACGCTCACCTCGGCCAGCAGCAGCGCGAGCGACTGCATCTTGCGCCACACGGCCACGAGAAACGGCATCGCGATCAGCAGCGCCCCACCCCACAGCACGACGCGCTGAATGTGCGCATCGGGCAGCCACGCCGACAACGCCGGTGCCGCGTAGTACGCGCCATAGGACACGCCGATGAAAATCGCCGACACGAGCGCGAGATTCAAGGCCACCTGCACCACGATGCGCCGCACGAGCGTGAAGAAGGTCGGCCCCGACGAGCGCGGCATGAGGCTGCTCAGCCACTGGCCGTAAAGCGCGAACACGTTCGAGACGGCGGACGGCATGGCGCGCGCGAGTTTTTGCGAAAGCGGATCGGCGAAGCGGATCAGGTACGGCGTTGTGAGCGTCGTGATGGCCGAGACCGCGACGGCAATCGGGTAGAGGAAGCCGCTCGTCACCTTGAGCGTGAGGCCCAGCGACGCGATGATGAACGAGAACTCGCCGATCTGCGAGACGGTCATGCCCACGCGCATCGACGTGCGTCCGTCGCTGCCCGCGAGGAACGTGCCGAGCCCGCACGAGACGAGCTTGCCGAGCACCACCGCCAGCGAAATCACGGCGATCGGCCACGCGTATTCCACCATCACGTGCGGATTGAGCATGAGCCCGACCGTCACGAAAAAGATCGCGGAAAAAGCGTCGCGCAACGGCGCGATCAGGTGCTCGATGCGATGCAGATGCCGCGACTCGGCCATGATCGCGCCGATGAGGAACGCGCCGAGCGCGATCGAATAATCGAGCTTCACGACCAGCAGGCAGAACCCGAAGCAAAAGCCCAGCACCGAAATGAGCAGCATCTCGTCGCTCCCCACGCGCGCGACGTAGCCGAGCAGTCGCGGCACGACCATGATGCCCGCGAGCAGCGACACCACCATGAAGAGCAGCAGCTTGCTGAGCGTGATGAACGCGATGCCGGGCGAAAGTTCGCCGGTCTGCGCGAGGCCGCCGAGCAGCACGAGCATCGCAATACCGAGGATGTCCTCGACGATCAGGATGCCGAACACGAGCTGCGCGAACTTCTCGCGCTTGAGGCCGAGGTCGGAGAGCGCCTTGACGATGATCGTGGTCGAGGAGATGGCGAGAATCGCACCGAGAAAGAGCGCATCCATGGCGCTCCAGCCGAACGCGCGGCCGATCTCGTAACCGATCCACATCATCAGCGCGATTTCGGAGACTGCCGCGATGATCGCGGTCACGCCGACCTGGAAGAGCTTCTTCAGGCTGAATTCGAGCCCGAGCGAAAACATCAGGAACACGACGCCGAGCTCGCCCATCGTCTGGATGGTCTGCTCGCCATGAATGAGCGGAAATGGCGGCGTATAAGGTCCGATGATGACGCCCGCGGCGATATAGCCGAGCACCACCGGCTGCTTCAGGCGATGAAACAGCACCGTGACGACGCCGGCCAGCGCCATCACGACAGCCAGATCCTGAATGAAGCCGATTTCCTGATGCATGCGGGATAGACCTTACAAATTGCTGACGAAGAACGAAATCTTAACCGATGGACGCGCCAATCCCAACTACGCTACGGTGAAAATACGGCCCTACAATAACGAGCCCCCGGCAGCAGTCCGCACACCGCTGCCGGGCCGGGCAGTTCACATTTTCATGACGCCATGACGACCGAATTCACCCCGTTTGCCCCGCTCGCCCGGCTTGCCGCCGATCTCGACGCCGGCCGCACGACGAGCCGCGCGCTCGTCGAAACCGCGCTTGCGCGCATCGCCGACCCGGCGGGCCAGGGCTCCACCGTCTTCACGCACGTCGACGCCGCGCGCGCACGCGCCGTCGCCGACGCGCACGACCGCCTGCGCGCCTCGGGCACCGTGCTCTCGCCGCTCGCGGGCATTCCTGTCTCGGTGAAGGATCTGTTCGACATCGAAGGCGAAGTCACGCGGGCGGGCTCCACCGCGCTGCGCGACGCGCCGCCCGCGCAGGCCGACGCCGCCGCCGTCGCGCGACTGCGCCACGCGGGCGCCGTGCTGATCGGACGGACCAACATGAGCGAGTTCGCGTTCTCGGGGCTCGGGCTGAATCCGCACTACGGCACCCCGCTCTCGCCGTACCGGCGCGGCGGCGCGGGCAAGGCGGGTGATGAGCGCGTGGCGGGCGGCTCGTCGTCCGGGGCAGCGGCCTCCGTGGCCGACGGCATGGCCGCCGTCGCGCTCGCCACCGATACGGGCGGCTCGATCCGCATTCCGGCAGCGTTCTGCGGCCTCACGGGCTTCAAGCCGACTGCCGCGCGCGTCCCGAAAACCGGCGCCGTCCCGCTTTCGCCGACGCTCGACTCGTTCGGTCCGATCGGCAACAGCGTCGCATGCTGCGCGCTCGTCGACCGCATCCTCGCCGGGCTCGCGCCGCACGTGCCGGTCGCGCGCCATCTCGAAGGCGTGCGGCTCGGCGTGCTGACCAACTACGTGAACGACGGCGTCGAGCCGGAAGTTGCCGACGCAATCGACACCGCGCTCAGGCACCTCGACGCGGCGGGGGCGATCGTCTCCGAAGTGCGCTTCGCCGCGCTCGACCGGCTGCCGGAGATCAACCGCTACGGCTTCTCGCCGATCGAAGCCTACGCGTGGCATCGCGAGCTGATCGCGCAGCACCGCGACGAATACGATCCGCGCGTGCTGGTCCGCATCCTGAAGGGCGAGCCGGCCCGCGCCTGCGACTACCTCGACCTGATCGCCGCGCGCGCGGCCGTGCTCGAAGAGACACAGGCGACGCTCTGGTCGCGCTTCGACGCCGTGATCGCGCCCACCGTGCCGATCGTGCCGCCGCCGCTTGCGCCACTCGCCGCCGACAACGACGTATTCGCACAGACCAACGCACTCGTGTTGCGCAACCCGAGCGCGTTCAATTTCCTCGATGCGTGCGCGCTCTCGCTGCCATGCCACCACCACGGCGCGGCGCCGGTCGGGCTCATGCTCGTCGGTGCGCCTTACGCCGACGATGCGCTGCTCGCCATCGGGCGCGGCGTCGAAGCCGTGCTCGCGCCGTTGCGCTGAGGTGTGCTGACTTGCGCCGATACACGCTTGAAGTGCCCTGTGAAGTGCACTGAATGGCGCCGAATGGCGCTGAAACCCGGGGATGCGGCCCGCCTCGCGCGGGCCGCGCTGTTCGCAAACCCTGCACACGATCAAGTCCGCCGAGCGCGCCCGGCGCATCCTTCGCGCTAGAATCGCGGACACGCCGTCGCAGCCCGCACACGCTGCGCCATTCAAATCGCCATCCGACACACATGAACGACGATAACGCGCTGTTGCGCCGCGAGCGCGGCCTCCTGGTCCTCCTCGCTCTGATTTCCCTCGCGCTACTGGGCGGCGCCCTCTACATGCAGCACTACAGGAGCGAAGATCCCTGTCCGCTGTGCATCATCCTGCGCTACTTCTTCCTGCTGGTCGCGGTGTTCGCGTTCCTCGGCGCGCGCCTGTCGAGCTGGCGTGGCGTGCGCGTGCTCGAAGCCCTGATCGTGCTGTCGTCGTTGGGCGGCATCATCGCCGCGGCGCGGCTCGTCTGGGTGCAGGCGGTCCCGAACATGAGCTGCGGCTTCGACGTCCTGCAGCCCGTCGTCGACGGCCTGCCGCCCGCGAAGTGGCTCCCGGGCGTGTTCAAGGTCCAGGGCCTGTGCGAGACGATCTATCCGCCGATCCTCGGCGTGTCGATGCCCGCATGGTCGCTGATCGCGTTCGTCTGCATGTTCGTGACCGTGCTGTCGAGCCTGTGGCGCAACCGTCGCCGCCAGGTGTCGTGGCCCGGCATCCGCCGCTAATCCACCGCCAGGCAGCCAGGCGGCCCATCGCACGCGTTGCACCCGCCGCACCCGCCGCACCGCTTGCACCGGCTGCGCCCGTGGCGCATGCGGCAAATCCGGCACCCGTGGCGCCCATCGCGGCGCCACCGCCGCGCCGTCCTCCCATGGCGCCCGCCGCCAACAAAGGGCGGGATCGCGCCCGCGCGCCGTCATGACGGCCGCCCGATAACCCCCATCCTCGGCGGGGAATACTTTCCTCGCCCGAGCAGTGCTATCTTGCAAAAAGGATGGCGATCTACGTGCGCGAGGCCGGCTCCGGCAAGCCCCCCTGCGTAACGCGCGCCCGATCCGCAATGTCTTCCAGATCCATCATGACAAAGCAAACCATCCGATTCTTGCGCCGGGGCGCCGTGCACGAAGTCAGCGACGTTCCGGTCACGCGCACGGTACTGCAATACCTGCGTGAAGATCTGCATGCCTGCGGCACCAAGGAAGGCTGCGCAGAAGGCGATTGCGGCGCGTGCACGGTGGCCGTCGGCGAACTCGACGCCAACGGGCGCCTCGTCCTCAAAGCCGTCAACGCCTGCATCCAGTTCCTGCCCACGCTCGACGGCCGCGCCCTCTTCACCGTCGAAGACCTGCGCACGCCCGATGGCGCACTGCATCCGGTCCAGCAAGCACTCGTCGACTGTCATGGCTCGCAGTGCGGCTTCTGCACGCCGGGCTTCACGATGTCGCTGTGGGCGCTCTACGAACGCCAGAGCGTCGATGCGGGCGTGCCCTCGCGCGACGAAATCAACCGGACGCTTTCGGGCAACCTGTGCCGCTGCACCGGCTACCGTCCCATCGTCGACGCTGCCCGCAGCATGTTCGACTACACGCGCCACGCCCGCGCCGCGCTCGATCGCACGGCCATCGAAGACGCCCTGCACAAGCTCCAGCGCCCCGCCACGTTCGAATACCGCGGCCCCGATGCGCGCGGTGCCGGGTACGGCGAAGCCACCTTCTTCGCGCCGCGCACGCTCGCCGAGTTCGCTGCGCTGCGCGCCGCACGGCCCGAAGCGCGCGTGCTCGCCGGCAGCACCGACATCGGCCTGTGGGGCACAAAGCAGTTTCGCGATCTGGGCGACTTGATCTACACCGGCAACGTCGCCGAACTGCGCGCGCTCACGCACGACGCGCACGCAATCACGATCGGCGCCGCCGTGCCGCTCGAAGAGGCCTACGCCGCGCTGGCCGTCGACTATCCCGAACTCGCGGAACTGTGGGCGCGCTTCGCATCGCCGCCGATCCGCAATGCGGGGACGCTCGGCGGCAACATCGCGAACGGCTCGCCGATCGGCGATTCGATGCCCGCGCTACTCGCGCTCGACACGCAACTCGTGCTGCGCCGCGCCGATGACGTGCGCACGCTGCCACTCGCCGCGTTCTACACCGGCTATCAAAAGAATGCGCTCGCGACGGGTGAGTTCATCGAGGCGATTCGCGTGCCGCGCCGCTCGCCCACGCTGCGCTTTCGCACCTACAAGATCTCGAAGCGCTACGACCAGGACATCTCCGCGGTCTGTGCGGCGTTCGCACTCGAGATCGGCGACGATGGCGTGATCGCGCTCGCACGCATCGCGTTCGGCGGCATGGCCGCCACGCCGCTGCGCGCCGCGCACGCCGAAGCCGCGCTGAGCGGCGCACGCTGGGACGAAGCGGCCGTGCTGCGCGCGATGGACGCGCTCGCGGCCGACTACACACCGCTCACGGATCTGCGCGCGAGCGCCGCGTATCGCATGAAGGTCGCGCGCAACCTGTTGTGGCGCTGCTGGCTGGAAACGCGCGACGACGCTCCGCTTGCGCCGCGCGAGGTAAACGCGTTCGCCTTCGAAGACGAGGACGCGGGCAATGACAGCGTGGCACTCGCAGGAGACACGCGATGAACCATCAGTCCGATCCGGTGGTTGCACACACAACGCACGCGGCGCACACGGCCCGCTCGGCGGCGGGCGCGCCGTTGCCGCATGAATCCGCCGAACTGCACGTGAGCGGCGAAGCGCGCTACACCGACGACATCCCCGAACTGCACGGCACGCTGCACGCGGCGCTCGGCCTCTCGCGCCATGCGCATGCGCGCATCGTGTCGCTCGATCTGCGCCGCGTGCGTGAAGCGCCGGGCGTGGTTGCGGTGCTCAGCGCCGCCGACATCCCCGGCGAGAACAACTGCGGCCCGGTGGTGCACGACGACCCGGTGCTCGCCAGCGGCGAAGTGCAGTACCTCGGGCAGCCGGTGTTCGCGGTGATCGCGACGAGCCACGACCTCGCGCGCCGCGCCGCCGCGCTCGCCGCCAGCGACGACGTCGTGCGTTACGAACCGCTCGAAGCGGTGCTCTCGATCGCGCAGGCGAAAGCGCTGCAGCACTATGTGCTGCCGCCGCTGCGCCTGTCGCGCGGCGAGCCTGCCGCGCGCATCGTCGCGGCGCCGCATCGCATCGCGGGCACCTTCGAAGCAGGCGGCCAGGAACAGTTCTACCTCGAAGGCCAGGTCGCCTATGCGCTACCGGAGGAACAGGACGGCATGCTCGTCTACAGTTCGACGCAGCATCCATCCGAAATGCAGCAGGTCGTCGCGCACCTGCTCGGCTGGCCCGCGCACCGCGTCGCGTGCGAGTGCCGCCGCATGGGCGGCGGCTTCGGCGGCAAGGAATCGCAGTCGGCGCTGTTCGCGTGCGTCGCGGCGCTCGCGGCGCACAAGACGGGCCGCCCCGTGAAGCTGCGCGCCGACCGCGACGACGACTTCATGATCACCGGCAAGCGCCACGACGCGCTGTACACCTACGAAGCAGGTTTCGACGATGCGGGCCGCCTGCTCGGCACGCGCGTGGAAATCGCGCTGCGCGCGGGCTATTCCGCCGATCTGTCCGGCGCCGTGGCCACCCGCGCGGTGTGCCACTTCGACAACGCGTATTACCTCTCCGATGTCGAGATCGTCGCGCTGTGCTGCAAGACGAACACGCAGTCGAACACCGCGTTTCGCGGCTTCGGCGGACCGCAGGGCGCGCTCGTGATGGAAGTCATGCTCGACGCCATCGCGAAGCAGCTCAACCGCGATCCGCTCGACGTGCGGCTCGCGAACTACTACGGCATCGGCGAGCGCGACATCACGCCTTATGGACAGCGCGTCGGGGACAACGTGCTCGCCCCGCTCACGGGCGACCTGCTCGCGTCGAGCCGCTACGCCGAACGACGCGACTCGCTCGCCGCGTATAACCGCACGAGCGCGGTGCTCAAGCGCGGCATCGCGATCACGCCGGTCAAGTTCGGCATTTCGTTCAACGTGCCGCACCTGAACCAGGCGGGTGCGCTCGTGCACGTCTACCGTGACGGCTCGGTGCTCGTGAACCACGGCGGCACCGAAATGGGCCAGGGGCTCAACACCAAGGTCGCGCAGGTGGTGGCAGGCACGTTCGGCCTGCCGCTCGCACGCGTGCGCGTGAGCGCCGCCGATACCGCGAAAGTGGCGAACACGTCGGCCACCGCCGCTTCGACGGGCAGCGACCTCAACGGCAAGGCCGCCGAAGACGCCGCGCTCACGATCCGCGCCCGCCTCGCCACGCTCGCCGCCGCCGAATACGGCGGCACGCCCGACGCCGTCACATTCGAGGACGGCGCGGTGCGGGCGAACGGCGTGTCGATCACGTTCGCGCAGTTCGTCGAACTCGCGTACATGAAGCGCGTGCAGCTCTGGTCGGACGGCTTCTACGCGACGCCGAAGGTCCACTGGGACGCCCGCACGCTGACCGGCCATCCGTTCTACTACTTCGCATATGGCGCGGCGGTATCGGAAGTGGTTGTCGATACGCTCACCGGCGAATGGAAGCTCGTGCGCGCCGACGTGCTGCACGACGCCGGCCGTTCGATCAATCCGGCCATCGACATGGGCCAGGTGGAAGGCGCGTTTATCCAGGGCATGGGCTGGCTCACGACCGAAGAACTCTGGTGGGACGGCAATGGCCGTCTGATGACGCACTCGCCGTCCACGTACAAGATTCCGGCGGTCAGCGATACGCCCGCCGTATTCAACGTGCAGCTCTATCGCAACGAAAACGCCGAGCCGACCATCTTCGGCTCGAAGGCCGTCGGCGAGCCGCCGCTGTTGCTGCCGTTCTCGGTGTTTCTCGCGATTCGCGACGCGATCGGCGCGGCGGTGCCCGAGGCGCGCGAAGCCGCGCCGCTTCGTGCGCCCGCGACGCCCGAGGCGATTCTCGATGCGCTCGATGCGCTGCGCGCCAGCGCAGCGGCGAGTGCGCAGTCGCCAACGCTTGCCCCCGCGGCCGGAAACGCGGCGTCCGGCCATGCCGCCGTGCCCGCAGCGGCGCGCAACGTGAAGATGGACGGATAGCGCGAACCAGTTGACGGCTCGCGCGCTCGAACGGAGAGGCGACGAACGGGCGACGAACGGGCGCGGCGCGAGAGGCGAAACAGGCACGCGCC
Source organism: Paraburkholderia denitrificans (assembly GCF_042655705.1). NCBI lineage: Bacteria > Pseudomonadati > Pseudomonadota > Betaproteobacteria > Burkholderiales > Burkholderiaceae > Paraburkholderia > Paraburkholderia denitrificans. Next base: position 128,244 of record NZ_JBHSMP010000009.1, on the reverse strand, counting down.
GCCCAGCGCCTGGCCACGAAGATTAACCGGTATCGAGCGGTATCAAGCGGTACCAACCGGCGGCGCGCCTTGCGCGCCGCCCGACGAGGGAGAAGCGCCAGATGCACGCCTGGCTCACCGATCTGCAACACCTGCTCGCGCGCGGCGACGCCGCCGTGCTCGTGACGGTCGCGCGCGTCGAGGGATCGGCACCGCGCGACGCCGGCACGAAGATGATAGTGACGCGCGACGCCGCGCGCCACACCATCGGCGGCGGCCATCTCGAATGGAAAGCCATCGAGATCGCACGCCAGGTGCTGCGCAACGGTATGCGCGCGCAGCACATGCGGCGGCTCGAACGCCTCGCGCTCGGACCGAGCCTCGGCCAGTGCTGCGGCGGCGCCGTCGTGCTCGCGTTCGAGCGGCTCGATGTGAGCGACCTCGGCTGGCTCGCGTCGCTTGCGCGCCGCGTTGCGGCGGGCGAGTCGACCGTGCGCAGCGTCTCGTTCCGCACCGCGCGCAACGGCAGCCCGAGCGCGAACCAGGAAGCCCACGGCAGCGTCGCGGCAGCAGCCGATGCCGTGATGCTCTCGCAGCCGGAGCCGGGCGTGGAAGCGCCCGACTGCCTGCTCTGGGAGTCGGGCGAGCACGCGGGCGACGCGCTTCTCACCGAAACCATCGCGCCCAACGACTTCCCCGTCGTCGTGTTCGGCGCGGGACATGTCGGCGCGGCGCTGGTACGCGTGCTCGGCACGCTGCCGTGCCGGGTGCGCTGGGTGGACGAGCGCGACGCCGTGTTCCCGCCACCCGAGGCGCTCGCGGCGCTCGGAGCGCCCAACGTCGAGATCGACGCGAACGACGCCCCCGACGAAGCCGTCGACACCGCCGCGCCCGACACGAGCTTCATCGTGATGACGTACGATCATTCGCGCGATCTCGCGCTCGCCGAACGCATCCTGCGGCGCGGCGATTACGCGTTCTTCGGCATGATCGGCTCGCACACGAAGCGCAAGCAGTTCGAGCACCGGCTCGCGGCGCGCGGCATCGATCCCTTGCAGATCGCGCGGATGAAGTGTCCGCTCGGCGTCGAAGGCATTGCCGACAAATCGCCCGAAGCTATCGCGATCTCGACCGCCGCACAACTCTTGCAAGTTATCGGGGCACGCGCGGGCAGTCATTGCGCGTGACATCACCTTTTTACCCACCGACCAGATCATGGCAAACACAAACCAGGCAATCTCCCTCACAGAAAGGGCCGCTCGCGCGCCGAAGTCCGAGTTGCACATCCACATCGAAGGCTCGCTCGAACCCGAGCTGATCTTCAAGCTTGCGCAGCGCAACGGCGTCAAGCTCGCGTACGACTCGATCGAGTCGTTGCGCGAGGCGTATGCGTTCACCGATCTGCAGTCCTTCCTCGACATCTACTACGCGGGTGCGAGCGTGCTGCTCACGGAAAACGACTTCTACGACATGACAATGGCCTACTGCGAGCGCGCGCTCGCGGACAACGTCGTGCATGCCGAGATTTTCTTCGACCCGCAGACGCACACCGAACGCGGCGTGGCCATCGAAACGGTGGTTGCGGGCATCGACCGCGCGCTGGCCGATGCCGAAAAGCGCGGGCTCACGAGCAGGCTGATCCTGTGTTTCCTGCGCCACCTGAGCGAGGCCGATGCGCTCGCAACCTTCGACGCAGCGCTACCGCTGTTCGACCGCTACGCGCGCCTCATTGGCGTGGGGCTCGATTCGTCCGAACGCGGACATCCGCCCTCGAAATTCGAGCGCGTATTCGAACGGGCGCGTGCCAAGGGCCTGAAACTCGTTGCGCACGCAGGCGAGGAAGGCCCGCCGTCGTACATCTACGAAGCCCTCGATCTGCTCAAGGTGGACCGCGTCGATCACGGCGTGCGCAGCATCGAAGATGCAGCACTGGTCACGCGTCTTGCCGACTCGCGCGTGGCGCTCACGGTCTGCCCGCTGTCGAACATCAAGCTGTGCGTATTCGACGACATGACGAAGCACACACTGAAGGATCTGCTCGACCGCGGCGTGGCGGTAACCGTCAACTCCGACGATCCGGCCTACTTCGGCGGCTACGTGAACGAGAACTACACGGCCATCATCGACGCGCTCAAGCTCGATGAGAGCGAGGTGTACGCGATCCTGCGCAATGGCTTCGAGGCGTCGTTCGTGACACCGCAGGAACGCGACGCGCTGATCGCGAAGCTCGACGCTTACTGGCACGGCGCGAGCGCGTAGGCACGCAAGCGCGCAGGCAACCGCGGCCGGATAACGCCGACGCGCGCCGTGGCTTCACGGACGGCCCGCGTCGACGAACGCCCAGCCGCACGCGATACCCACATCGATCGGAGACGCTGTTCCCATGACTCAATCGTCTTACCGGGCGAAGCTTCTGACGTTCACGGGCGATCCTGCGCAATCGCCCGACGCCGCGGTCTTTCACGAAGACGGCGTCGTGATCGTCGAAGACGGCCATGTGGCGGCAGCGGGTGCGTGGACGGCGCTCGCCGGGCTCGTCTCGGGCGATGCGAGCGTCCATGACCTGCGCGACAAGCTGATCGTGCCGGGCTTCATCGACACGCATATCCACTATCCGCAGACCGACATGATTGCGTCGCCCGCGCCGGGCCTGCTTCCGTGGCTCGAAACCTGGACGTTCCCCACCGAGCGCCGCTTCGAAGACGAAGCCGTCGCGCACGATACGGCGCGCTTTTTCGTCGAGGAACTGCTGGCGAACGGCACGACCACGGCGCTCGTCTATTGCACGGTGCACAAGCAGTCCGCCGATGCGCTCTTCAGTGCGAGCGAGGCGAAGAACCTGCGCATGATCGCGGGCAAGGTGCTCATGGACCGTCACTGCCCCGCGTTCCTGCGCGATACGCCGCAATCGGGCTACGACGACAGCGCCGAACTGATCGGCCGCTGGCACAAGCGCGGCCGCCAGCTTTACGCGCTCACGCCGCGCTTCGCGCCCACCTCGACCGAGGCGCAGCTCGAAGCCTGCGCGGCGCTCGCGAAGGCGCATCCGGACATTTTTATCCAGAGCCACGCCGCCGAGAGTCGCGAGGAGGTCAACTGGGTGAGCACGCTCTTTGCCCACCGCCGCAGCTACATCGACGTCTACGATCACTACGGGCTGCTGCGGCCGCGTGCCGTGTATGGCCACTGCATCTGGCTCGACGACGAGGACCGCCGCCGCATGACGCAAACGCGCGCGGTCGCCGCGCACTGCCCGACATCGAACCTGTTCCTCGGCAGCGGCCTGTTCGATTTCGATCGCGCCAGCGAATCGGCCATGCTCGTGACGCTCGCGACGGACGTTGGCGGCGGCACGTCGTTCTCGATGCTGCAGACGATGAACGAAGCGCACAAGGTCGCGCGCATGGGCGGTCATCACCTGAGCGCGACGCGCATGTTCTGGCTCGCCACGGCGGGCGCGGCCGAGGCGCTCGATCTCGGCGGCATGATCGGCACGCTCGCGCCGCAAAGCGAAGCGGACTTCGTCGTGCTCGATCCGCAAGCGACGCCGCTGCTCGCACGGCGCACGGCGCGCGCGCAATCGCTCGAAGAACTGCTCTTCGCGTTCGCCATGCTCGGCGACGACCGCGCCGTGTACGCAACCTATGCGGCGGGAAAGCGCGTGCATCGGCGCGGCGAGCGCACGAAGCGAAGGAACGTTTAGCCTCGGCCGCTGACTGACGGTTCATCCATACCAATCCCGCATTTTTTGTCAGAAATTATCCCCGCCGCGTAGACGCTCTCCAGAGGTTTTTACCCCCTGATTCAAGACGGAAACTATGCGCTGCGCTTCATAGGACTGCTTCAGAACAGATACTTTTTTCTGGTGGTAAGGTCGCGCTTGATGAAGTTGCCAACCGCCCAACCCTGGTCTCTGGAGAACGTCAGAAATGGACAAATACGCCGCCCCTGCCTCATCAATGCTTCCGCCGTCGGACATGGCTCTTGTTCTGCCGCGAACCGCTCTCGTTGTCATTGACCCCCAAATCGACTTTCTGAGCCCGAACGGTGTCGTCTGGGGCGCAGTTGGTGAGAGCGTCACGGAACTGAATACTGTTGAGAATCTCGGCAAGTTGTTTGCCGCCGCGAAGAAAGCCAATATCGTTGTGGCGATCTCACCGCACTACTACTACCCGTGGGATAACAACTGGAAATTCGAAGGCGCGCTTGAAAAGCTCATGCATAAAGTGGGCATGTTCAAACGGCCGAGTCCTTATTCCGTGGATGGCTTCGAGAATTCCGGAGCCGATTTCATGCCTGAGTACAAGCCGTACATCCTCGACAATAAAACCATCATCGCCTCGCCTCACAAGGTCTACGGGCCGCAGCAGAACGATCTCATCCTGCAGCTAAGAAAACACCGTGTCGATCAGGTGATTCTGGCGGGCATGTCCGCGAACCTGTGTGTCGAATCGCATCTGCGCGAATTGCTGGAGCAGGGATTCGAGGTGGCGGTCGTCCGCGACGCGACGGCTGCGGCCATTCTTCCGGACGGCGATGGCTACCAGGCCGCAATAACGAACTTCCGCTTCATGGCGAATGCCGTGTGGACGACCGACGAGGCAGTCAAGAGGCTTTCGTAATAATTTTATTTAGACGTACGTTTCAAACGTCTTTCGTTCCTCAGGGTATTGCGCGAACACGCAATACCCTGATTTTTTATATGAGGGGTAGTTTGTCGGGCCGTCATCGAGCCAACACCCTCTGGCGGACTCGTAGCGGCACAAAGCGGTGCGGTTCGGCGCAATTTGGCGCCGTTCATGACGAGTTGGCGCCGCACTGCGTGCTATAATCCGCCGCTCATTGGGGAGTAGCCGCCCCGCATCGTGCCGCGCCACGAGCCTGTAATCAGGTTTGACGCGATCCGCGCACGATCCGCGGGGGCACCTGTCAACAGACTTGGCCGAAACGGCCATGGCAGGTGCAGCCTCTGGCCTGGCGAGACCGATGACCCACGCGCGCCGCTAACAGGGCCCGGCGCGTCGCGGGTCGTCGCTCGCACACATCCGGCCCGAGGATCCATCAAAACGTGAACCAGGCATTTCTCGTCTCCGCAGGCGCCGTTGCGCTCGCTGAAATCGGCGACAAGACCCAGTTGCTTTCGCTCGTCCTCGCCGCACGCTACCGCAAGCCGGTGCCGATCATCCTCGGCGTGCTGGCCGCCACGCTCATCAACCATGCGGGCGCCGGAGCGCTCGGCGCGTGGCTCGGCGCGCTCGTCACCCCTTCGGTGATGCGCTGGGCGCTCGCCGCCTCATTCGTCGCGATGGGTCTGTGGATACTCGTGCCCGACAAGCTCAGCGAAGGCGACACCGACGTCAACCGCACGCAACTCGGCGTGTTCGGCGCGACTGTCGTGACCTTTTTCCTCGCCGAGATGGGCGACAAGACGCAGATCGCCACCGTCGCGCTCGCGGCGCGCTTTCACGATTTCTTCGGTGTGGTGGCCGGTACGACGCTCGGCATGATGATCGCCAACGTGCCCGCGATCCTGCTCGGCGACCGCTTTGCCCACAAGCTGCCGACCGGACTCGTGCACGGCATCGCCGCGGTTCTCTTCGTCGTGCTGGGCGTGCTCGCGCTGATGGGGGTAGGCATTTAAAGCCAGGCAAGCGCGGTTTTTGCCAGTTTTTACCGGCTTGCCCCTGGCTGCAGCCGCTCGCGTGCGCCCGCTACTTCGCCGTAGCGGCGGCAGCCGAAGCCGGGTCCGGCGCACGCACCGGGCTCACTTCGTTCGGCATCCCGGCGCGCTTGTCGACCGGCAGCCTGACATCGCGCACCGAACCATTCGCCATCGGAAAATCCGCGAGCGCGCTGCGCACCAGATACGGCATCGCGCGCATGAGCGAAGGCTCGTCGCCCTCGGTGCGCGCCGTCACGTTATAGCGCTCCGCGCCCGTCGCGCGGTCGGTGATGCGGATGCCGAGCATGTGCGAATACACCGGATACATCTGGTCCACATACGCAGGCGGGAACATGCCCCACGGCGACCACGGACCGAACCGCCTCCGGTACGGTCCCGGCCACGGCTGGAAGAACATCGGCTGCTCGACGATCATCTGATCCATGTGGCTGCCATAAGCGAGCGCCACCAGATAGCGCGCCTGCGGAACGGCCACCTGCTGGAACGCGTGCGAGGCCAGGGCATCGGCGACGAACACCTCATAAGTCGCCTGCTCAATGGTCTGCTTCTGACTCGCAGTGCGCGTGAAGGCGTAGGTGCGCGTGGCGTCGGTGCCGCCGTCCCACGCGGAGAGCGCCGTCACCTGGCTCGTCACGTAAGTCGTGCAGCCGGACAGCGTCACGGCGAGCGCCGCCAGCAGCATCAGTGCGCGGCGCGTCCATCGGTGGTGCTTCATCGTTTTCTCGTACCCGTAAGTCCAGAGTGCTGTCGCCGCTGCCACCGCCGCGCAGTTTGCCCGGCGTTCACCCCACGTTCGATGCGCGTTCGATGTGAGTTCGACACGACTGCGCGACTGCACTCATTCCAGTTTCCTGCCAGATCAAAACAGCCTCGCCGCGTTTGCAGGCTGGGTCTGCAGGCGCAGCAGTGCGATCATACTGACTTGCCCGCACGATCGGGAAGAAGTTCGCGCCGCAGCCCCGCACCGGACAACCGGTCCGTGCCTTTGTACAATGGGGCGATCTGCGGCGCCTGCCGGCCGGAACCCGCTGCGGGACCACGCGCGCCGCACCACTCGACGAAACCGCAACCCAGACCATGTCCGATACCGCCACGCCCAACGTGATCCGCCGCGCCGACTACGCGCCTCCGGCCTTTCTGATCGACACCGTCGATCTCGAGTTCGACCTCGTCCCCGACCGCACGATCGTCAAGAACACGATGCGCGTGCGCCGCAATCCCGCCGCCGCACACACCACCGCGAGCACCGCCGATCTCGAACTGATGGGCGAGCAACTGGAATTCGTGAGCGCGGCGATCGACGGGAAGCCGTACGCGCGCGTGCGCGCCCACGAGCACGGACTCACGCTCGAGAATGTGCCCGATGCATTCGAACTCGTGCTCACGGGCGCCTGTGCCCCCGCCGACAACACGACGCTGTCGGGTCTCTATGTGTCGAGCGGCAACTTCTTCACGCAGTGCGAAGCCGAGGGCTTTCGCCGCATTACCTGGTTTCTCGACCGCCCCGACGTGATGGCGACCTACACGGTCACGCTGCGCGCCGACAAGATTGCGTATCCGGTGCTGCTCTCGAACGGCAACCTGATCGCCGAAGGCACGCTGCCCGATGGCCGTCACTATGCGAAGTGGGAAGACCCGTTCCGCAAGCCGAGCTATCTGTTCGCACTGGTCGCGGGCAAGCTCGTCGCGCTCGAAGAGCGCATCGAAAGCGGCTCGGGCAAGGAAAAATTGCTGCAGGTCTGGGTAGAACCGCAAGACCTCGACAAGACGCACCACGCGATGGATTCGCTGATCCACTCGATCCGCTGGGACGAAAAGCGCTTCGGGCTGGAACTCGATCTCGACCGCTTCATGATCGTCGCGGTCAGCGACTTCAACATGGGCGCGATGGAGAACAAAGGGCTCAACATCTTCAACACGAAGTACGTGCTGGCCAATCCCGAAACGGCCACCGATACCGACTTCGCCAACATCGAAGCCGTGGTCGGCCATGAGTACTTCCACAACTGGACCGGCAACCGCGTGACCTGCCGCGACTGGTTCCAGCTGAGCCTCAAGGAAGGGCTCACGGTGTTTCGCGACCAGGAGTTCTCGGCGGCGATGTCGGGCGGCGACGAAAACGACGCCGCGCGCGCGACGAAGCGCATCGAAGACGTGCGCGTGCTGCGCCAGGTGCAGTTCGCGGAGGATGCGGGCCCGATGGCGCATCCGGTGCGCCCCGAGAGCTACGTCGAAATCAACAACTTCTACACGATGACCGTCTACGAGAAAGGCTCGGAAGTCGTGCGGATGTATCAGACGCTGTTTGGCCGCGACGGCTTTCGCAAGGGCATGGACCTGTACTTCCAGCGCCACGACGGCCAGGCCGTCGCCTGCGACGACTTTCGCGCGGCCATGGCCGACGCCAACGGCCGCGACCTCGCGCAATACGAGCGCTGGTACAGCCAGGCGGGCACGCCGCGCGTGACGGTCACGACGCACTACGACGAAGCGCACCGGCGCTACAGCGTGACGCTCGCGCAGGACTACGCCAACAGTTCGCCCGCGGCGCGCGAAACGCAGAAGGGACCGCTGCTGATTCCGTTCGCGATCGGCCTGATCGGGCCGGACGGCGCGGATCTGCCGCTGCGCCTCGAAGACGAAAGCGCCGTGAGCGGCACGACGCGCGTGCTCGAATTCACCGAGGCGCAGCAAACCTTCACGTTCGTCGACGTACCCGTGAAGCCGCTGCCTTCGTTACTGCGCAATTTCTCGGCGCCCGTGATCGTCGAGTACGACTACAGCAGCACTGAACTGGCGTTCCTGCTCGCCCACGACAGCGATCCGTTCAACCGCTGGGAAGCGGGACAGCGCCTCGCAACACGCGAGCTGCTCGCACTCGCGGCGCGCGCGGCTCGCTCGGAGCCGCTCGAAGTCGACGACGCGCTCGTCGACGCATTCCGCCGCGTGCTCAACGACGAAACGCTGTCGCCGTCGTTTCGCGAACTCGCGCTGATGCTGCCGTCGGAAACCTATCTCGCCGAGCAGATGGCCGAATCGAATCCGGCCGCCGTGCACGCCGCGCGCCTGTTCGTGCGCAAGCGCCTCGGCGCGGCGCTCAAGACCGACTGGCTCGCGAGCTACGACAAGCACCTCACGCCGGGCGCCTACGAACCGACGCCCGAGGCCGCGAGCCGCCGTGCGCTGAAGAATCTCGCGCTGTCGTATCTGGCGGAACTGGACGAACCGGCCGATGCCGTGCGCCTCGCCACCGCGCAATACGATGCGGCCAACAACATGACCGACCGAGCGGCGGCGCTCCAGGCGCTGCTGAACGCAGCGGCGGGCACGGGCCGCGACGTCGCACGGCACGCACTGGAAGATTTCTACGCGCGCTTCGAGCGCGAGCCGCTTGTCATCGACAAATGGTTCGCCCTGCAGGCCGCGCAGCGCGGCAGCGCACAGCATCCGGTGCTCGAAACCGTGCGCGCGCTGATGAAGCATCCGGCGTTCAACCTGAAGAACCCGAACCGCGCGCGCTCGCTGATCTTCAGCTTCTGCGCGGCGAACCCGGCGCAATTCCATGCCGCCGATGGCTCGGGCTACGCGTTCTGGGCCGAGCAGGTGCTGGCGCTCGACGCGTTCAACCCGCAGGTCGCGGCGCGTCTCGCGCGCAATCTCGAACTGTGGCGCCGCTTCACGCCCGCGCTGCGCGAGCCGATGCGCGCAGCGCTGGAGAAAGTCGCGGCAGAAGCGAAGTCGCGCGACGTGCGCGAGATCGTCGAGAAGGCGCTGGCCTGACGCGGCGACGCGGCTGAAGCCCTCCCCCGAAAGCTGGCCTGCACGGCCAGCTTTTTTATTGCCGATATTGTTGGCATTTTTGTCGGGATTTTTTCGCCGGATTTTTTTTCAGCGGATTGTTTTCGCCGGAAACAAAGAGAAAGGCCGCTGCCCCCCAGGGACAGCGGCCTTTCTTGCGACGGGCGGAAAAATATTCGTCCGTGACGACACGCACCAGGCCGGATTGACTCGCGCCTGGTTGTCGTCCTCGAGCGCGCTTATTTACCGGCGGGCGACGCGGTGGTCGGGGTCGCCAGCGTGTTGTTGACCCCGTAAGCGGGCGTGCCGGGCGTCGAGCTACTGCTCATGCCCGTCTGCGAAACCGAGTTCGGCGACCCGCCCATGCCGCTATCCGTATTGGTAGCGCCAGGCGTGCCGTAGCCGCTCGTTGCATGGGCGGCGGCCGGCGAGACGGTGGTCGGGGTCGCCAGCGTGTTGTTGGCCTGAGCGTAAGCGCCGCCCGACAGTGCGAGTGCTGCGGCGGCCGCGATTAACGTGCTGATTGCCTTGTCCATAGCTCGTATCTCCTTGATTGGGCTGAAATATCGACGCAGCCGATCGCCGCCTGCTCGACCACGAACTGAGCAGTCACCGTGGCCAGTGCGCTCATCCGCGCCAAGACGACGCGCATCGCAGGGATACGTGCGTCTACGCCAGGGAGATCCGCCGCCTCGTTCAGCCGCACCCGTCGCGTCCGATTTCATCACTGGCCAGATGCGGAAGACGCCGCGTGGCCGGAATCGACGCGAACGGACTCACGCGGCCCGCACGCACAGTCGAATTGCACGAGATCGTGATGACCGGCGGCTACGGCGACATGACTGCTCGATACCCAGGACGATGGAAAATAAAGGGACCGATTTCCTGAAGCATTTCCTGAAGTATAGGTCGCGCTGTAAGTGCACGCCGACAGCGAACCAGAACGTCGACGCTCCGCGCATCCGCCCCGGCCCGCCGTTGCCTCGTTTCCCGGAAATCCGCGCTGAACCTTATTTTTCCGTCCGCCACTGTCAGGCCCGGTGGGAGCTAGCGGGTAGAATCGGGCTATTCCCTAGCGTACCCGGAGACTCTCCATGGCTTTGCAACGTCGAACCACCCTCACGAAGTACCTGATCGAGCAGCAGCGCGAAAATCACAACCTGCCTGCCGATCTGCGCCTGTTGATCGAAGTCGTTGCGCGCGCATGCAAGGCGATCAGCTACAACGTCAGCAAGGGCGCGCTCGGCGATGCGCTCGGCACCGCCGACAGCGAGAACGTCCAGGGCGAAGTGCAGAAGAACCTCGATATCCTGTCGAACGAAATCCTGCTCGACGCCAACGAATGGGGCGGCAACCTTGCCGCGATGGCATCGGAGGAAATGGAAACGTTCTTCCCGATTCCGGCCAACTACCCGAAGGGCGAATACCTGCTGGTGTTCGACCCGCTCGACGGCTCGTCGAACATCGACGTCAATGTGTCGATCGGCACGATTTTCTCGGTGCTGCGCTGCCCGGACGGCCAGCAGGCAAGCGAAGAGTCGTTCCTGCAGCCCGGCGTGCAGCAGGTCGCCGCGGGCTACGCCGTGTACGGCCCGCAGACCGTATTCGTGCTCACGACCGGCCACGGCGTGAACTGCTTCACGCTCGATCGCGAACTGGGTTCGTGGGTGCTCACGCAGAGCAACATGCGCATCCCCGAAGAAACGCGCGAGTACGCCATCAACGCGTCGAACGCGCGCCACTGGTACGAGCCGGTGCAGAAGTACATCGGCGAGCTGAACGCAGGCAAGGAAGGTCCGCGCGGCGAGAACTTCAATATGCGCTGGATCGCCTCGATGGTCGCCGACGTACACCGTATCCTGAACCGCGGCGGCATCTTCATGTATCCGGCCGACCGCCGCGATCCGTCGCGGCCCGGCAAGCTGCGTCTCATGTACGAAGCAAACCCGATGGCGTTCATCGTCGAGCAGGCGGGCGGCGCGGCGACCAACGGCAACGGACGCATTCTCGACATCAAGCCGAAGGGCCTGCACGAGCGCGTGGCGGTGTTTCTCGGCTCGAAGAACGAAGTCGAGCGCGTGACGCGCTATCACCACGAAGCAAAAGAATAGAAAAGATGGGAGGAATACTTGCACATCTGCGAAATTCTTCCTATAATCTTCCTTCTCTGATGCCGGAATAGCTCAGACGGTAGAGCAGCGCATTCGTAATGCGAAGGTCGGGGGTTCGATTCCTCTTTCCGGCACCAACAGGTTTCAGGCAAAAGCCCAGTCCTCGCGACTGGGCTTTTTGCTTTCTGGCGGCATAAGCAGACTACACATCCAGGCCGCACAACCAGACTACACATCCAAGCTACACAACCGGCGAACCATGCCGAGCCACGGCACGCACCTGCGCCGTGGTCTGCCGAAACGTAAACGGCAGACGGCGACAGAAATCAGCAAGCGGTCCGAACCATCCGCTTCGCCATCACGCTCGCGCTCGCTTTTGCGCACCGCACAATAAATCGTATAGGTTGACTTTTTCGTCGCCAATTAATCAACCTGGCGAGCGCCAACGATTTTTCGAAGGTTTTAAAGACAGAATTAATGCTTTTAGCGTCAACGCCAACGAATAATCATCCGTTGAGCCGACAAGCGCGGCACCGGGGCATCGACGCCACGCATATAACGCGGCCCTTACGTCGAGGCGCGGCAGGCGGCAGTGAGGCGACAGGCTGGAGCGGTTGACGAACGGTGCGGAGCCCCTCGTATGGACGGTTCTCGAGGGGATCGTCAGAACGACGAAGGAATGCTCCCGCGCGTTTGCAGGAATGGAACGGAACCGGGCAATTATATTCCCGGACTCTTATTCCAATGGGTCGTTGTGCGGTGAAAGCAACACGCGTGCGCGAAAAGCACTGTTACGGTGACGACAGCTAGCGCGATTGAAGTGCCGAGTCAGATAATCGACTCATACAGGAGAAAGATCATGGACGCCAAACCGCCCAGAATCCCGGCCCCGGACCAGGTATGCAGCCCGGATCCGGAACCGGTGGCCGTCGAGTTCCTCGGCGATGAATTGCCCGCACACGTGCGGGCGTTTCTCGACGAGCAACGCAAGGCACACGACCAGAAATAACGGGGATCCCACACATGTCGTCGGGGCGACGAGGCGCGAGGCTCGCGCCGCCCGCCGTGCGTGATTCACGCAGCCACCCGCCAGTACGCGCCTGACCGGGCGCACAATCTTCGCGTTGCGCCCTGATCCATCGCGCGATTAGCCGCATCCGCTCCAATTCCGGCTATTCTTAGCTTTTGCGCTCCGGGACTGTCCGCTTTATCTCCAATATGAATGTCATCGTTCGCACGAGCGCGTGCTGCGCCGCCGCATTGCTGTTTGCACTCCCCCTTTCCAGCGCTCGCGCAGACGGCGACGACACCGCGTTGACCAACCTGATTGCGCTCGTGTCGCAACGTCTGTCTTTGGCGGAGCCCGTCGCGCACTGGAAGTGGGAGCATCACAAGCCGATCACCGACGCGCCGCGCGAAGCCGCGCTACTCGACGATGTGCAGAAGCGCGCGTCGGCGGCGGGCGTCGATCCTGCTTTCGCGCGCACGTTCTTCCGCGATCAGATCGATGCCAGTACGCAGGTGCAGAAGAACTTGTTCGAGACGTGGCGCACGTCGCAAGGCCCGAGCGGTGAGGCGCCCGATCTCGCGACCGTGACGCGCCCGCAGCTCGACCGGCTCACCGGACAGCTGGTCGGTGCGCTTGCGCGCGTGCAGCCGATGCGCGCATCGGCCGACTGCCCGGCGCGCGTGGCGCGATCGATCGCGAACTGGAAGCAATTGACGCGCTATGACTCGGCCCGCACGGAGGCGATGAGTCAGGCGCTTGAACACGTCTGCACGGCGGGCGGCGTGGGCGCAACGGCATAGCCGTCACGCGCACCCGACAAACGAACCGGTCAGGCAACCGTCGCGGTGCCGTCCGTTCCACACGCCGCCAGCGGTTGCACACGCAAACCGCGTTCGAGGCGACTCTGCAAAATGCGCCACGTCGAGATTTCGAACGGCGACTCGCCCACTGCGCGCGCGAGCGCGACCGCCTCGCCAATACTGGCCGCTGCGCCCAGATAGCACCACCGGTCGATCAGATGCAAGACGGCGGAACCGTCCGCCGCATCGCGCTCCTCCACCAGCACCGCTCCCTCGAACGGCCAGGGCGCCGATTGCGGATCGTGCTTCGCCACCCGTGGCAAACGGTTGAAGACGGGCCGAAGCGCGGCGACCCATTGGGCCTCGACAAGCAGTGCGCCAATCTCGCCGCCCGTCGCGCGCCACTCGACCCGGCGAACCTGCTGTGCCAGACGCTGCTCACGCGACGAGCGCCGCTCGCCGGACAAATGCGCACGGACGCGCTGACGCACACGCACGCTGCGCCCCACGTAGAGCGGCGCATCGTTTTCGCCATAAAAGACGTAGACGCCGTGGCCGGCCGGAGCGGTATCGATCAGCTCGTCGGTGATGTCGCCGGCGAGGCGATGACGGCGCGTCAGCCGCTCGATCTGCGTTTCCAGCGTCGCCACGGGCACGAGCGTCGGGAGTTGTTGCCAGAATTGCCAGATCAGATCCGCATCGGCGAGCGCGCGGTGTCGGTCCGACGGCACGAGCGCGTGCCGCTCAACGAGCGCATCGAGACCATGCCGCTTTTCACCAGGAAAGAGCGCCCGCGAAAGACGCACCGTACACAGCACATCGGGGTTGAACGAGTAGCCGGCACGTTCGAACTCCACGCGCAGAAAACCTCGATCGAATGCCGCGTTGTGCGCGATGAACAGCTTGCCCGCGAGGCGCTGGAAAAGCGCAGGCGCGATTTCGTCGAAGGTGGGCGCGCCCCGCACCATCTCGTTGGTGATGCCGGTGAGCTGCTGAATAAATGGTGGGATCGTCTGCCGGGGATCGACCAGTGTGCTCCACCGAGCCACCTGGCCTGCCGCCACCTCGACGATGCCCACTTCGGTGATCCGGTGCTCGCTGGCAGAACCGCCCGTCGTCTCGAGGTCCACGAAAACGATGGGAACATCGGCCTGCGCCGCGCCGGGGCTCAAATGAGTGTCGAACATGGTGAAACGGCAAGACTGAATAGAGGAAACAGGCGAAGTATGCCCTGTTCATGCGCAGATTGCCTGGTTTACCTGCGAGGCGCGGCATGGATTCATTTGCAAGGCGATCCGCGCGTTGAGGTCCGGCGTTTACCCGATTGCGCAAAAGCAAACTACTCATCCGATTATTACGATGATATTTAACGCACCAAAACAGGACATCGATAAAATAAAAGCCCTGGATTTACCAGGGCTTTCTTCATACTACAGACGCGAGGCGACTTTACGCCACAGGCAATTACAGCGGCTGGATGTTTGCCGCCTGCTTGCCCTTCGGGCCAATCTTGACGTCGAACGTGACGCGTTGATTCTCCTTCAGCGACTTGAAGCCGTCGGCGCGAATCTCAGAAAAGTGCGCGAACAGATCGTCGCCGCCGGCGTCAGACGTGATAAAGCCAAAACCCTTCGCATCATTGAACCATTTGACGATACCGGTTTCCATGTTTCAGTTTCCCTCGAAATTTTGATGACGCAGGAATTAATCCTCACGCCGTAAGCCAACCGACCCCTACCCCACCGCAATCGCAGCGCGCCGCCAGGATATTGAGCACAGCAGGAAAATCAGCCTTGCCGTTATAAATTGAAGAGCAATCAGCAGTCAAGCGAATTTTTTATAAACGATCTTCCGATCCCCGAATAAAGCCAGCGCGCATCAATATTGATGCAAAAAATACGCATCAAAGAACACCTGCGCGGATTTGCGTCATTTTTACCCGGCCCATCTTCAAATAATTCTTCAGCGGAAAAAATTCCCTGCGCGTAACAATTAGTGTCAAACGTAAGTGTTTTTCCCGGTTGTTAAAGCAAAACATTCAAACCAGTATCAATACAGTTAGCGCGTATCAGGAGAGCATCATGCTGACGAGCCTGCATCGCTGGTTGAAATGGCTAGTGCAAACCGACGACGTTACGCCTCGCGTACCAGGCGAACTCGACACTTACGGTTCGTGGCACGGCGACCACTGGCACAACCTCCTGTGTTCCCCGATGGACGCACGCCATTACGTGATGGAAGACTGGACTGCACAAGACGAGCCGGAGCCGCCCGGAGCGAGCGCCAAGTAAGTCATTGCACCGAATCCCGTACAAATAGCAGCGAAGACTGGAAAGCAGCGGATGAGCCGCGCGCTCCAAAAAAGAGCGCGGCTTTGGGCCGCGCAACAAAGGTTTGGAGATCTTTTTCGTCAACGAAAAAGTCTGCTTCGAAAAGCAGCGTCCACAGTATAGGCACTGCCTGCGTTGTGTACTAAGCATATGGAACACAACCATCTGTTACATGGGTTGTAATAATCGAACCCAACGCTCGTTTGCGGTCTTTCTTCCGCATCATTTGGTGTAGCAATCACACAACGCCACGCGGTTGACACCCTACTCCCACTCAGGACCGATGGTTCCCAAAGCCTTTGCCAGTAAAGGCTCACCACGATCCGCCGGATAATTTCGTATAGCGCAATATTTTATTGCGTAAATCGAAACCACCCGTTTCAAAGCCCCCTCTCTACACTTTGCCTGTCCGGAAACCGATTTCGGCGGACTAATACCCACGCAGTATCAGCTGTCGATACCACTCGCGTGGGCGGTTTCCACAAGCCTGGGTTCCCCGAAACCCATACTGTTCTCGGAGTTTACAAAGATGAAAAAGACTCTCTTGGTCGCTGCCCTTGCGGGCGTTTTTGCAACGGCTGCGCACGCGCAAAGCAGCGTGACGCTGTACGGCCTGATCGACGCCGGCATCACGTACACGAACAACCAGGGCGGCCACAGCGCCTGGCAAGAAAAGAGCGGCACTGTCAATGGCAGCCGTTGGGGCCTGCGCGGTGCCGAAGACCTCGGCGGCGGCCTGAAGGCGATCTTCACGTTGGAGAACGGCTTCAACATCGCTAACGGCACGTCCGGCCAGTCGAGCCGCATGTTCGGCCGTCAGGCATTCGTCGGTCTCGCAAGCGACCAGTTCGGCGCTGTGACCCTCGGCCGTCAGTACGACAGCGTCGTTGACTACCTGGCACCGCTGTCGAACACCGGCACGCAATACGGCGGCACGATCGCTGCACACCCGTTCGACAACGACAACCTGAACAACTCGATCCGTTTCAACAACACGATCAAGTACTCGAGCATCAACTACTCGGGTTTCAAGTTCGGCGGCACGTACTCGTTCTCGAACAGCTCGCAGTTCGCAAACAACCGTGCGTACAGCTTCGGCGCAACGTATAACTACGGTCCGTTGAACGTTGCTGCTGGTTACCTCCAGCTGAACAACGACGTGGCGTCGGCCTCCTTCGCCGCCAACCGGGCTGGGAGCTTCACGGGCTCGAGCGGCGCGGGCGCACAAACCGGCGAATGGACGTTCCTGGCAGGCCGTCAACGCACGTTTGGCGCTGGCCTGAACTACGCGTTCGGCCCGGCAACGGCAGGCTTCGTGTACACGCAGACGAACCTGTCCGACGCAGCAGGCGGCGGCATTTCGGGTACGCAATCGGGCACCGGCAACGCAACGCAGGGCGGCATCGCCTTCCGCGCGAACAGCGCCCGCTTCCAGAACTTTGAAGGCAACGTCCGCTACGCTCTGACCCCGGCCCTGAGCCTGGCTGGCGCATACACGTACACCCGCGCGAACCTGGGCGGCGGCGTGAACCCGAACTTCAACACGGTTTCGCTGCAGTCGGACTACCTGCTCTCGAAGCGCACCGACGTGTACCTGCAAGGCAACTGGCAGCACGTTTCGTCGAACTCGGAAGTCGGCGCTTACCTGAACGGCCTGAGCTCGGCATCGACGACGCAAAACCAGGTCGCTGTGACGGTCGGTATGCGTCACCGCTTCTAAGAAGCACCCCGCTGGCAGTATTGCAGTTGAAGAAGGCGCCGCTTGCGGCGCCTTTTTTTCGTTGCTGTGGGCAAAACGTGAGACGTGCGCCGCTCAACCGCCCGGCGCCGGATAGTGCACGTCGAGCACGTCGATAGGCACGGCACCTGCGGGCGTGCGCAGCGTCACCTGATCGCCGATTTTCGCCTTGAGCAGCGCCCGCGCCACCGGTGAAATCCAGCTCACGTGCCCGTGATCGAGATCGACCTCGTCGATTCCGACAATCGTCACCGTATGCACTTCGCCGTCCTCGGTGCCGTATTCGACGGTTGCGCCAAAGAACACCTGGTCGGTGTTTTCCTGACGGCTGCTGTCCACGACCTCGGCCAGATCGAGCCGCCGGGTGAGAAAACGGATACGCCGGTCGATCTCCCGCAGACGCCGCTTCCCGTAGATGTAATCCCCGTTCTCCGATCGATCGCCGTTCGAGGCAGCCCACGATACGAGCTTGACCACCTCGGGGCGCTCCTCGTCGATCAGATGCAGCAGTTCGCTGCGCATACGCTGGTAGCCAGCGGGCGTGATGTAGTTTTTCGCTCCAGGGGGAATCTCGGGCAGACCGCCTTCGAGATCGTCATCGTCGTCATCGGACGATTCTTTTACAAATGCCTTGTTCATGATGAGCCACTGCGGTACGGACGACATATCTTGAGGTTATACGAAGCGCACCGCAAGACAAACCCGCACCGAAACTCTTCCCTTTTCTTGAAGCTCTGCTATAATCTCTCTTCTGCGTGCGGCTGTAGCTCAGTTGGATAGAGTACTTGGCTACGAACCAAGGGGTCGTGGGTTCGAATCCTGCCAGCCGCACCACTTAATCCAAGTGCTCTCAGTTTTTGACGGCACTTTCGCTTTACAGAAGTACGTAGTACCGTTTCAGTGTGCGGCTGTAGCTCAGTTGGATAGAGTACTTGGCTACGAACCAAGGGGTCGTGGGTTCGAATCCTGCCAGCCGCGCCATCTCTCGAAGGGCCTTCCTGATCAGTCAGGAAGGCCCTTTGTTCTTTTGGCCTACTCTGCCCATTTCTGCCCGTTAGCGCGGTGACGTGCCGATATCGCCGATCCGGGCATCCGGGCACGGCAGATCCTCCACATCGCCGACAGCGCTCGGCTCGCCCACCTGCTCGGCATACAGGCCGTTCAGCACTTGTGGCTGACGCAGCATCTCAGACACCGTATCGCCGAAACGGCTCTTCACGAACGCACGCAGTAGCGCGACACGCACCGTCTCGCCCTGTGCCTCGACCGTCCGGTGACTGCCCTCGAACTCAGCGACGCAAACTGCGTCGCCCCCGTCACGGCGCTCGCGCAGTTCGAAACGCTGTGCGCGCTCCAGCACGACACCCGCTGCTTCCCACGACGTCGACGGCGTGAAGCGGCCGTCCCACGGCCGCCCGCGGTCGTTGCCGCGCACGGCGACCTTCGTGCCGCTGTCGGTGAAATAGATCTCGCGGACAAAATCATGGAGACTGCGCGCGACCCAGTAATCGAGCGTCATGCCGGTCAGATCAGCTGCATTCATCGCTACACCCCCAACTCGAATCGGGAACGGGATGACCGACGGCGGCGCGATGCTCAACCCGCGGAGCCTGCCCGCGCGGTGAGGCCGTTCAAAGTCCGGCCAGCCAGATTCTGTTCGAAGCGGCAATCGCGCCGCGGCGGGCTTACGCGGGCATCAGTAATCGGCGCGCTCGCGCTCGATCCGCATGCCGCCGTCATGGCGATGGTGGCCTTCGTCGCTCGAACGCTCGCGCGAAATACGCATGACGTCCGGATTCGTGCGCACGCGGCGCATCACATTCGCAAGGTGCAGGCGATCGCTCACCTGGATCACGAAGCGCAGGAGGTTCGATTCCTGCGCGAGGTCGTCGTCCATCGCGATGTGCACGATGTTGGCATCGGCCGACGTGATGTCGGCAGCGACGCGCGCGAACACGCCTTTGGTGTTCTTCACGAGCACTTTCACCGCGACGTCGAACAGACGCCCCGGCTGCGGCGCCCAGGCCACGTCGATCCAGCGCCCCGGGTCGCGACGGTGAATGCGCTGCGCGACGCGGCAGTCGGTCGTATGGATCGCCATGCCGAGCCCGATGCCGATGTAGCCCATGATGTCGTCGCCCGGAATCGGACGGCAGCACGCCGATAGCTGCACCGACATGCCTTCGGTGCCCGTGATGACCACAGGCGGCGCGTGCGGCGCATTCTGCTCGCGCGGCGGATTCTGGTGCTCGTCGTCGTCCGCGTCCTGCCCGCTCATCAGCACTTCGATGCGCTTGGCCATCACCGCCGCCACACGCCGGCCGAGACCGATGTCCGCGAAGATTTCCTGGCGATTCTTGTTGCCGGTCCACTGCACGAGCTTGTCCCAGACCTCCGGCGTGACGTCCGAAAGCTGGTAGCCGTAGCCCTTGAGCGCCTGATCGACGAGCCGCTCGCCAAGCTGTACCGACTCGGTCAGGCGCATCGTCTTGAGGTAATGGCGAATCGCCGAACGCGCCTTGCCGGTGCGCACGAAGCCGAGCCACGCCGGATTCGGCTTGGAGTACGGCGCGGTGATCACCTCGACGATATCGCCGCTCTTCAGCTCGGTGCGCAGCGGCAGAAGTTCGTTGTTGATCTTCACGGCGACGCACTGGTTGCCGAGGTCGCTGTGGATCGAATAAGCGAAGTCGAGCGCCGTCGCGCCGCGCGGCAGCGCCATGATCTTCGACTTCGGCGTGAAGACGTAGACCGCGTCGGGGAACAGATCGATCTTGACGTGTTCGAGGAACTCGCTCGAATCGCCCGCCTCGCTCTGGATGTCGAGCAGCGACTTGAGCCACTGGTGCGCGCGCTTCTGGACGTCGTTGAGATCGGCGCCGCTGTTCTTGTAGAGCCAGTGCGCCGCCACGCCCGCTTCGGCGATCTCGTGCATCTTGCGCGTGCGCACCTGGAACTCGATCGGCGCGCCGAACGGGCCGACCAGCGTAGTATGCAGCGACTGATAGCCATTCACCTTCGGAATGGCGATGTAGTCCTTGAACTTGCCCGGCACCGGTTTGTAGAGCGCATGAAGCGCGCCGATGCAGGTATAGCATTCGAGCGCCGATTCGACCACGACGCGAAAACCATAAACGTCGAGCACCTGCGAAAACGACAGTTGCTTGTCGCGCATCTTCTTGTAGATGCTGAAGATGGTTTTCTCGCGGCCCGTGACTTCGGCGCTGATCTTCGCGTCGGCAATAGCGCGCTGCACCGATTCGAGAATCTTCCCGACCACCTCGCGGCGATTGCCGCGCGCCGCCTTGACCGCCTTTTCGAGCGTGGCGTAGCGGTGCGGGTTGAAGTTCGCGAAGCTCAGATCCTGCAGCTCGCGATAGGTATTGTTCAGACCGAGACGGTGCGCAATCGGCGCGTAGATGTCGAGCGTTTCGCGTGCGACGCGGCGGCGCTTCTCGGGCGGCACCGCACCGAGCGTGCGCATGTTGTGGAGCCGGTCCGCGAGCTTCACGAGAATCACGCGCACGTCGCGCGCCATCGCGAGCAGCATCTTGCGGAAGTTCTCCGCCTGCGCCTCTTCGCGATTGCGGAACTCCATCTTATCGAGTTTCGACAACCCGTCGACCAGTTCCGCGACCTTCGGGCCGAAGCGCTCCGCGATCTCGGCCTTGGTCACGCCCTGGTCCTCGATCACGTCGTGCAGCAGCGCGGCCATGATCGACTGGGCGTCGAGCTTCCAGCCCGCGCAGATTTCCGCGACGGCGACAGGATGCGTGATGTAGGGCTCGCCGCTCTGACGATACTGCCCGAGGTGGGCTTCGTCGCTGAAGTGGAACGCCGCTTTGACTTCCTTGATTTCCTCGGGCGTGAGGTAACCGGACAGCGCGGCGGTCAGATTGGCGATGGAAACGACCCCGTGCTTGCGGGGCTGCTCCGGTGTGGCAGTCGGTCCGAACAGATGGCGGAACGACTGTTCGAGAACTGCGTCGATGTAATTGCGCGCAGGGCTCGCGGTCTCGGCTTCCTGGTCCACTTCCGTGGCCGGCGAGGGTGTGGTGCTCATGTTCCCCTCCGTATCAGGTTGGCGTTGACGTTAAAGCAACTGCGCGCGGAACAACTTACTAGCCAAACAGGAATGCGTACGAGGCGCCGTTAGACGGGCACCTTTTTCAGCATTTCCAGGCCGACCTGGCCAGCCGCGATCTCGCGCAGCGCAGCGACGGTGGGCTTGTCGCGGCTCTCGATCTTCGGCGTGTGACCTTGGGCGAGCTGGCGGGCGCGATACGTCGCGGCGAGTGCCAGTTCGAAGCGGTTCGGGATCTGTTTCAGACAGTCTTCGACGGTGATGCGGGCCATGTCGGTTTCCTTCTCATTCTCAGCAGGTTCTTATTCTACCTTATGTGCCCGATGCTCCGGGCTGCGGCTGGTGGATGCCGAGCTCCACGAAGAGCTCCGTATGCCGCGCGTATTGCGACGCGAAACGCAGACGCGTTGCCTTGACGACATTGCGCAGATCCTGCAGCGCGCGGTCGAAGTTTTCGTTGATCACGACATACTCCGCTTCGCTCGCATGCGCCATCTCGCTACCCGCTGCGAGCAGGCGCCGCGTAATGACGTTCGGCTCGTCTTCGCCGCGCTTTCGCAGACGATCCGCGAGCACATCGAGCGACGGCGGCAGGATGAAAATCTCCACCGCGTTGCGAAACTGCTTCTTCACTTGCTGCGCGCCTTGCCAGTCGATTTCGAGCAGCACGTCATGGCCGATCTTCATCTGGTCTTCGATCCACACGCGCGACGTCGCATAGTAATTGCCGTGCACTTCCGCGCTTTCGAGGAACTCGCCTTCGCCGTGACGCTTGAGAAAATCGGCCACGGTCGTGAAGTGATAGTGCTCGCCGTCGCGCTCCTTCGAACGCGGCGCGCGCGTCGTGTACGAAATCGAAAGACAAATCGCACTGTCTTCGGCGAGCAGCGCGTTCACGAGCGTCGACTTGCCCGCGCCCGACGGGGCCACCACCATGAAAAGGTTGCCCGGATAAACGCCCACGTACGGATTGCGCTGTTGCGTTTCGCTGCTTTGACCAGTCATGTTCGTTGCTTCCTTCATTCGAGATTCTGAACCTGCTCGCGCATCTGTTCGATGAGGAGCTTGAGCGTCATCGACGCATCGGCGAGTTCCTTCGCCGCCGCCTTCGAGCCGAGCGTATTCGCTTCGCGGTTGAGCTCCTGCATCATGAAGTCGAGACGCTTGCCGACCTTGCCGCCCTTCTCGATCACGTGACGCGTTTCGTTCAGGTGCGCCGTGAGACGCGACAGTTCTTCGGCGATGTCGATGCGAATGCCGTACATCGTCACTTCCTGGCGGATGCGCTCGGCGATTTCCTCGCGCGAAACGCCGCCGATCGTGCCGTTGCCGCTCGCTTCGGGCGCCGCGATGCCGAGCGCCTCCTGCAGCCGCTCGACGATCTTCTGCTGATGCTTCACGATCAGCTCGGGCACGAGCGGCGTGATCTTCGCAACGATCACTTCCATTTCCATGACGTTCGCGAGCAGCATGGCGGCCAGTTGCGCGCCTTCGCGCGCACGCACGTCGATGAGGTCGGCGATGGCCTGCTTGCCGCAGCCGAGCACTGCGTCGCGCAGTACTTCGGGTGCGATGCCGCTTTCGGCCAGCACGCCGGGCCAGCGCAGAATTTCGCCGGTGCGCAGATGGCCCGATCCCGGGAACGCTTCGAGCACGGCGCGTTCGAGCGTGGCAAGCTGATCGAGCGCATCGCGGTTCAGCGCGCCCGCATTCGCGCCCTGCTCGCTGCGCTGCACGTTGATGCGGATATCGACCTTGCCGCGCGAGAGCTTCGTCATCAGCATTTCGCGCAGCGTCGGCTCGCAGACGCGCACGTCTTCGGGCATGCGGAAATTCAGGTCGAGAAAACGTGAATTCACCGTGCGCAATTCGACGGACACGCTCGCGCCGCCCGTGCCCGAGGCAGCTGCAAGCTCGCGCGTGGCGCTGGCATAGCCGGTCATGCTGTAAATCATGGTTCGTCTCGCGATAAAGCCGTGCCGTCGCGCGTCGACGCACGGGACACGGCGGAGGGATCGAGGCGCCCGGCGTGTTGGAGATGACGCGGGGCGGAGAAAGCGCATTATCCCATTTTTGGCCGCACCGACATCCGGGGCGGCATCCGGGGCGGCATCGCGGACTGCCGCGCCGCAACTGGCTCACGAGCGGCTTGCGATCGACTTGGAAGAGACTCACGAGCGACCTGGATGCGGCTCATAAGCGGCGCAGAAGCGGCCCACACGCGACTCACATGCGCACGGCGGTGCTGCTGTCAGGGGCATCGCCCGCACGCGGCGCATCCGACGGTAAAATTGGCGTTTCGCTCCCTGCTTCGTGCCTGCGCGCACGCCTCACCGATGACCCAAACCATTCAGCGCCCGAGCGGCCGCCCCGCCAGCCAGCTTCGCGACGTCCGCATCACCCGCCACTATACGAAGTACGCCGAAGGTTCCGTGCTCGTCGAATTCGGCGATACGAAGGTTCTGTGCACCGCGAGCGTCTCCGAGAGCGTGCCGCCGTTCCTGCGCGACAAGGGCCAGGGCTGGCTCACCGCCGAATACGGCATGTTGCCGCGCGCCACCCACACGCGCAGCGACCGCGAAGCCGCGCGCGGCAAGCAGACGGGCCGCACCCAGGAAATCCAGCGCCTGATCGGCCGTGCGCTGCGCGCCGTGTTCGACCTCGAAACGCTCGGCGCGCGCACGATCAACCTCGACTGCGATGTGATCCAGGCCGACGGCGGCACGCGCACGGCGAGCATCACGGGCGCCTTCGTCGCCGCACACGACGCGGTGTCGAAACTGCTCGCGATGGGCCGCATCGAGCGCTCGCCGATCACCGACTATGTCGCCGCGATCTCAGTGGGCATGTACGAAGGCGCGCCGGTGCTCGACCTCGACTACGCCGAAGACTCGCAGTGCGACACGGACATGAACGTCGTGATGACCGGCTCGGGCGGCATCGTCGAAATCCAGGGCACGGCTGAGGGCACGCCCTTCTCGCGCGCCGAAATGGACGCGCTGGTCGACCTCGCACAAAGCGGCATCCGTACGCTCGTCGAGAAGCAGAAGGCCGCGCTGGAGAGCGCACATGGCTGAGACGCGCGAGATGGCCGCTGTGACCGCTGATGCGCTCGCGCGCGTCGTGCTCGCGTCGAACAACGCGGGCAAGCTGCGTGAGTTCGCAGCGCTGTTCGCGACGGCGGGCATCGAGCTCGTGCCGCAGGGCGAGTTCAACGTGCCCGAGGCACAGGAGCCGCATCCGACCTTCGTCGAAAACGCGCTCGCCAAGGCGCGTCACGCGGCGCAGCTGACCGGCCTGCCCGCGCTGGCCGACGATTCCGGCCTGTGCGTGCGCGCGCTGCGCGGCGCGCCGGGCGTGCATTCGGCGCGCTATGCGCAGCTCTCCGGCGGCGAAAAGAGCGACGCGGCGAACAACGCGCTGCTCGTCGAGCGCCTGAAGGACCACGCGGATCGCCGCGCGTACTACTACTGCGTCCTCGCACTCGTGCGCCACGCGGACGACCCCGAGCCGCTCATCGCCGAAGGCCGCTGGCACGGCGTCGTGCTCGACGCGCCGCGCGGCGCCAACGGCTTCGGCTACGACCCCTACTTCTTCCTGCCGGCGCTGAACGCGAGCGCCGCCGAACTCGATCCGGCCGTGAAGAACGCATCGAGCCACCGGGCGATTGCGCTGAAGCACCTGCTCGCACGACTCAGGGAGGACGCATGAGCCAGGCACATGAAACCGGTAACCGCGTGATCCAGGCGTTCTCGATGCCGGGCAGCATCCGGCTGACCTCGCTGCCGCCGCTCACGCTCTACGTGCATTTCCCGTGGTGCGTGCGCAAGTGTCCGTACTGCGACTTCAATTCGCACGAATGGAAAGGCGAGCGCTTTCCCGAGAACGATTACCTCGACGCGCTGCGCGCCGACCTCGAACAATCGCTGCCGCTGATATGGGGCCGCCAGGTGCATACGGTTTTCATCGGCGGCGGGACACCGAGCCTGCTTTCGGCGGCGGGGCTCGACCGGCTGCTCTCGGACGTGCGCGCGCTGCTGCCGCTCGACGCCGATGCCGAAATCACGCTCGAAGCGAACCCGGGCACGTTCGAAGCCGACAAGTTCGCGCAGTTTCATGCGAGCGGCGTGAACCGGCTTTCGGTGGGCATCCAGAGTTTCAACGAAGGGCACCTGAAGGCGCTCGGGCGCATCCACGATGCGGCGCAGGCGCGTCACGCCGTCGAGGTGGCGGCGAAGACCTTCGACAACTTCAACCTCGACCTGATGTACGCGCTGCCGAAACAGACGCTCGCCGAATGCCAGGCCGACATCGAAACGGCGCTCTCGTTCGCGCCGCCGCATCTGTCGCTCTATCACCTGACGCTCGAACCGAACACGCTGTTCGCGAAGTTTCCGCCGCCGCTGCCCGACGACGATCAGTCCGCCGACATGCAGGAGTGGATACACGCGCGCACGGCGCAAGCGGGTTACGAACGCTACGAGGTGTCGGCGTACGCGAAGCCGGATCGGCAATGCCGCCACAACCTCAATTACTGGCGCTTCGGCGATTACCTCGGCATCGGCGCCGGGGCGCACACGAAGCTGTCGTTCCCGAACCGCATCGTGCGCCAGGCGCGCTACAAGCATCCGACGACGTTCATCGAGCAGGCACGCGCAGGCACGGCGGTGCAGGAGGAGCATGAGGTCGGTCCGCGCGATCTGCCGTTCGAGTTCATGCTCAACGCGCTGCGGCTCGTGGAAGGTTTCCCGGTCCATCGCTTCGTCGAGTCCACCGGGCTCTCGATGACGTCGATCGAACCGGCGCTCGAGGAGGCCGAGCGGCGCGGGCTCATCAGCCGCGATTACGAGAAAATTGCGCCGACCGAACTCGGGCAGCGCTTTTTGAACGATCTGCAGGGGATGTTTCTCAAGGACGCCGGCTAACCCAACGCGCAACGCGCAGGCTGCTGGCAGAGCCTGCTTTTGAGTTACAATGCGCGGCTTCGGAGGTGTGGCAGAGTGGTTGAATGCACCGGTCTTGAAAACCGGCGAAGGGGTAACCCTTCCGTGAGTTCGAATCTCACCGCCTCCGCCATACATGCTTGCAGGATGAGGCCCTCGGGAAAGCGGTTCGTAAGTTCCCGTGCTTGATCCCCTACCAGACGCGCACACTGTCACGGTGTGCGCGTTTTGTTTTTTGGCGTGTACCAGCCGTGTACGGCTTCAAGCATCCCGTTCGTACGGGAAAAATGTCACGCGGATCAGGTGGATCAGGTGGTTCAGGCAGCGAGTCTTTGCGGAACCGGCCGATCGGCTTACACTGGGTTGACGCCGTTGAACGCAAAGACCGGTTCCGCGTCACGAGGGTCGGTTGTCAGCGCAACGGCAAAATCCAGACGATCGCTGTCGGCCTTTGCGTGACCCAGATGACCCGGCAGCGCCTCTTCGACCGGATTCGCGTCTACCGCCTGCGCGATCTGCGCCAGCAAGTCCGCAATCAGCGTCTGCCGCCTGCGAAATGCTGCACGCCGGTTCGACGGAACCTCGCTGACGTCGCGGTGATGCAGGCAAAGCGGCAACACGTACCGCCCAGCGGTTTCAACACCGCCGATCTCCTCCCAGAAGCCGTCATAATCCGCGCGCACCTGCGCTTGCGTTCCGGCGGAAACGTGCGTCTTCTGCGTCACCCCGCTCAGCACGTCGACCCTTGCCATCCTCGACAGCAGACAGACGGCCTCCACCACCGCAGCCTTCGGCCGCAATCCGTGGCATGCGCGCGTCGCCTCACGCACCCGCTCTCTATCCGTTCCCGCTGGCCCTTGCAGGCCGCCGATCAGCGCCCCGCGCTTCCCCGATCCGGCATGCCACTCGAAGCTCATCGTCGCCCACGCAAGATCGACATGCTCGACCATGTCGCGCCAGGCGACGGTAAGCAACCCTTCGCGCCAGCAGCGCACCGGCTCGCTCACCACGATTGCATATCGCCCACTCGATGCCAGGGTCACGTGATCCGACTTCAGATAGAGACTGCGCACCCGGTCGTCGCCGAAGAGCTCCCGCACGACGCGGAAATGTCCGCACAGTAGTTCGGCACGCGCGCAGGCAGGCATATCCGCCTGGATGAAGCGGCGAAAGGGACGTTCGAGGTAGCGCCGGTTACGCACGGCGATATCGGCGAGCAGCGCGTTGGTCGCCACAGCGCTCAGCCAGATGCGGGCCGCAAATGGATGGAGCAGTGCGTACATCAGTACGCGGATCTTCCGAAACAGGGCACCGGAGCTTCGCCCAGGGATGGCTCTCGCCAGCAAGTGGTAAATCACGGAAATCGACATCATTTACCGCCATCCGCTTTCATTTTCATACGTAGCCTAACCACGGAGGCAGCCGGTGCAGACGGACCGCATTGCGAGTTACAACTGCAGTGCACCTGAATGACGATTCGGGTACTGGCTGATCGATTTTCCTGCGCGCATCTATCGCAGTCCTGATCCCCGATGTTCGACGAGCCATCTCACGTACGCAATGCGACGGCCCAGTCCTTCGGACAGCCAATGCGAACACGCTTACGAGGATTCGCATCGGCCCCGGGAAATTACGGAGCAAGGCGTAATTTTACGAAATATTACAGGATCGACCGTCGGACGCCTAGCCAGTGCTCGTCGCCAGCAACCGTGAAATACTGCGTAATTTTGTCGCACCAACAATTGTCATGCAGGACGTAGAAGTCGATAGCGCTTCGCGCCGTTTTCCTGTTTATGCCGGCCGCATCGCTCGCATTAAGGCCGCCCACACCCACGACGCCAGTGTCTTTGCGTCCTGCCCCCGTGAAACGCCCCACGGCCAGATTGCGCTCCCGCCCACATGATTCGATGCCCCGCCCCCCGGTGCGAAACGCGCGAAACAGGAGACAGCAACCCCTTTGCCCCGATTGGAATTCTAGGTATTAACCCTGACAACACGGTAAAATCCGGGCTCTTCCCGGGAATTGCCGTCATGCCATACCGCTATCAACGTCTTGAAAAATTTGCGTTTTCGCTCGTGGTCCTGTCTGCCGTCATGTGCAGTGGCTTTATCGCCTGGGAAAGCTCGCCCGATTTCCGCGAGAACGTTCAACAAGGCAAGGAACTGGTCCTGAAGAGCGGCCAGTATTCGTACGCCTGCGGGACCGTCACGACCGATCCCTGCGGGCAATTCCCCCTGCTCTAAGCCAGCCCGCTTTCTCGCTTCTTTTCTCGTTTCATCGGACGCCGGGCGCTCACCGTACGGCGCGGGACACTGCGGATTGCATCCTGCACCGTTTCGACTAAGCTCGAATCTGGTCTCGCCTCCGAGCTTGCGCGCCATGCTCATCAGCGTCTGCCCGACCCGCCGCTTCGCCGGTTCGTCAGCCCTTGTGCTGCAGCGCACGGGGCTCGCCTTGCTGCTGCTGATCGCCAGCGCCTGCACCATCACGCCACCGCCGAAACCGCTCCTCGCCATTCCGCCCGCGGCCATCAACAGCTACACGCTCGACCAATATCGCGCAGCCGTCGCGCACCGCATCGTCGAGCGCAATCCTTCCTATATCCTCGCCGGCACGCCGCAGGCGATGCTGCGCTCGCTCGTCGTCGTTTCGTTCGTGGTCGATCGCGATGGCCAGATCGTGAAATCGTCGGTGTACCGCACCAACGGCGACGACGATGCCGAAGCCACCGCGCTCTCGACGCTGCGCCGCGCAACGCCGCTGCCTCCTCCACCCGCGCGTCTGCTCAACTCGCTCGGCCAGCTCGAAATGTTCGAGGACTGGCTCTTCAATGACGACGGCAAATTCCAGTTGCGCTCGCTAGCGTCGCCGCAAGCGCAGAATTTCAACTGAGCCGCGCCGGATCGCCTCGAACCGCACGTGCTCCGGTTTTTCCCCGCCTTGCTGCGCGTACCGCACGATCGTTATAATTTTTCCCCTACCCCTCGCCGGCCCTGCCCGGCTTCTCCCGTCGGCGCGCGCCACCCCCTGGCTTCGACGGGTAACGGCTGCCCTTGCGCCCATCGGCGCGCCGGTGAGCCGGCCGGACGCAACGCGAACGCCTTGTACTCCTCGCGATGCGTAACGACCCATCGTCGCCGGTCATATGGCACCAATCTGGCAAGAATCTGGCAACACGCTGCCGCTGACTGGCAATGGGCGCCGCAACCTGTTTGTCTCGCACCGCCCGTCATAAGCCGCGTATGCGGACCCGCGCACCGCCCATGGCGACGTCGCGCGTCATAACGACTGGAGACTCCACGATGTCCACTTCACCGATTTCGCCCGCTCGCGCCGACCAGCCCGAGGCATCCCGGCAATCGCCCACGTCGCGCGTGATCTTCGCGAGCTTCATCGGCACCGCAATCGAGTTCTACGATTTCTACGTGTATGCCACGGCCGCCGCGCTCGTGATCGGCCCGGTGTTCTTCCCGCACGGCTCGGCGACGGCGCAGGCGCTGTCGGCTTTCGTCACGTTCGGCATCGCGTTCGTGGCGCGGCCGATCGGCTCTTTCCTGTTCGGCCACTTCGGCGACCGCATCGGCCGCAAGTCGACGCTCGTCGCGTCGCTGCTGGTGATGGGGCTCTCGACGACGGCAATCGGCTTCGTGCCCGGTTACGACGCGATCGGCAGCCTCGCACCGGTCCTGCTGTGCGTCCTGCGCTTCGGTCAGGGCATTGGTCTCGGCGGCGAATGGGGCGGCGCGGCGCTGCTCGCGACCGAATACGCGCCGCAAGGCAAGCGCGGCTGGTTCGGCATGTTTCCGCAACTCGGGCCGTCGGTGGGCTTTCTCGCCTCGAACGGACTCTTCTTCGGCCTCGCCTCGACGCTTTCCGATCAGCAGTTCCGCGACTGGGGCTGGCGCGTGCCGTTCGTCATCTCGGCCGTGCTCGTCGCGATCGGTCTCTACGTGCGGCTGAAAATCGCCGAAACGCCCGCGTTCAAGGCTGCCGTCGAGCGCGAAGAGCGCGTGCGCGTGCCGTTCGCGACACTGCTCTCCCAGCACTGGAAACCGACGCTGCTCGGCGCGCTCGCGATGGTGGTCTGCTACACGCTCTTTTACAACGCAACGGTGTTCTCGCTCGCGCACGGCGTGACGGCGCTGCATATTCCGCGTCCGACCTTCCTCGGCATGCTGTGCATTGCGGTCGTGTTCATGGGGCTCGCGACGCCGCTCTCGGCATGGGCCAGCGACCGCTTCGGCCGCAAGCCGGTGCTGATCGTCGGCTGCATCGCCGCCATTCTTTCGGGCTTCACGATGGCGCCGCTGCTCGGCAGCGGCGCGCTGCCGCTCGTACTGCTGTTCCTCGTGATCCAGTTGTTCCTGATGGGCGCCACCTTCGCCCCGATGGGCGCGCTGCTGCCCGAACTCTTCCCGACCAGCGTGCGTTACACGGGCGCGGGCGTCGCGTACAACCTCGGCGGCATTCTCGGCGCGTCCGTGGCGCCGTATATCGCGCAGGTGCTCGCCGCGCGCGGCGGGCTGTCGTGGGTGGGCGCCTACGTTTCGATTGCGGCCGCCGTGAGCCTGTTCGGCGTCCTGAGCATGCGCGAGACGCGTCACAACACACTGATGTAACGCAACGCGCCTCAATCAAGGCAAAAGCGGAGCCGCTTCGCGCGGACTCCGCTTCTTTTGGTCGCTTGGTGCGTGCGCGGCGCCTGACTATACTCGGAACAACAGGTCAGAAATTCCGCAGAAATTCCGGTTAGCCAACCCTGCTCTTGCCCCGCCGGGAGCCGACGATGAACATTCATCTGAGCAACGCCGACGTCGTCCTGATCATCGCGCTCGCGTTGGGCTTTTCGCTCGTGCTTGCGGTCCGCTGGCGAACCGCAAGCTGGCGTGCCGTCGTGATCGAGGCGGTCGCAGCCAATATTGCGGCCATCGTGGCTGTCGTCGCCATGGAAATGTTGCTCGCCTGACCTGCATCGGCATTGCGGCATTCACGCGCCCCTCTTCCTCCCGAACGGTCAATAGTAGTAGCCGCGATGGTAGCCGCCGCCACCGTAGTAGCCTCCGGCCGGCACCACGATGCATCCGCCGAGCGCCACTGCGAGCAGCGCGCCTGCAATGATGGTTAGCGTCAATCGTTTCACGTCATTCTCCCGTCGAGTCAATGTTGGTTGTCCGGCCGCTCGGTGATTGGCCTTTGGACGGTTCCGATTGAACACGACGGCGCCTTCGCGAGGCGTTGCAATTTGTAAGTGGCCGTTCGAGGCGTGTTACAGCCGAGGCGGCGCAGCACGCTATCGCGCCGCACGCGCAAGATTCGCCAATCTGCGGCGACACTTTTAACAAACCGGTAAACGGAAGTTCGAGCGCGGCAGGGCATCGCGTCTTAGCAATGCCCCAGGACGACCGGGCAATCGTGCGGCTGGGTGAACGAGTGCGTGGTCAGGTACTTAGTCAGGCAGCCGAAGCGGACGCATCGCCGGCCGTCGTATTGCCGCGCGGTGGATAGACCTGATCGACGGCATCGAGCGCGACCTTGACGGGCGGAACGTGGAAACCGTCTCCAATCGAAATCGAACGCCCCGGCGCACGCACGCCCGTGTGTTCCGACGACGTCGTGACGAAGATCATGACCGTCGGCCGCACGAGCGCGTGGCTGAGGTGGACGAAACCGGTATCGGTGCCGACGACGAGCGCGGCTTCCTCGATACGCTGCGCGACCTGTCTCACGGTGAGTTGCGGCAGCACCACGGCGCCAGGCACGAGCGCTGCAATTTCGACGGCCGTCGCGCGCTCGATGTCCGAGCCCCACGGCAATTCGATGCGCAGGCCGCGCGCCTGCAATGCGAGGCACAGTTCGCCCCAATGCGCGACCGGCCACTTCTTCTCGTCCTTCGACGTCGCGTGAAAGATCACCGCAGTCGGGCTTTCCGGCGCGGGCAGCGCGTCGCCCAGGCGCGGAATGCGCATGTTGAACTCGGGCGGCGTGTCGACCGTATAGCCGAGCGCCTCGCCTGCGCTCACGCGCATGCCGGTCCATGCATCGCACGCCGGGCGCGGCCCGAAACGGCCGTTGTACGCGAATGCCGCTCCGCGCTCGCCGAGGTCCTTAGCGAGATAGCCGAAGCACCGCTTCGAACGTGCGAGCCACGCGATAATCGCGCTTTTATACACGCCGTGAATATCGATGATGACGTCGTAGCGCTCGGCGCGCAGCTCGACAATCGAAGCCAGAATCGCCTTGAAGTCGCTCCAGCGGCGCGTCTTCTTGAAGCGGCGCAGCGGCGCGTACAGCACGCGATCGATCCCCGTGTTCCAGCGCACGATATCGACGAACGATTCGTCCGCTGCCCAGTCGACTTTCACGCCGGGAAAAGCACGGCGAATGTCGGCGACGACCGGCAGTGCCTCCACGATGTCGCCCAGCGAGGTCACCTTAACAACCAAAATTCGTTTCATTGTCCCGCCGACCCACCATACGTCCAATTTTTGAGATTCTAACGGAATCGGCGACAGCGACGGGCCTGGGTCACTAAAGCGGCGAAACGCATCGATCCCTTCTTTTCAGGATGTAAACCGAGCCGCGCGCAAGCGCTGTCGGCCGTCGTATACCTGAAAGGTGGACGACGGCGGCACATCGCTATAATTCGCGCTTTGCGCCGCAGGCATATTTATGCAGTTGATCCGCCCGGACCTCTCCTCCACCGCCATGCGGCGCGCCCGCCGCCTGTGGCGACAATACGGAGTGCTGTGGCTCGGCGCCGTCGCCGTGGGTCTCGTCGCCGTGTTCTACGCGCGGCTGATCGACTGGGGCTACGACGCGTTTTTGCACATGGAGCGCGAGCACGCGTGGCTGCCGCTCATCGTCACGCCGGCCGTGGCGGCCATCTCGGTCTGGCTCACGCGAACATTCTTTCGCGGCGCCGAGGGCAGCGGCATTCCGCAGGTCATCGCCACGCTGCACACAAAGCGCGGCGAAACCGGCGCGTGCCTGCTCACGCTGCGCATTCTCGCGGGCAAGATCGGCGTGTCGTTTCTCGGCATACTCGGCGGCTTCACCATCGGCCGCGAAGGCCCGACCGTGCAGGTCGGCGCCGCGCTCATGTTCAACATGCGGCGGCTCTACCCGCGCTCGAACCGGCTCATCGAACACAAGCTCATCCTCGCTGGCGCGGCCGCGGGGCTGTCCGCCGCGTTCAATACGCCGCTTGCCGGCATCGTGTTCGCCATCGAGGAACTCACGCGCAGCTTCGAAGCCCGCGCAAGCGGCGTCGTCATCACGACGATCATCATCGCGGGCGCCATCGCGCTCGGCCTGAACGGCAACTACACGTACTTCGGCACGATCCAGATCGGCACGCGCTTTCCCGACCTGCTCGCGCTCGCCGTGGTGCTGACCGCCGTCGTGACGGGCGTTGCAGGCGGCGTGTTCAGCTGGTTGCTGCTCAATACCGCGCGCTGGATTCCGGCTCCGCTGCGCAAGCTGCACGGCGAGCAGCCGATCGTATTCGCGGCGCTCTGCGGACTCGCGATCGCCGTGATCGGCGTCGCCTCGGGCGGCGCGACATTCGGCAGTGGCTACGCCGAAGCGCGTGGGCTCCTCGACGGGCGCGAGCAGCTTTCGACGGCCTACCCGTTCCTGAAGATGGCCGCGATGGTGGGTTCTTACCTGCCGGGCATTCCGGGCGGCATTTTCGCGCCGTCGCTGTCGATCGGCGCGGGCTTCGGCAACCTGCTGCACACCGTATTCGGCAGCTTGCAGCTCCCGATGCTGATCGCGCTCGCGATGGTCGGCTATCTTGCGGCCGTCACGCAGTCGCCGATCACGTCGTTCGTGATCGTGATGGAGATGATCGACGGCCATGCGCTCGTCATTTCGCTGATGGCGACCGCGCTGATCGCGAGCCGGGTTGCACGCCTCTTCGCGCCGCCGCTCTACGAGACGCTATCGCTGCGCTATCTGACGCTGCCGCATCCTGCGCCCGAAGCAAAATCTCATACGGAACAGGCAAGCGCGAGCGCGGAGATACCCGATATGCCGGAACCGCTCCAGCGCAACGAACCCGATCCTGTAGAGGCGAACGAAACGCCTCAACGCTGATAGCGGACAACGCAACTGAGGACGCGCGCGCAAAAACCGCTTGCATGCGCAAGGGAACGGTCACGGCAGCACGACTGCCGTGAACCCGCGGAGAAAGGCAAACAAAGGACAACGTCTGCGCCGCGTACGGCACGAAGGCCGCGCGCGGCGTCATCAGGCTTGCGGAATCTCGATCTTGACCTCGAGCACCTCGAGGTCGTCCTGACGTTCGAGACTGACGCGAATATCTTCGTCCGAGATCTTCACGTACTTCGAAATCACCGCGACCAGTTCGCGCTGCAGCGCCGGCAGATAATCGGCCGGTGGATGGCCACCTGCCCGCTCGTGCGCAATGATGAGCTGCAGGCGTTCCTTCGCTACCGAGGCGGATTTTCTCTTCTCGCCGAGAAAAAACGAAAGAAACGACATGAGTTGCGCCTCCTTTACTTGTTGCCGAAGAGGCGCTGAAAGAGGCCCGGCTTCTGGTAGTCGGTGAAACGAAGCGACTTGTCTTCGCCGAGAAAGCGCGAGACGACGTCCTTATACGACTCGGCGACATCGGTGCCGTCCAGGTGAACGGCCGGCAAGCCCTGATTCGACGCATGCAGCACGGCTTCCGATTCCGGAATCACGCCGATCAGTTCGATGCGCAGGATCTCCTGAATATCGCCGAGCGAGAGCATTTCGCCTTCGCTCACGCGCTTCGGGTTGTAGCGCGTAATCAGCAGATGCTCCTTGATCGGATTCTGGCCCTCGATCGCGCGCTTCGTCTTCGACGAAAGCATGCCGAGAATACGGTCCGAATCGCGCACCGACGACACTTCCGGGTTCGTTACGATGAGCGCCTCGTCGGCGAAGTGCATGGCAAGCAGCGCGCCCGATTCGATGCCCGCGGGCGAATCGCAAATGATGTACTCGAAGTCCATCCCGATGAGATCGTCGATGACCTTCTCGACGCCTTCCTTCGTGAGCGCATCCTTGTCGCGCGTCTGCGAAGCCGGCAGGATGAAGAGGTTCTCGCACTTCTTGTCCTTGATGAGCGCCTGGTTCAGGTTCGCTTCACCCTGGATCACGTTGATGAGGTCGTACACGACGCGGCGCTCGCAACCCATGATGAGGTCGAGATTGCGCAGGCCAACGTCGAAGTCGATGACTGCGGTCTTGTGGCCGCGCAACGCGAGGCCCGATGCGAAACTCGCGCTCGTGGTCGTCTTGCCCACGCCACCTTTGCCCGAAGTCACCACAATGATTTTTGCCATTCCCTTACCTTGCGTTCGTCAATTTCTTCAGTTTTGCCCCATCGCGTACCGCGCGCCGCCACTGCGTGCTGCATGAAGCGCGCGAGGCAGCGCCTCAGGTAAGCCTCAACGGTTCGATCAACAGCTTTTCCTGGTCCAGCCGGATCTGCACCGGCTTGCCGGCCACGTCGGCGCTCAGCGGCACTTCAGTGGTGCGGTAGATGCCCGCAATGGAAATCAGCTCCGCTTCGAGACACGTGCAGAAAATGCGCGCATCGTGATTGCCGTGCACGCCCGCGAGCGCGCGGCCGCGCAGCGGCGCGTAAATGTGAATGTTGCCTTCGGCGATCACTTCCGCGCCGTTCGACACGAGGCCGAGCACGACAACGTCGCCCTTCGCGTAGATGCGCTGTCCCGAGCGCAGCGGCCGGTCGATCACGAGAGTCGGTTCGGTGCGCGTGACCGGTTGCGCGGTCTCGACAGCCGCCACTGCGGCGTCGGCGGCGGCTTCGCTCTCGACGCCGGCGCGCCCGGATTGCGCTCCGGAAGCGGACGCGTCTTGCGCCTCGGAGGCCGTTGCGGCGGCAACGGCAGGCGCCTCCTCCGCCACGGGCTTCGCATTCGAGCCGCGACGGTCGCGCGCTTCGAGCAACGGCAGCCCGGCATGCGCGGCCCAGTCGTGCTGCGCAGGCTGCGCCACGACGCCGACCGGACGCATGCTCACGCTTTCGAGCAGGCGCGCGATGTCGCCGAGCGCGACCGTCTCGCCGTCGCCGAGTCGCCGCACGTCAATGGCGACGGTATCGTTTGCGAAAAATTCGGGCGTGGCCTCGAAGCGCCGTGTGAGTTCGGCGCGCATGGCATCCACTTCGGTTGTCTTGACCACGAACAGAAGCGTATCGACTGAGCCGCTCTTCAGTTCGAAATATGGCGATTTCCTGGGCGACATGGCGTTCGACGAAAAATTTTGCGTATTTTACAGGCGTCGACGCGCGCGGCCACCATTTTTAGCGGCCCAATCACCCGGCGACAAAACGAATGCAATGCGCCGCGCACACGATGCGCGCGCGAAACGCGCGCCCGCGCTGCACGGCACGCGAATTGCCCGAGATTGAATCGAATGGGGAACGATGAAGCGACGACGCGTTGCGGGACTTGATGCGCGATCAATTCGACGACGCGCTGCGCACGCTGCTTGCGACGCCACGCACGAGCAGCATTTCCCACTGCTCAGGCGAGTGCTTGCTGCGCACGTGATCGCCGGTCGCGACGAAACCGAGGCGCTCGTAAAAGCGCATGGCCGTGGTGTTGTTGTCGGTGATCCACGCGAAGACCTGTGTCGCGCCTTCGGCGATGAGCCAGTCGATCGCGGCGTTCAGGAGCAATTCGCCGCCGCGCAGATGCCGGACGGCGGGCGCGACCCACAGCGCCGAAACGAACGCGCGGCGCGCCGGCTCGGTCTCGAAGGTCGCGCCGATGAGCCCGGCCGGATGGCCTTCGGTGTAGAGAATGAATGACGTGCAGGCGTGCGATTCCGCGTAGCGGGCCGCAGCGGTGTCGAAAACGGCTGCATCGGTCAGGAGCGCGTCCTCAAGCGTTGCATCGCCGAACGCGTACGGCGCATCGCGCAATGACGCAGTTCGAAGCTCGCGCAACACGGCACCCTGATCGGCAGCGATGCGGCGAACGGTCAGTGACGGACTCATGCAGTCGTAAACCCCTATAAAGCATTAACGCGTAGCTTTAACCGAACGCGTCCGAGAGTCAAATCCTTCTTTCACAAAAATGACCGATCGTCGCGCACACGGCACTGTACGGTCGGTCTTGCGGCGCTCATGGCGCCTCGCTCACGGCGCCTCGTAGTCGCCGGTGCCGTCGGGCCACGGGGTCAGCAGCTCGTAGCCGTCGTCCGTGACGGCCACCATGTGCTCCCACTGCGCCGAAAGCGAGCGGTCTTTCGTCACCACGGTCCAGCCGTCGCGCAGGACGGCGGTACCGGCGCGGCCCGCATTGACCATCGGCTCGATCGTGAAGACCATGCCCGGCTTCAGGCGCAGGCCCTGCCCCGGCTGGCCGTAGTGCAGTACCTGCGGCTCTTCGTGGTAGACCTTGCCGATGCCGTGGCCGCAATATTCGCGCACGATCGAAAAACCATCGGCCTGCGCGCGCCGCTGAATGGCGTGCCCGATGTCGCCGAGCGTCGCGCCCGGCTTCACCTGGCGGATACCGGCGAGCATCGCCTCGTACGTGGTATCGACGAGTTGACGGCCGACCGTGCTCGGCGTGCCGACAGTGTACATGCGGCTCGTATCGCCGAAATAGCCGTCCTTGATGATGGCGACGTCGATATTGATGATGTCGCCATCCTTGAGGATCTCGTCGCGGTTCGGGATGCCATGGCACACGACCTGGTTGACCGACGAGCAGATCGTCTTCGGAAAGCCGAGGTAGCCGACGTTCGCCGGCACGGACTTCAGCGTATCGACGATGAAATCGTTGCAGATCGCGTCGAGCTCGTCGGTGGAGACGCCGGGCCTCACGTGTTCGCCGATCATGGCGAGCACCTCGGCGGCAAGGCGGCCAGCGATGCGCAAACGCTCGATGTCGGCGGCGGACTTGTAGGTTATAGCCATCTGTGGACCGAAATGGGCGCGGTGGCGCCAGCGGCACCCCACGCAAAATTCAAAGGAGCGATTGTACCGGGCACGCAACCGCCGTCGTAGGCAGACGCGATTCGAGCCCAATTCGTGCGCGATTCGGGCGCGATTCGGTCGTCCATCGTCCAGAGCCAGCCTGCGTATCTTACAACGTCGGCAAAACACCGGGCCATGCGCCTCTTCACGGAATCGCGGTTCCAGGCCGCTGACCTGCAACAAGATGCGCTACATCAGGTTCGCACGCGGTGCGTCGGCATTGACGCCGCTTCGATAGATGTAAAGCGGCTCCACTATGGGTTTGGCGGCTTCGTTCAGATCTTCCAGATGTGCAATCAGTGATGCGCGCAATTTGCCACACCGACATCGGTGAATCACCGATTTGGCGAATTTTACTCAAGGCACACGCCCTACTTGCATTTACATTATTCAAACGCGGTGCGCGTTAGAAAACACCTCTGCTCTCACGTGATAAATCATTGCTTTTTAAGCAATAGTTCAACAAACATTTTCATTACGTGCGTAAGAAATAGCTGTTTACGATACAACCTGGACGCGTCATCATTTGTTCATTAATGAAATCAGAATGAATGACCATGGCCATATCGGGGATTGTTTCCGTTGGAGTTCTCGGAGCCGCAATTCTTGCGGGTTCAGAAACGCCAGGCATGAAAATTCGTCTGCACAAAGCGATTACGCGGCGGCTGGCAAGACCTTGGCAAATCAGTACAGACCGCCTACTGTGTCGCGATCCTCTCGCGCAAACACCGGACCTGAGCGAACCGTCGCATGTCATTTCGGCATGCAACGGCCATTGCTGCGACAAAGCGATGGCCTTGGCGATCGATATCGAATACAGCCGCCACGAGCCCTACCCGCGCGAATGGGAATAGCCGTTTCGGCTTGAATGGCACACGAGCCACCGATCGACTCGATGCTTTTCTCCGTTGTGAAGCGACCCACCGGCCAGTAGCCGATCAAGTCGTCAACCGGCTCGGCCTGCTTGAGCGCTGTCACACGCTTTTCTACAGGGCCGCTCATCCGGGCAACGAAATGGCAGCGCCGGAACCGGAAACACCGGAAGCCAGCCGTGCAGTCGGTTATACGACGCGTAACAACTGGCTCAGCACCACAGTTCAGGAAGCGCTTCCCGGTCAATTCAGGAAGGAATATGAAGTAGTTCAGAGAGATCGGCTCGCACCGCTCAACCGATGCGCGCGCAACCGAATGATGCACCTGGATCAGTACCGGGCGGTGTCGTATCTGCTGATCGTCACGTTCGCGCTGGTGGCCGTTGCCGAACGCGGTTTTGCACCGTCGTGCCAGAAAAGTATGGCAACGGGCACTTTTCTTTATGGCGGGTGTTTTGGCGATCAGAAAAGACGAAGCCCCGCGAAACCTGAATTTCGCGGGGCTTTGCAAGATATTCTGGCGGAGAGGGTGGGATTCGAACCCACGGTACGCTTAAACGTACGCCTGATTTCGAGTCAGGTACAATCGACCACTCTGCCACCTCTCCGGGGTACTGCTCTACTACAGGATACTGCTTCGCCAAGCCCGGTCGTTGACTGGCGAAGCGAAGATTATAGAACACCCTGCAGCGTTTTCCAAGTCCCCTTTCGAAAAATCTGGAGAACCGGAAAACGCGATCTCGCCTCGCTCCCGCTCAGGCGCCCACTTCAAGCCGCGCCACACCGCCCATGTAAGGCCGCAGCACTTCGGGCACCGTTACCGAACCATCCGCTTCCTGATAGTTTTCGAGTACCGCGACCAGCGTGCGGCCGACCGCGAGACCCGAGCCGTTCAGCGTATGCACGT
This sequence comes from Paraburkholderia denitrificans, assembly GCF_042655705.1. NCBI lineage: Bacteria > Pseudomonadati > Pseudomonadota > Betaproteobacteria > Burkholderiales > Burkholderiaceae > Paraburkholderia > Paraburkholderia denitrificans. Next base: position 87,982 of record NZ_JBHSMP010000009.1, on the reverse strand, counting down.
GTTCCGGCTTGCCCTGCGCGTTGCGGTAGCGCGCCTGCATGCGGCGCGCCTGGAATGCTTCGGTGTTCGAGCAGCTCGAAATCTCGCGGTACGTATTCTGCGCGGGCAGCCACACTTCGAGGTCATACGTCTTCGCCGCCGAAAAGCCCATGTCGCCCGTGCACAGCGTGATCACGCGATACGGCAGGCCGAGCTTCTGCAGAATGGTTTCAGCGTGGACCACCATCTGTTCGAGCGCGTCATAGGACGTTTCGGGCGCAACGATCTGCACCATTTCGACCTTGTCGAACTGGTGCTGGCGAATCATGCCGCGCGTGTCGCGGCCATACGAGCCCGCTTCCGAGCGGAAGCACGGCGAATGTGCCGTCAGCTTGATCGGCAGCGCGCTGCCCTCGACGATGCTCTCGCGCACCGTGTTCGTCAGCGAGATTTCCGACGTCGAGATCAGGTACTGCGTGACCGTGTTCTCGCCGCCGCCCTTCTCCACGCGGAACATGTCGTCGGCGAACTTGGGCAGTTGGCCCGTGCCGTACAGGATTTCCGGGTTGACGATGTACGGCGTGTACGTCTCCGAATAGCCGTGCTGCTGCGTGTGCGTGTCGAGCATGAACTGCGCGAGCGCACGGTGAAGGCGCGCGATCTGGCCGCGCAGCATCGTGAAGCGCGCACCCGAGAGCTTCGCGCCCGTTTCGAAATCGAGCCCGAGCGGCGCGCCGATATCGACGTGATCCTTGACCTCGAAATCGAACGCGCGCGGCGCGCCCCAGCGGCGCACTTCGACGTTGTCCTTTTCGTCCTTGCCCGCCGGAACGCTCTCGTGCGGCAGGTTCGGCACGCCGAGCAGCAGGTCCGAGAGGCGCGCCTGAATGTCGTCGAGCTTGGCCGCCGACGCCTTCATCTCGTCGCCGATACCGCCGACTTCAGCCATGACCGCCGATGTGTCCTCGCCACGGCCTTTCATCGCGCCGATCTGCTTCGACAGGCTGTTGCGGCGCGCCTGCAGTTCTTCAGTGCGGGTCTGGATGGCGCGGCGTTCCGCTTCGAGCGCCGAGAAGGCCGCGGCGTCGAGGGTGTAGCCGCGGTCGGCGAGGCGCTTCGCGACGCCGTCGAGGTCTTTGCGCAGCAGCTGGATGTCGAGCATGGGATTGTGAGACGCAGTTTCGTTGTGTGAAGGGGCGATTTTAACGCACCGGCGCGCCGAGTCCGTGGGCAATGGCGTCGCCTGGCCGTGCCGCAGGCGCCAGCCAGGCCGCATCGCGGCCGAACCCGAGCCGGAATTCAGCCCTTGCGCTTCTTCTCGCGAATCTCGTCGCGAATTTCGTCGCGGTGATCCTCGCGCCATTGCGCGTCGAGTTCGGCCAGCCGCCCGAGCTTCTCGCCGATCTTGCCTTCGAGCCCGCGCGGCGTCGGCCGGTACCAGTGCGGTTCGCGCATGCCGTCGGGCAGATAGGTCTCGCCCGCCGCGTAGGCATCGGGTTCGTCGTGCGCGTAGCGGTACTCGTGGCCGTAGCCGAGTTCCTTCATCAGCTTCGTCGGCGCGTTGCGCAGATGGATGGGCACCGCGCGCGACTGGTCCTGGCCGACGAAGCGCCGCGCCTCGTTGTACGCCATGTAGCCCGCATTCGACTTCGGTGCGACAGCCAGATAGATCACGGCCTGCGCGAGCGCCAGTTCGCCTTCGGGCGAGCCGAGCCGCTCGTAGGTCTCGGCGGCGTCGAGCGTGATGCGCGCCGCGCGCGGGTCGGCAAGCCCGATGTCCTCCCACGCCATGCGCACGATGCGCCGCGCCAGATAGCGCGGATCGGCGCCGCCGTCGAGCATGCGGCAGAACCAGTACAGCGCGCCGTCCGGGTTGCTGCCGCGCACCGATTTATGCAGCGCACTGATCTGGTCGTAGAACGCGTCACCGCCCTTGTCGAAGCGGCGCAGGTTTTCGGCGAGCGCGCTGCCCAGCAGCGCCCCGTCGATTTCGGTCGACTTTTGCCGGGCGGCCGCGCGCGCGGCGATCTCCAGATTGTTCAACAGCTTGCGGCCGTCGCCGTCCGCGGAGCCGATCAGCGCCTTTTTCGCCTCGTCGGTGAAAGTCAGGCCGCCCAGTTCCTCACTCGCGCGCCCGAGCAGCTCGCCCTGCTCGTCCTCGTCGAGGCTCTTCAGCACATAGACCGCCGCGCGAGACAGCAGCGCGCTGTTCACCTCGAACGACGGATTCTCCGTCGTCGCGCCGACGAACACGAACAGCCCCGATTCGACGTGCGGCAGGAAAGCGTCCTGCTGGCTCTTGTTGAAGCGGTGGACTTCGTCGACGAACACGAGCGTCTGCCTGCCGTGCGCGCGATGCACCTGAGCGGTCTCGACGGCCTCGCGAATGTCCTTCACGCCCGAGAGCACCGCCGAAAGCGCGATGAATTCGGCGTGGAACGCGTCGGCCATGAGACGCGCGAGCGTCGTCTTGCCGACGCCCGGCGGCCCCCAGAGGATCATCGAATGGGCTTCGCCCGACTCGAATGCGACGCGCAGCGGCTTGTTCGGGCCGAGCAGATGCTTCTGACCGATGACTTCGTCGATGGAGCGCGGTCGCAGCCGCTCGGCGAGCGGTACGTTGGCACGGGTTTCTTCAAACATGACGTTTTCGGGATAATGTCGGCTTTCGGGCGCACCGCCGACAGTCGGGCACCAGCGCGCGAGGCGCGCCCGAGCGCTGCGGACCGGACCGTCGCGCCGGACGCAATCGAGCATTATGACAGCGCGCGCGGGCGGGCGAGCTTCCGGGGCCGGAGAGTCACACCCGACGCAGCCGGTCAGCCCGCAATCCGCAGCCGATCCGGCCCCGGACGAACCGATAACAACAGACGACACCAGAGGACAGTTTTCCCGATGAACCAGTCGATGAACCAGCCGATGAACCAGGACGCGCACGCCGGTAACACCGGCTCCACCTACGCGCCGCTCGTGCCCGTCCCCGACGCGCGCCGCCAGTTCCGCACCGGCGACGCCTTCGCGCTGTGGTTCTCGCTTGGCATCGGCCTGCTCGTCGCGCAGGCCGGCGCACTGCTCGTGCCGGGCCTCTCGCTGCCGGCCGCGCTCACCGCAATCGGCATCGGCAGCGTGATCGGCGTGGTGCTGCTCGCGCTCGCGGGCGTGATCGGCACCGATACGGGCCTCGCGGCGATGTCGTCGCTGCGCCCGACGCTCGGTGTGCGCGGCGCGTCGGTTCCCGCCATCATCAACATGGTGCAGCTGGTCGGCTGGGGCGCGTTCGAGATCATCGTGATGCGCGATTCCGCCGATGCACTCGCGAAGCAAGCCTTCGGCTTCTCGGCGCCGATCGTCTGGACGCTGGTCTTCGGCCTGCTCGCGACGCTGCTCGCCGTGAGCGGCCCGCTCTCCTTCGTGCGGCGCTTCCTGCGGACGTGGGGCATCTGGCTGCTGCTCGCGGGCGCCGCGTGGCTCACGTGGAACCTGCTCGCGCGCCACGACCTCGGCGCGCTGATGCGCCGCCCCGGCACCGGCGACATGCCGTTCGGCAGCGCCATCGACCTCGTGGTCGCGATGCCGCTCTCGTGGCTGCCGCTCATCGCCGATTACACGCGCTTTGGCCGTCGCCCGGGCGAGGCGTTTCGCGGCACGCTGTTCGGCTACGGCATCGCGAACATGTGGTTCTACGCGCTCGGCGCGATCTATGGTCTCGCGGCGGGCGGCGGCGACGCGCTGCTCACCTCGGCGCTCGCGCAGGCGGGCGGCGGCTTCGCGCTCCTGCTCGTGCTGATCGACGAGATCGACAATGCCTTCGCCGACATCCACTCGGCCGCCGTTTCGACCGGCACGTTCTGGACGCGCGCGAGCGTGCCGTGGCTCTCTGCGGCGTTCGGCGCGCTGTGCACGCTGATCGGCATCGTCGTGCCGATGGCGCGTTACGAGAATTTCCTGCTGTTCATCGGCTCGGTGTTCGCGCCGCTCTTCGGCGTCGTGCTCGCCGATCACTTCATCGTGCGCCGCCGCCGCATCGACGCAGAGGCAATCGCCGATCTGGGCGGCGTCTACGGCTATTCGGGCGGCTGGCACATTGGCGCGTTCGCCGCGTGGGTGATCGGCTTCGGCGCCTATCAGGCGCTCAATCAGTGGCTGCCGAATCTCGGCGCGACGCTGCCTTCGCTCGTGATCGGCGCGCTCTGCTATCTCGTGCTCGCGGGACGCCGCCGCGCCGCTTACGCATAAGCGCACGGCCCGCGCACGTGCATGTCACGCGCGCCGTGGCCCTGGCGTGTGCACGGGGAGCGCGCGTGAGGAAAGCGCCGCTGCGCCTTTCCCGTCCACGAAAAATCCATGAAAAAACGCCATGCTGCGAGTCGATCGCAGCATGGCGTTTTTCATCATGGGCGCAGTTCGAACGCTTCGCGCGTCACCTGCGCTCACATCATCCGCACTGACCGCAGCAACTGTGCTGCGCGTCCTCCGGCGCCGGCAACTGCTCGGCGGCTTCCGTGCGAATGCCGAGCCGCACGAGCAGCTTGCGGTCCGCTTCGGCCTGCGGATTGCTGGTCGTGAGCAGATGATCGCCGTAGAAAATCGAATTCGCGCCCGCCATGAAGCACAGCGCCTGCAGCGCGTCGTCCATCTGCTCGCGTCCCGCCGAGAGGCGCACCATCGCCTTCGGCATCGTGATGCGCGCAACCGCAATCGTGCGCACGAACTCGAATGGATCGAGCGCGTCGGTGCCTTCGAGCGGCGTGCCGTGCACCTGCACGAGATTGTTGATCGGCACCGAATCCGGATACGGCTCCAGGTTCGCCAGTTGAGCGATCAGGCCCGCACGCTCGCGGCGCGACTCGCCCATGCCGACGATGCCGCCGCAGCACACGTTGATGCCCGCATCGCGCACGCGCTCCAGCGTGTCGAGGCGATCCTGGTACGTGCGCGTCGAGATGATCTGCCCGTAGAACTCCGGCGACGTGTCGAGGTTGTGGTTGTAGTAGTCGAGGCCCGCGTCGGCGAGTTCGTTCGCCTGCTGCGTGTCGAGCATGCCGAGCGTCATGCAGGTTTCGAGCCCCATCTCCTTCACGCCGCGAATCATGGCCTTGATCGGCTCAATATGACGGTCCTTCGGATTGCGCCACGCCGCGCCCATGCAAAAACGCGTCGCGCCATTGGCCTTCGCCGCGCTGGCCGCCTTCAGCACCGCTTCGACTTCCATCAGCTTGCTTGCGTCGACGCCCGTGTCGTGATGCGACGACTGCGGGCAGTACGCGCAGTCCTCTTCGCAGCCGCCGGTCTTGATCGACAGCAGCGTCGAAAGCTGCATCGCGTTCGCGTCGAAATGCTCGCGATGCACCTGTTGTGCGCGAAACATCAGGTCGTTGAACGGCAGGTCGTAGAGCGCGACGATGTCGGCTACGCGCCAGCGCGCGGCGCCCGGCTGAACCGGCTCGGTGTCCGCGGCGTTCGCGAGGAGGGTTTGAGTCATGATGTCGTGGGTCCTTCGTGACAGTGTTGTAGCAGGATGCGCGAGCGCATCGATGTCGAGATGGGCGGCAGCAGCGTCGGCGCTCGCGCCGCGCAGATGCGGCACGACGCCAAGCAGCGGCGCGCCGAATTGCGCGGCAAGGCGCTCGCGTAGCGCAGCGATGTTTTCTTCGGGGAATGTCATGGCCGGATCGATCCGGTTCGCGACCCAGCCCGCGATGGTCAGACCGCGAGCGGCAATCGCCTCGGCGGTGAGCAGCGCATGGCTGATGCAGCCAAGCCGCATCCCCACGACGAGCACCACGGGCAGGCCGAGCGCGACGGCGAGATCGGCCGTGTCGCGCGTCGCGTCGAGCGGCACGCGAAAGCCGCCCACGCCTTCCACCACGACGACGTCCGCGCGCTCGCGCACTTGCCGGTAGCACGCCACGATGCGATCGAGGTCGAGCGTCACGCCTTCGAGCGCGGCGGCGATATGCGGCGCCGCAGCCTCCTTGAGCAGAAACGGCGTGCGCAGCTCGGGCGGCAGCAGCACGCTCGCAGCGGCATCGAGCTGGTCGGCGTCGTCGTTGTGCCACACGCCGTCACGCTCGAACGCGCCCGCCGCCACGGGCTTCATGCCCGCAGCGCGCAGGCCCGCGCGCGCGAAGCCGCGCAACAAGGCGGCGCTCACGAATGTCTTGCCGATTTCCGTGTCGGTGCCGGCCACGAAAAACGACATTGCCGCGCTCACTGCGCGCGCTCCCGCGCTTCGCGGCTCGCACGTTGCAGCGACGTATGCAGACGTTCGATGTCGGCGTCGGAATGCGCGGCCGAGAGCGAAATGCGCAGGCGCGACGTGCCCGCCGGCACGGTCGGCGGACGGATCGCGGGCACCCAGAGGCCGTCGTGTTCGAGTGCGGCCTGAAGCGCGAGCGTCGCGTCGTTGGCGCCGACCACGAGCGGCTGCACGGCCGTCTGCGAATCGACCGGCGTCCAGCAGGTCTCCTTGAGGATGGCGCGCGTGCGCTCGATCAGCTTGCGCAGATGCGCGCGCCGCGCATCGCCCTCGTCGCCGGCGATGATGCGCAGGCTCGCCGACACCGCATGCGCCACGGACGGCGCCGAGGCCGTCGTGAAGATATACGGGCGCGCGCGCTGCACGAGCCATTCGCAGACCGTCGCATGCGCCGCGACGAATGCACCGGCCACACCCGCGGCCTTGCCGAGCGTGCCGACCATCACGAGATTGGGCGAGCGCAACGCCGCCTCGGCGAGTGCGCCGCGCCCTTGCGGGCCGAGCACGCCGAAGCCGTGCGCATCGTCGACGATGAGCCACGCCTCGTGCCGCTCGGCGAGTTCGACGAGGCGCGCGAGCGGCGCGACGTCGCCGTCCATGCTGAACACCGTGTCGCTGACGATCACCTTCGGGCCGTCGCCGGACGCTTCGAGCATGGCGCTCAGCGCATCGACATCGGCGTGCGGATAGATCTGGATGTCCGCGCGCGAAAGGCGCGCGCCGTCGATCAGCGACGCGTGATTCAGCTCATCCGAGAAGAGCGTCGTGCCGCGCCCGGCCAGCGCCGTGACCACCGCGAGGTTCGCCATGTAGCCGGTGCTGAAGTACAGCGCGCGCGCATCGTCGACAAAGCCGCCCACGAATTGCGCGAGATCGTCTTCGAGTTGCGCATGCGCGCGCGAATGCCCGCCAAGCAGATGCGAGCCGCCGCTGCCCGCGCCGTAGCGCTGCGAGCCCGCCGCGAGCGCGGCCACGAGTTGCGGATGCGCGGCAAGGCCGAGGTAGTCGTTGCTCGCGAAGCCGATCATATCGACGCCATCGACGCGCATATGTGCGTCGCAAGGCGTGTCGAGCGTGCGGCGGCGGCGGCGCAGGCCGCGCGCATCCAGTTCGCGCAAGCCCTGTTCAAGGGTGTCCAGCAACTGCATCAGAGGTCCTCCGCCACGACGGCGTCAAATGTCTCGCGCGTGCGTTCGGCGAGCAATGTCTGGGTTTCTTCATCGAGGATGTACGGCGGCATGACGTACACCGTCGTGCCGATGGGCCGCAGCAGCAACTCGCGCTTGAGCGCCTGTTCGAAGAAGCGTCGCGAGAACGTGGTTGCGCGTGCCGCATCGTCGATCCGGGCGTCGAATGCGAGGATCGTGCCGCGCTGGCGCAGGTTGCGCACGAGCGGATGCGACGCGAGCGGCGCGAACGCTTCGCGCAGGCGCGCCGACTTGCGCGTGTTCGCGGCCAGCACATCGCCCTGCTCGATCAGGTCGAGCGTCGCGAGCGCCGCGCGGCACGCGAGCGGATTGCCCGTGTACGAGTGCGAATGGAGAAAGCCGCGCGTGGTGTCGTTATCGTAGAAGGCGTCGAAAATCGCATCGCGGGAGAGCACGATCGAAAGCGGCAGATAGCCGCCGCTGATGCCCTTCGAAAGCGTCAGCAGATCGGGCCAGATGTCCGCCTGCTCGCATGCGAAGAACGTGCCCGTGCGGCCGCAGCCCACGGCGATTTCGTCGGCGATCAGATGCACGCGATAGCGGTCGCACAGCGCGCGCAGGCCCTTGAGGTACGCCGGATCGTGCATCGCCATGCCTGCCGCGCACTGCACCAGCGGCTCGACGATCAGCGCGGCGATGTGCGCGCTGCGCGCCTCGAACAGTTGCTCCACGTCGGCCAGGGCGCGCCGCGCCACGTCGGCGGCCGATTCGCCCTCGCCTGCGGCGCGCGCATCGGGCGACGCGACGACATGGGCGTGATGGAGCAACGGGTCGTATGCATCCCGGAAGATCTTGACATCGGTCACAGCCAGCGCGCCGATCGTCTCGCCGTGATAGCTGTTCGCGAGACAGACGAATTCACGCTTGTCGCTTTCACCCTGATTGCGCCACGCGTGAAAGCTCATCTTCAGTGCGATTTCCACGGCCGATGCACCATCCGACGCGAAAAACGCATGGCCGAGCGCGTGACCCGTGAGCGCGGAGAGCCGCTCGGCGAGTTCGACGGCGGGTTCGTGCGTGCAGCCCGCGAGCATCACATGTTCGAGCGTATCGAGCTGCGCCTTGAGCGCCGCGTTGATCGACGCATTGGCGTGGCCGAACAGGTTGACCCACCACGAACTGACCGCGTCGAGATAACGCCGTCCGTCGCGGTCGTAGAGCCACGGCCCTTCGCCGCGCGCGACGGGAACGAGCGGCATGCGCTCGTGGTGCTTCATCTGGGTGCACGGATGCCAGACGGCGCGCAGGCTGCGCGCAACCCAGCTATCGCTGGCAAGGTTGGAATGCTGATTCAAATACGACTCCCGAAACGACAGCGGGACCGAGAGTAGCGCGAACGCCCGCGCAATGCACTACCCGCCAAAAAGCCTTGCGCGGCGTAGCGCGGCGATGTTCAACGCCGTTCCCGGCCGCACGGAACGGATCTTCAATGAAGGCTGGAAATGGCCGCAGATGACGACGGCAAAGTGACCTGCGCTTACGCAAAAAAATCTGTGAGAGCGACAGAAAATCAGCGCGCCGCGCAAAACCGGAGTACCCGCGCCGCAGTGCGCGCAAGCAGAATCGGGCGATCGGAAGGTGCGGGAGAAGCCAAGCGGCCCGCACCGCCTGGCCGCGCGCAAACAAGCGCAATGGCCAAGTCGTGCCAGGTCGGGCCAGCCAGGACCGGTCAAGCGAAGGGAATTGCATCAGGCGATGCACAGCGCGCGCATCACGCCGCGCGCTGTGTAAGGAAGTGCTTAACGGCTCGCGAGCGCGTGGTCGTCGTGAACGGCCGTATCGGGGGTATTGGCGGTATCGGCGACGGCAGGCACCACGCCCGCGCTGGCGTCGTTGCGCGCGGCAATCGCTGCGTCGTTGGACCAGACCACGGCGTTGTCGACCGCGTAAAGATGGCAGGCGTCGTTGCTGTGCTTCTGGCAGTTCGCGATGGCGACGGCCATGGGATTGTCGCCGCCTTCGGCCCACGACCACGCGCCCGAATCGGAGACCGCGAACGCACGGCTCGAATACTGCGAGAGGAAGTTACGGTAGCCGCTGCGGCCGCCCGCGTCGAGGAACGGCACCGCGCTCACCGAATCGATAGCGGCATAGCCCGTGCCGCGCGGCGCGGCAGGCTCCGCCACGCGATATTCAACCGCGGTCGGCATGCCCGCGCGGGCGAGGAACACCTCGACCTGCGGCCACCAGATCTTCACGCCATCGCGGTCGCCCACCAGCCGATGCGCGTCGTTCTTGTACGAGCCGAAATCGACGAGCTTCGCGCCCGCGGCGGGCGGCGCTTCTGCGGTCTGAGCGTCGTGGTACGCCGCGTACATCCGCGTGACGAGATCGCGCGTCCACACCGAATCGTTGTCGCCGTAAAGCCACAGCGACGCCACGCGCGCCTTGCCGCCGTAGCCGCCGAAGGCCTGGGTCAGGTTGTCCTGCCAGCCCTTGCAGGTGTCCTGGCGCAAGCCGCCCGAGAAGTTGATGAGCGCGCGCACGCCCTGCGCGGCTTCGGTGCCGTAGGCAATCGTCGCCAGACCGCCGTGCGACGTGCCCGCCACCACGATATGGTTCGCGTCGACGTACGGCTGCTTCGACATGTAGGCGACGGTCGCGGCGACATCGGCAGCCTGGTCGAGTCCGTTGCTCGCCACATCGCAGCCGTCCTGTACGTAGTCGCCGCCCGAGCCCGCGAAGCCGCGGCGGTTCGGCGCGACGACCACATAGCCGCGCCGCACGAATTCGCGCGCGAACGAAACGGGGTCGCTGCGCGCCTGATTACGCGGGTCGCCGGGAATCTTGCCGTGATTGAACACCACCATCGGGAACGGGCCGGGGCCTTCCGGGCGGTAAATCGTGGTTTCGAGCGTGATGTCGCCATCGGCATCAACAGGAATGCGGATCACCCGCGCGTTCATGTCGGCGCGCACGGCAGGCAGCCAGCTGTCGTCGAGCGCGAGACGCGGGACATTGGCGCTGCCGAGTGGCCCCGCCGAAACCGGTTCGGCGTGTTGAACGTTTGCTGCAGCGGCAACAACTGATGCGACGCGGTGCGGTCCTTGCGGCTCGGCAAGCGATGCTGCGTGCGCGGCCGAAAAGACACACGCCGTGCCCGCCAACACCCAACCGGTCAGTAGCTTTTTGAACGCCATGCGCCAACCCGCCCGCGAGAATGCTTGTTGAATCCGTCTTACTCCGGCCGGCCCGATTTCCGGCGCGACGGCAGCCGCTGCACATCTCGCAAGACACGTGCCTGGGCAACCCTTCACGGGAAAACGCCGATCGGAATACCACTACCGAAACGCGCAGCAATCGTGCATCGCGCCCCGGTGATGCTCGCCGTGCAGCGTTTCGGACCTGAACCGGGCGTCGCCATCGAAGCAAAACCTCGAAGCAAAACCGCCGGTTGACCGAATCGCGCACCGTACGCACAAGCCTTGTTTACCTCTGACTTATGCGAACTGCGAACACCGTGATTTCATAGTCGCACAACAGTTTATTGCTGCGCAATACAGGGGTTTCCCGGCATAACACATGCCAGCGCGACGTGTGTCCCGCAGGGCGTGGCGCCCGGGCGAATCCGGTCATTTTGTGCGCGCACATTCGTCGCACACGTCCCGCACGAATTCCGGAAAAACCCGAGAACCCGGCGCCTGCGTATTCAAGCCGATGTATTCAAACATGGAGGCGTTGCAGTGGGCGCGCGGGGGATTGGCGCTCACGCGTGCAGGCATTCAGGTATCCGTGACATCGCCGTCGACATAACGCCAACGGCCATCCTCCGCGCGCGTGAAACGGCTCACTTCATGCAGCCGCGAGGCGCGGCCTCCGGTCTTGTAACGCGCGACAAACTCGACGATCGCATGCGTTGCATCCACCTGCTCATGACGCTTGATTGCGAGTCCAAGCCAGCGCGGCGCATCGAGCGCCAACGGATCCACATCGAGGTCCGGCGGGCACGTTTCGCGTGCCCAGGTTGCGCGCAGATACGAACTCTCGCCGAGTACGTAGGCCGTGTAGCGCGAGCGCATCAGTTCGAGCGCCGTTTCGGGCAGTGCGCCCGCGTCGATGAAACGGCCGCAGCACGCCGCGTACCGCGGCGGCTTCGCGGTGGCTTTCAGGTTCGGCGCGGCGCCGCCGCACGGACAATCGGCGGGCCGTGCGGCACGCGAAGTTTCAGCATTCATCAAGAGAAAATCGGGGAGAAATCCGTTCGGGCGGCGCGCGGCGCGCGCGCCCGTCAGGCAAAAAGACCGCGGCAGCGTGCGCGGTCCGGGATCGGTACGTCACCAGTCGAGTTCGGTGCCGTCGTACTGGAAGAAGCGTCCGTTGAAGACGTCGCGTGCGGCCGCCGCTTCGGCTATCACCTCGCGCATGCCCGTGACGCTGCGCACGGCGTCGATCGCCGCCTGCGGGCCGCCCATGTCGGTGCGCACCCAGCCTGGATGCAGCGCGATGCAGGTGGCGCGGCGCGTCTGGAGCGAGGTGATCTTGATCACGTCGTTGAGCGCCGCCTTGCTCGCGCGATAGAGCCAGCCCGTCGTGCCCGTCGTCTGCCCGATGCTGCCCATGCGGCTCGACAGCACGGCCAGCACGCCGTTGGCCGCATCGACGAGCGGCAGCAGCACCGGAATCAGCTGCATCGGGCCGCGCACGTTCGTGCTCATCACGCGGTCGAAATCGTCGGCCGAGATCATTTCGACGCCCTCGGTGCGCGGACCGTAGACGCCCGACACGATGAGCACCACGTCGAGCCGCTCGCCTTCGAGCGCCGCGCCGAGCGCCGAGATCTCGTCGGGCCGCGTGATGTCGAGCTGAAACGGCCGCACGTTGTGCTTGCCCAGTTCTTCCAGCGCGGCGCTGGTGCGCGCCGTGGCGAGCACGCGCCAGCCCGCCTTCACATACTGCTGCGCAAACTCGCGGCCAAGGCCGCGCGAGGCACCTACGATCAACGCTGTTTTCATGTCGCCACCCCGGTTTTCTGTCGCGCGCGACCGCCAAATCACGAGGCCGCGCGCCGATAAACAGCCTACCTCAGTTCGCTCGCGTTACAGCAATTCGACGCCCATCGCCGTCGCCTCGCCGCCGCCGATGCACAGGGTCGCGACGCCGCGCTTGCCGCCGCGTGCGCGCAGCGCGCCGATCAGCGTGACAAGAATGCGCGCGCCCGATGCGCCGATCGGGTGGCCGAGCGCGCACGCGCCGCCGTTGACGTTGACCTTGTCGTGCGGCAGATCGTGCTCCTTCATCGCGGCCATCGTGACCACGGCGAACGCCTCGTTGATCTCATAGAGATCGACGTCGTTCGCCCGCCAGCCGGTCTTCTCGAAGAGCTTCGCAATCGCGCCGACCGGCGCGGTCGTGAACTTCGACGGCTGCTGCGCGAAGGTCGAATGACCCGCCACGCGCGCGAGCGGCGTCACGCCAAGGCGCTTCGCCGTCGATTCGCGCATCAGCACGAGGGCCGCCGCGCCGTCCGAGATCGACGAAGAATTCGCCGCCGTCACCGTGCCGGTCTTGCTGAACGCGGGCTTGAGCGTCGGGATCTTGTCGAGATTGGCCTTGAACGGCTGCTCGTCGCGCGAAATCGTCGTTTCGCCGGTGCGCGACGCGACCTTCACCGGTGCGATTTCCCACGCGAACGAACCGTCCTCGTTGGCGCGCTTCGCGCGCTTGAGCGACTCGATCGCGAACGCATCCTGGCCCTCGCGCGAGAAGTCGTACTCGCCCGCGCACTCCTCGGCGAAGGTGCCCATCAGACGGCCCTTGTCGTAGGCATCTTCGAGGCCGTCGAGAAACATGTGATCGAGCACCTGGCCGTGGCCCATGCGCATGCCCGCGCGCGCTTTCGGCAGCAGGTATGGCGCATTCGACATGCTCTCCATCCCGCCCGCGACGATCACGTCCACCGAGCCGGCCAGCAGCATGTCATGCGCGAACATCGCCGCACGCATGCCCGAGCCGCACATCTTGTTGACGGTCGTCGCGCCCACCGCGAGCGGCAAGCCCGCGCCGAGCGCCGCCTGGCGCGCGGGCGCCTGGCCCTGCCCGGCGGGCAGCACGCAGCCCATCACGACTTCGTCGATCTGCGCCGGTGCGAGGCCCGCGCGCTCGACAGCCGCCGCAATCGCCGCTGCGCCCAGCTGCGGCGCCGTCAGCGAGGCGAAATCGCCCTGAAAACCGGCCATCGGCGTGCGCGCCGCCGAAACGATGACGATCGGGTCCTTCAATGTCTCACTCATGTTTAAGCTCCTTGATGACTCCTGCGACGACGGCCGGCACGTCGCCAAGTCGGGCGGCGTCCGCGGCAACGACGTCGTTGTCTGCCTCATGGGCGCGATGCGCGGACACGCCCGCGACACAACGCTCATACGTCTCCTGCAATTGCTGCGGCCCGCTGACGGTCATGCCCAGGTCGCGCACACGCCCGTCGTGCACGCCGTAGGCCCAGCCATGCACCGTGAGCGACTGGCCGCGCGCCCACGCATCGCCGACGATGGTCGTGCGGCACGTGTTCGCAACCTGCTCGATCGTGTTCAACTCGACGAGGCGGCGATGGCGCGCCTCGCCCATCGGCCACTCTTCGAGCAGCGCCGCGTGCTTGCCGCGCACGTCCTGAACGTGATGGAGCCAGTTGTCGGCGAGGCCGATGCGCTTGCCGTGCAGCGCCGCACCCACGCCCGAACAGCCGTAGTGGCCGACCACCATGATGTGCTTCACCTTCAGCAGGTCGACGGCGAACTGGATCACCGAAAGACAGTTGAGGTCGGTGTGCACGACGACGTTCGCGATGTTGCGATGGACGAACACCTCGCCCGGCGGCAGGCCGATGATCTGGTTCGCAGGCACGCGCGAATCGGAGCAGCCGATCCACAGGTATTCGGGCGCTTGCTGGTCTGCGAGGCGCGAAAAGTATTCGGGATCGGCGGCGAGACGCGCGGCGACCCACTTTTCGTTGTTCTCGAACAGTTGAGCAAGCGGATTGTCAGGGATGGTTGTCATGTCGTTTCAGCTGGTTGATCCGCGAGCGTCAGGCGACGCGCGCCGCCGGGGTGGCTTCTTTCAGTTCGCCGCTCAGTTCAGGACCCGGTTCACCACCGGGTTCACCACCCGGTTCGCCCTTCAGATAGCTTTCCGGGTAGCGCGTGCAAAAGCGCATCGACGGATCGTAGGGAAAAACGTCCGGCACTTCGCCCGCGATGAGTCGCGCCTTGCTCTCCTGCCAGAGCGCCGGGTCGAAGAAGTCCGGATGATACGCGAGGAAATAACGTTGCACACGCGGGTCGCCGAGCAGGAACGTGCGATAGGTCTCGGGAAAGATATCGCGCGGGCCAATTGAATACCACGGCTCGCTCGACAATTCGTCTTCCTCATTGCGCGGTTCAGGCACGGCACGGACGTTGCAATCGGTCAGGTATTCGATTTCGTCGTAGTCGTAAAACACCACGCGGCCGTGGCGGGTGACGCCGAAATTCTTGTACAGCATGTCGCCCGGGAAGATGTTGGCGCGCATCAGGTCTTTAACCGCGTTGCCGTATTCGCGGATGCCGTGCTCGATCTGTGCGTCGCTGCCGTTCTGCAGCCACAGGTTGAGCGGCACCATGCGGCGCTCGATATACAGATGGCGGATCACGAGATTGTCGCCCTCGTACTCGATCATCGACGGCGCGGACTGCTCCAGTTCGCGCACCAGCGCTTCGTCGAGCCTCGCGACGGGCAGCGCGACGCTCGAATATTCGAGCGTGTCGGCGAGACGCCCCAGACGGTCGTGGCGCTTGACGAGCTGATACTTCGCCTCGACTTCTTCACGCGTGGTTTCCTTCGGCGCGGGAAAGCTGTCCTTGATGACCTTGAACACGTACGGAAACGACGGCAGCGTAAACACGATCATCACCATGCCGCGAATGCCGGGCGCAATGACGAACCGGTCCGACGAATACGCAAGATGGTGCAGCAGATCGCGGTAGAAGAGATTCTTGCCCTGCTTCTGCAACCCGAGCGACGTGTAGATCTCGCCCTTGGGTTTGAGCGGCATGATCGTGCGCAAAAACGCGACGTAGGCCGACGGCACGCCCATGTCGACGAGAAAATACGAATGCGCGAAGCTGAACATCACGAGCAGTTGCTCGGGGCGCAGCAGCACGGCGTCGAGCGCGAGCCGGCCGCCCGCCACATGGCGGATCGGCAGGATGAATGGCGCGAGCAGATCGCCGTTGATGATGCGCCCGATCACGTACGCCGACTGGTTGCGAAAGAACAGCGACGACAGCGCGTGAATCTGGAAATTGGGCTTCGGCTCGACTTCGCCGAAGGTGTCGCGCAGCGCGCGCAGCACGCACTGCACGTCGCGCGCGAGGTCCTCGAACGGCGTCTCCAGCTGGAAGTTCGTGACGATGCGCTCGAAGGTCGCCGCGAGCCCGTCCTTGCCGGGGTAGTACGCGCGGTAGGTCGGCTTCGCTGCGGGCTCGTCGTTTTCGATGTATTCGGTCGAAATCGCGGGCCGCACGAAGATGAAGTCGTTGTTGAAGTACGAGCGATGCAGGATCTTGCAGCACACCGAGTTGAAGAACGTTTCGGCGCACTCGGGCTGCCGGTGCGTCGTGAGCAAGCCGATGTAGTGCAGCTTGATCTGCTGCCACACTTCGTCGTCGATGGTTTCCGCGTCGTACTCGTCTTCCAGCGTCACCACGCAGTGCTTGACGCGCTCGTCGTACGACGCAATGCGCTCGCGCGCGAGCCGCTGCACGCCGTGCCAGTCCGCCGCCTCGAATAGCCCCTTCGCGCGCACCGCCGCGTCGCAGAAATTGCCGTAGTGGCGGTTGAAGCCGTCGAGTATCGTCTGCGCAACGTCGAAGCCAATCTGCGACGAGAGCAGTTTCGGAAAGTGTTTCATCGCGGCCTTGCCGCCTTTGTCTGTAACGTGCATCGTGAAGCAACGCCTTCAATGAACCGGATGGCGGACGCGGCTACTTCCGCGCGTCTGCCGCTTCGCTTGCGGCTTCGTTTGTCGCTTCGTTTGTCGCTTCGTTTGTCGCTTCGTTTGTCGCTTCGTTTGTCGCTTCGTTTGCACGCGTATCGGCGCGCGCGAGCAGTTCGCGCGCCTGCGTCTCGTACTGCGCAAGATCTTCGAGCGTGGCGTCGAGATCGGCGCGCTGGCGCTCGAGGATCTCGCGGTGGCGCACGACCGTATCGAGAAACGCCTGCAACTGCGGGAGCGTGTCGGTCGGCGAATCGTACAGGTCGAGCAGCGTGCGGATCTCCGACAGCGTAAAACCAAGCCGCTTGCCGCGCAGCGTGAGGCGCAAGCGCGTGCGGTCCCGCCCCGAAAACACGCGCTTGAGGCCACCCGCGCCTTCCCGGCTGGGTGCGAGCAGGCCCTGGTCCTCGTAGAAACGGATCGCGCGCGGCGTCACGTCGAATTCGCGGGCAAGTTCGCTAATCGTGTACTGGGTCATGGTGAGCAGTGAACGGCAGGCCCGCTGCCGCCAGCAGGTCCGTGCATTGAACGATAGAATCGACGCTTACGTTATCGTCAACCTGCCGGTTGTGCAACCGGGTCGCGCTCGGGGTGCGCTCGGGGTGCGCTCGGTGTGAGATATATCAGCTTGCGGGATTGATGCAACGCGGCGACCATGCCGGAAAGCCAGCCTTGCCCGCGGCGGCGACAAAGGAGAAGACACCTGCAATGAACGCTCTCGAACACCAGCTCGACTATCCGTACGCCGACACCCTGCCGGAACCCGGCCGCGTCTTCGACGTCGCCCCCGGCGTCAAGTGGCTGCGCATGCCGCTGCCGTTCGCGCTCGATCACATCAACCTGTGGCTGCTGCGCGACGAAATCGACGGTCAGCCAGGCTGGACCGTGGTGGATTGCGGCATCGCCAGCGACACGATCAAGGCGCACTGGGAGCAGGTGTTCGACACGGCGCTCGAAGGCCTGCCGGTGCTGCGCGTGCTCGTCACGCACTGCCATCCCGATCACATCGGCCTCGCGCACTGGATCTGCACGGGCGGCAACAAGCAGCGCTGGAACGTGCGCCTGTGGGCGACGCTCGGCGAATACACGAGCGCGCGCGTGATGGCGTCGGGCGCGGGTTCGAACGCAGGCGGCGAAAGCGCGGCGCGTCACTTCGGGCTGCACGGCCTCGTGGATGCGCAATCGCAGGACAAGCTGCGCAACCGCGGCGGCTACTACGCGAACCTCGTGCCCGCGCTGCCGACGCAATTCCGCCGCCTGCGCGAAGCCGACGTCGTGACGATCGGCTCTCACGCGTGGCGCGTCGTCACAGGCTACGGCCATTCGCCGGAGCATTGCGCGCTGTGGTGCGAGCAAGCCGGCGTGCTGCTGTCCGGCGACATGGTGCTGCCGCGCATCTCGACCAATGTCTCCGTGTTCGAAATGGAGCCGGAAGCCAATCCGCTCGGCCTGTACCTCGAATCGCTCGGACGCTACGAGACGATGGCCGAAGACACGCTCGTGCTGCCCGCGCACGGCAAGCCGTTTCGCGGCGTGCGCACGCGCGTCGCGCAACTGCGCGCGCACCACGACGCGCGCCTCGCCGAAGTCATGGAAGCGTGCACGGCGAAGCCGCGCAGCGCCGCCGACATCGTGCCGCTCATGTTCAGACGCGAACTCGACATCCACCAGATGACCTTCGCGATGGGCGAAGCGCTCGCGCACCTGCATCTGCTCTGGCTCGCGGGCAAGCTCAGGCGCTCGACCGGCGCGGATGGCGTGATCCGGTTTTCGGCTTGATTTAAGGCCTGCGTTTCGGTCCGATCCGCCGTCATTTCCCGAACGCGCGCAACAGAAAGCAAACGGGCGGCTCGCGATGAGCCGCCCGTTTTTATTGGCCTTTTGTCGCCGTGCCGGTCACACGCGAGGGTCAGTTATCGCCGCCGGTCACGAGATCCGAGCCCGCGGGCCGGACAAACTTGAATGCCGACGCGCTCAGCGACGGATTCTTCTGAATGTTGGAGAACGTGAGCAGCGTCACGTTGCCGAACACGTCGTGCAGTTCCATCGCCTGGAGATTGCCGTCGCGAAAGCCGATGCCGACGCTCTGAAACTGCGTGTCTTTCGCCTTCGGAATCAGCTCCAGCCAGTCGATGCCGCCCTTCACGCCCGCGTCGCGCAGCGTGAAATTCTTCTCCAGATCGTTGCTGCCGAACAGGATCGCCGCCGGGCTCGCGCCGAGCGCGCCGCCAAGCTTGCGCTCGGTGACCTGGTTCAGGTCCTTGTCGTAGACGAAGAGATTTTCGCCATCCGACTGCAGAAGCTGCTGATACGGCTTCACGTATTGCCAGATGAACTTGCCGGGCCGTGCGAAGACGAACGTGCCGCTCGAAGTCTTCGCGTTCGCCGTGGCCGTGGCCATCGCCTCACTCGCGTTCGCCGCGCCCGAGGGCACTTTCAGCTCGCGCTGCACGAACTCGCCGCGCGCCGAATGCACCTGCGCGACGAACTGCTTGAGCTGATCGGTGCCGCCCGCGAACGCGTGCGACGCCATCAGCACGGACGCGCCGAGCGCGAGCGCGCACGTGCGCGCCGCACGGGCGCCTACTTGAACGAGACGGGTGGAAAGACCTGCCTGGAACTGCATCAAATCGTTCTCCATGAGGAAAGGGAAGCGCGCGGCCTCATTCGGTCTCGCGCGTGGGGACGAGAATCTCGCGGTTGCCGTTCGACGACATCGCGGAGACGAGCCCCGACTGCTCCATCTGTTCGAGCAGCCGTGCTGCCCGGTTATAGCCAATGCGCAAGTGCCGCTGCACGAGCGAAATCGACGCGCGCCGATTCTTGATCACCACTTCGACGGCCTGGTCGTAAAGCGGATCGGACTCGTCGCCGGTGCCGCTGGCTCCCGCGCCCGCCGAGCCTTCGTCGCCCTCGCCCGCCGTGCCGCCTTCGAGCAGGCCCTCGATGTACCTCGGCTCGCCCTGCTCCTTGAGTTTTTCGACCACGCGGTGCACTTCGTCGTCGGAGACGAACGCGCCGTGCACGCGCACCGGCAAGCCGGTGCCCGGCGGCAGGTAGAGCATGTCGCCCATGCCGAGCAGCGATTCGGCGCCCATCTGGTCGAGAATCGTGCGCGAGTCGATCTTCGAGGAAACCTGGAACGCCATGCGGGTCGGCACGTTGGCCTTGATGAGACCGGTAATCACGTCGACGGACGGACGCTGCGTGGCCAGGATCAGGTGAATGCCCGCCGCGCGCGCCTTTTGCGCGATGCGCGCAATCAGCTCTTCGACCTTCTTGCCGACCACCATCATGAGGTCGGCCAGTTCGTCGATCACGACAACGATGTGCGGCAGCTTGTCGAGCGGTTCCGGATCGTCCGGCGTGAGGCTGAACGGATTCGGAAGCTTCTCCTCGCGCTTGCCCGCTTCCTCGATCTTGTTGTTGAAACCGGCCAGATTGCGCACGCCCAGCTTGCTCATGAGCTTGTAGCGGCGCTCCATTTCGGCGACGGTCCAGTTCAGCGCGTTGCCGGCCTGGCGCATGTCCGTGACGACCGGACACAGCAGATGCGGAATGCCCTCGTAGACGCTCATTTCGAGCATCTTCGGGTCGATCAGGATCATGCGCACCTGCTCGGCGCTCGCCTTGTAGAGAAGCGAGAGGATCATCGCGTTGATCCCGACCGACTTGCCCGAGCCGGTCGTGCCGGCCACGAGCAGGTGCGGCATCTTCGCGAGATCGGCGCAGACCGGCTTGCCGCCGATGTCCTTGCCAAGGCCCATCGTGAGCGCCGACGCCGCGTCGGCATACACGGCCGACCCGAGAATCTCCGAGAGGCGCACGGTCTGGCGCCGCTGATTCGGCAGTTCGAGCGCCATGAAATTCTTGCCCGGAATCGTCTCGACGACGCGGATCGACACGAGCGACAGCGAGCGCGCGAGGTCCTTCGCGAGATTCACGATCTGGCTGCCCTTCACGCCCGTTGCCGGTTCGATTTCGTAACGCGTGACGACCGGGCCCGGATAGGCTGCCACCACGGCGACTTCGATGCCGAAATCCTTGAGCTTCTTTTCGATGAGGCGCGAGGTGAATTCGAGCGTGTCGTCGGAGATGGTTTCCTGGACGGCGGGCGCCGGATCGAGCAGCGCAATCGGCGGCAGCGTGGAATCGCCCGGCAGGTCCGTGAAAAGCGGCACCTGGCGCTCCTTTTCGACCCGCTCCGAGCGCTGCGGCGTCACGACCGGCGGCACGATCATGACCGGCTCGTGATCCTCGATCTTCACGCGGCCGCGCTCGACCTTGCCTTCGCGCTTGACCGCCGCGGCCTCGCCGAGCTTGCGATCACGCCCTTCCTCGCGCCGCAGCCGCGCGAACGTGACGGCGTTGATCAGCGCCTCGCCGACCCGTTCGGCGACCGAGAGCCACGAGAAGCGGAAATAGAGCGACAACCCGATTGCGAGCACCACCAGCAGTGCGAGCGTGCCGCCCGTGAAGCCGAGCGCGTGCGAGACGCCGCGCGCCACGGCTTCACCCACGACGCCGCCCGGCGCGCGCGGCAGTTGCACCCGAAGCGACCACATGCGCAGCGCCTCGATGCCATTGCTGGCGAGCAGGACGAGCACGAACGCGAAGCCTTCGGCAATCCAGCCATGGTCGCGCGGCGTGTCGCCCGCATCGCCCGCGTCATCGAACCCTTCCTGGCGCGTGATGCGCCGGTAGTTCGCGGCGATGCGCCGCGCGAGCAGCGCGACCCACCAGTAGGCCGAAAGGCCGAACAGGAGCAGCAGGATGTCCGAGGTCCACGCGCCGACGCGGCCCGCCCAGTTCGCGATGTGATCGACGTGGGTGGCGTGGGTCCAGCTCGGGTCGCGGCGGTTGTAACTGATGAGCGCCATCAGCAGGAACACGCCAAGCGCCACCTGAAGGATCCAGCGGATCTCGGTGAGTAGACGTGACATGCGGTGCGGCAACGCCTGCGCCTGCGCGGAATAGGGAGCTTTGGCCATTGAATCCTGGTGCTGATCCTTGATGCGTTCGCGGCCCGCGCCCGCTGCGAGTAGGTGCAGCGGACTCGCGCGGCCGCCGTCGCCCGATCCGGCCTATTGTAAACGCGTTGTTTCGGCCCCGGCTGTAAATGAGGGTTACCGGCAACAGCGGCGCCGGCCCACATGGCTCGGGCCCGCGCCCGTGGCGTGTTGTCGCGCATTTTTAGCGCATTGTTGCGCGCGGGCTGCCCGTGCGCGGCCCACGCCGCCTCATCGAGCGTTCCGCCGCGCGGCACGCCGGGCCGCGCGAGCCATGCGGCGCGCATCTGCGATTGGCAAGCGATCAGCTGGCGAGCAGTTGGCGACCGGCTATCGGCGCGATCGGAACGCTTGATGAGGCGGCATACGCCCCCGGCCTTTATAATTGCGCCCTAACGCCCACATAGAGGTGTGTCCCGCCACACTGCCGGGCGATCATGCCGCTTTACAGTGTCAATCGCCGCGTTTTTCTACGGATTTCGACCATGTCTGCAACCAAACACGCCAAAGTCCTGATTCTCGGTTCCGGCCCCGCCGGCTACACCGCCGCCGTCTATGCCGCGCGCGCAAATCTCTCGCCGCTCCTTATCACCGGCCTCGCGCAAGGCGGCCAGCTCATGACCACGACCGACGTCGAGAACTGGCCCGCGGACGCGGACGGCGTGCAGGGCCCCGAGCTGATGCAGCGTTTTCTCGCCCACGCCGAGCGCTTCAACACGGAAATCGTGTTCGACCACATTCACACCGCGAAGCTCGATGAAAAGCCGATCCGCCTGATCGGCGACTCGGGCGAGTACACGTGCGACTCGCTGATCATCGCGACGGGCGCATCGGCGCAGTACCTCGGCCTGGCGAGCGAAGAGCTCTTCATGGGCCGCGGCGTCTCGGCCTGCGCGACCTGCGACGGCTTCTTCTACCGCAACCAGCACGTCGCCGTGGTCGGCGGCGGCAACACGGCTGTCGAAGAGGCGCTGTACCTCGCGGGCATCGCGAAGAAGGTGACGGTGATCCATCGCCGCGACAAGTTCCGCGCCGAGCCGATCCTGATCGACCGCCTGCTCGACAAGGAAAAGGAAGGCGTGGTCGACATCAAGTGGGATCACGTGATCGACGAAGTCAAGGGCGACGACGGCGGCGTGAACGGCCTGCGCATCAAGAACGTGAAGACGGATGCAACGACCGACCTCGACCTGCAAGGCGTGTTCGTCGCGATCGGCCACAAGCCGAACACCGATATCTTCGAAGGCCAGCTGAAGATGAACAACGGCTACATCATCACGACCGGCGGCATGAACGGCAATGCCACCGGCACGAACGTGCCGGGCGTGTTCGCGGCGGGCGACGTGCAGGATCACGTCTATCGCCAGGCGATCACGAGCGCCGGCACGGGCTGCATGGCCGCGCTCGACGCACAGCGCTATCTCGAAACCATCCATGAGCTCGGCCAGCCGCACGTCATGAGCGCGGAAGCCGACCGTTGAGGACGGCAACCGTGCGCAGCGGCGGACCGCTAGAATAGCGGTCTGAAGCCTGTCGGCGCACCGGAACGAGGGCCGCGGCCAGCCAGCCGGCGGCCCTTTTCTTTTGCGCCGCGCGTCGCAATGCGCCCCAACGCACCCCGCCGCGATCGAACCCGAACGAACCCGAAAGCGCCTCACGCCATGCCGAAGAACGTGCCCCATCCCGGCGAGCCCAAGCGCCCTGCCGCGCCTCGTCCCAACCCTTCCGCCACATCCGTTTCCGCCGCGGCGACGTCTGCTGCAACACCTGCGGGAACGGCCGAAGCCGGCAAGCCCGCCGCGGGCTTCGCGGGACTCGGCGGCCTGCGCGACGCCTTGAAAGCGCAGACCCGCGAGCGCGAGCGCGAACGCGCGGCTGCGCAGGCGGCCCGCACAGAAGCCGCCGCCGACAGCGAGATGTTCCGCCGCGAAATGGGCGCCATCGCGCCATTGAAGGCGCCCGAGCGCACGCCGGCGCGCCGCGCGCAGCCCGTGCCGCTGCCGATCCAGACGCAGCGCGACGAACAGGCCGTGCTGCACGAAGCCATCTCCGACGACTTCGATCCGGAAGCGCTGCTCGACACCGACGACTCGCTTTACTACCACCGCCCCGGCATCAGCGCCGAGGTCGTGAAGAAACTGCGGCGCGGCACGTGGATCGTGCAGGCGCAGCTCGACCTGCACGGCATGCGCCGCGAGGAAGCGCGCGAGGCGATACAGACCTTCATCCGCGAAGCCGGCAAGCGCGGGCTGCGCTGCGTGCGCGTGATTCACGGCAAGGGGCTCGGCTCCGTCGGCAAGGAGCCGGTGCTCAAGGGCAAGGTCCGCACGTGGCTCGTGCAGAAGGAGGAAGTGATCGCGTTCTGCCAGGCGCGGCCGCACGACGGCGGCGCAGGCGCGGTGCTCGTGCTGCTGCAGCCGCATCCGGTCGGCCCGGCTGGCGCCCATCCGCCGCGTTGACCGGCGCGCGCCGGTTTCCGGTAATCCTCGATGAACCCAAAAAGGCCTCACGCGCGATCCGCGCGTGAGGCCTTTTCATTGCATTGCGAACGACGCGATCAGGCGATATCAAGCGATACGCGCTTCCGTCTTCGGATCGAACAGCACCGCCTTCGAAACGTCGAACAGCAGTTCCATCTGGTTGAGCGGCTGCGGGTTCGAACCCGGGTGCACGCGGCTCACGACGCGCTTTCCGTTGACCTGCGCGAACACGAGCGTATCGGGGCCGGTCGGCTCGATCACGTCGACCATCACGGTGTGGCGCTGCAGTGCGTGACCGTGACCGTCGTGCGAGCTGCGCGCATCGGTGATGCGCTCCGGGCGCAGACCGAGCACGACTTCCTGGCCGACATTGGCGCGCAGGCTGTTCGCCTGGAACGGCAGATTCAGCACGCCGCGCGCCACACCCGTATCGAGTTCGAGACCGACGCCCGAGCCCTGTTCCACGAGCTTGCCTTCGATGAAGTTCATCGGCGGCGCGCCGATGAAGCCCGCCACGAACAGGTTCGACGGCGAATCGTAGATTTCCTGCGGCGCGCCGAACTGCTGGACGATGCCGTCCTTCATCACCGCGATGCGGTCGCCGAGCGTCATCGCCTCGATCTGGTCGTGCGTCACGTATACGATCGTCGTGCCGAGGCGCTGATGCAGCAGCTTGATTTCGGAGCGCATTTCGATACGCAGCTTCGCATCGAGGTTCGACAGCGGCTCGTCGAAGAGGAACATCACCGGATCGCGCGCGAGCGCACGGCCCATCGCGACGCGCTGGCGCTGGCCGCCCGAGAGCTGGCCCGGCTTGCGGTCGAGCAGATGCTGGATCTGCAGCATGCTCGACACGCGATCGACGATCTGCGTCTGCTCGGTCTTCGGCACCTTGCGGATATTCAGGCCGAACGAGATGTTCTCGCGCACCGTCATCGACGGATAGAGCGCATACGACTGGAACACCATCGCGATGTCGCGGTCCTTCGGCGAAAGTTCGTTCACGACCTTGCCGTCGATGGAGATCTCGCCCTTGGTGACCGTTTCGAGGCCGGCGATCATGTTGAGCAGCGTCGACTTCCCGCAGCCCGAGCCGCCGACGAGGATCAGGAACTGACCGTCTTCGATGTCGATGTTGACGCCCTTCAGGACGGGCACACCGTTCGGGTAGGTCTTGTAGACGTCGCGAATGGAAAGGCTTGCCATACTGTGAATCCTTTATTCAAACGTGGGCGTTTCGACCCTGGTCAACCCTTCACCGCGCCCGCCGTAAGGCCACGCACGAAGTAGCGGCCGGCGATCACGTAGACGAGCAGCGTGGGCAGCGCGGCGATGATCGCGCCGGCCATGTCGACGTTGTATTCCTTCACGCCGGTGGACGTGTTCACGAGATTGTTCAGCGCGACCGTGATCGGCATCGAATCGACGCCTGAAAACACGATACCGAACAGGAAGTCATTCCAGATCTGCGTGAATTGCCAGATCAGGCACACCATGAAGATCGGCAGCGAGATCGGCAGCATGATGCGCGTGAAGATCATGAAGAATCCGGCGCCGTCGATGCGCGCGGCCTTCACGAGTTCGGCGGGCACGCTCACGTAGAAGTTGCGGAAGAACATCGTGGTGAACGCGATGCCGTACACGACGTGCACGAGCACGAGGCCGCCGATCGTGTTCGAGAGGCCGAGAAAGCCTTCGAGTCGCGCCATCGGCAGCAGGATCGCCTGAAACGGAATGAAACAGCCGACCAGCAGCATCGTGAACAGGCCGTCCGCGCCGCGAAAACGCCAGTGCGTGAGCACGTAGCCGTTGAACGCGCCGATGATCGATGAGATCAGTACGGCCGGGATCACCATCTTCACGGAGTTCATGAAGAACGGCTGCATGCCGTCACAGCGCACGCCGGTGCATGCCCCGCTCCACGCTTTTACCCACGGCGCGAAGCTCGGATGCGTGGGCAGCGTGAGCATGTTGCCCGTGTGCAGCTGGTCGAGACTCTTCACCGAGGTCGACAGCATCACGTAAAGCGGGAACAGGAAGTACAACGCGAACAGGATCAGTGCCGCATACACGACCACGCGGCTTGCCTTCATCTTAGGCTGCATTGCGCGTGCTCCTCGATTCCAGGTACATCAGCGGCACGAGCACGGCCACGACGGTCGCGAGCATCATGATCGACGAGGCCGCGCCTACGCCGAGCTGCCCGCGGTTGAACGAAAACGTGTACATGAAGATGGCCGGCAGCGACGACGCCGTGCCCGGACCGCCCGCAGTCAACGCGACGACGAGGTCGAAGGTCTTGATCGCGATGTGGCAGAGAATCAGCAGCACCGAGAAGAACACCGGACGCATGCTCGGAATCACGATCTTGCGGTAGATCGTGGGCAGCGTCGCGCCATCCACCTGGGCGGCCTTGAAGATCTCCGCATCGACACCGCGCAGCCCCGCGAGGAAGAGCGCCATGCAAAAGCCCGTGGACTGCCACACCGCAGCGATCACGATACAGAAGATCGCCCGGTCGGGATTGTCGAGCCAGTCGAACGCGAAGCTCGTCCAGCCCCAGTCGTGCATCACACGCTGGATGCCGAGATCGGGATTCATGATCCATTGCCAGGCCGTGCCGGTCACGATGTACGACAGCGCCATCGGATAGAGGAACACCGCGCGCAGGGCACCTTCCTGGCGAATCTGCTGGTCGAGCAGGATCGCGAGGAACAGGCCGAGCCCGACACAGATGCCGATGAACGGAATGCCGAACCAGCCGAGATTCTGTGCGGACGTCCACCAGACATCGTTCGCGAACAGTTCCCTGTAGCGAGCGAGGCCGGCAAATTCGTAACGCGGCATCAGTTTCGAATTGGACAACGACAGATAGCCGGTGACGATGATGAAGCCGTAGACGAACACAAGGCTGATCAGGATGCTGGGCGAAAGCACCAGCTTCGGGATCCAGCGGTCTGCGAGCGCCGCCATGGGCGACACGCGGCTGGCAGTTGGCGTCGACGCCTTGCCATTGCCGCTAAGAGAAGCAGTCACTGCGCAACTCCTGGTACGGTGCGAAAGAGGCTTCGCACGATGAAGGGGTTCAGCTCAAACCGTCATGCACAGAGTGCCGCGCGCGGCGCACAACCGTGCCGCGCGCGGAATTCACCCTGCCTACTTCGTTTGTGCCGCCTTCGCGAGCGCTGCGACTGCGCTCTTCGAATCCTGGTTGGAGTTCATGAACTTCGTCACGACGTCGGTGATCGCACCGGCGGTGGCATCGGGCTGAGCCATGCCGTGCGCGAGCGACGGCATATAGCCGCCGGCCTTGATGGCGGTCTGCTCATCCGCGTACGAGCGCTTCGCGCATGCGTCGAACTTGCTCATGTCCACACCCAGACGGACCGGGATAGAACCCTTGTACAGGCTGAACTGCTCCTGGAACGACGGGCTCATGATGGTCTTCGCGAGCGAGATCTGGCCCGGCGTCGCGGCCTTCTGGCCCTTCTGCTGGAAGAACACGAACGAGTCGACATTGAAAGTGTAGGCCTTCTCCGTGCCCGGGACGGGCGCGCAGACGTAGTCCTTGTCGGGCTGCTTGTTCGCGGTCGCGAACTCGCCCTTCGCCCAGTCGCCCATGAACTGCATGCCGGCCTTGCCGTTGATGACCATCGCCGTCGCGAGGTTCCAGTCGCGGCCCGTGCGGCCGTTATCCATGTACGACTCGATCTTGCGGACCGTATCGAACACGCCGACCATCTGCTGCGACGTGAGCGTCTTCTGGTCCAGATCCACAAGCGCTTTCTTGTAGAAGTCCGCGCCCTGCGAGAGGACCACGTCTTCCCACAGCGTCAGGTCCTGCCACGGCTGGCCGCCCGCTGCGACCGGCTGGTAGCCGGCAGCCTTCAGCTTGTCGGCGAGCGCGAAGAATTCCGGCCACGTGGCCGGCGGCTTGCCGCCCACCTTTTCGAGCGCGGCCTTGTTGATCCACACCCAGTTCACGCGGTGCACCGAGAACGGCGCGCCGACGTAGTGATTGTCTGCGCGCATGATCTTGTCGATCTGCGGCGGCAGGTGCGCCTTCCAGTCGGTGGCGGCCGAATCGATCGGCGCGAGCACGCCCTGGTCAGCCCATTCCTGGATCAGAGGCCCCTTGATCTGGGCAGCGCTCGGCGCATTGCCCGAAATCACCTGGGTTTTCAGTGCGGTCATGGCCGCCGCGCCCGCACCGCCGGCAACAGCGAAGTCCTTCCACACATAGCCCTGCTTCTGCATGTCGTCCTTGAGCACGCCAACGGCCTTCGATTCGCCGCCCGACGTCCACCAGTGCAGCACTTCGAGGGATTCGGCTGCCTGCGCGGTGACCGCGACGTTGCCCAACAGACCTGCGGCGCACAGGGCGCCCATGATCGCTCGGAATTTCATTGCTTATCTCCTCCAGACACCTGAAAAAAAACGTTTGGCCCCTGATGTCGCCAGGGTGCGATTGTGGTTCAAACAGGCAAAACACTGGACGGTCGGGCGCCGGAGTGCCGCGCGAGCATGCGTTTTTGCTGGATGCGCGCGAGCCGCGTGCCGGTGTACGGCCGCTATACGCTCAAGGGATGAGTGGCTTGGGATGCAACTGACTGTCTCCTCTTTTGATTCTCACCGGCCGGCGGGCGACGCGCGGATCGCCCGCACCTGCAGCTGGTCGAGGCGCCGCTCATCGCATTTCGCGTGAAGCGGCCCAACGTCCCTCCGGATCGCGACCCGTCCACTACGGCTCGCGTGAACAAATTCGTTGTCCATTACCATGAGGAATGTTCCGTCCGTCCGGGGATTCATGGGCCGGTGGCGCCTTTATACCGCGCTCCGGCAAGCATTTTCCATCGATTGAACGTTACCTCTTGATTTGGATTGTAGTTAAACTACAATTCAGTGTCAAAAAAATTTTTGTCGAGCTACGGCCGCCCGCTATCCCCCTGCAGCGGCCCCCAGGAATGTGACGGAGACTATGCAATCCCAGACCGATTCAGGCTTCACGTTCGTTCTCTTCGGCGGCACCGGCGACCTGTCGATGCGCAAGATCCTCCCCGCCCTGTATGAAGCGCATCGCTCAGGCATGCTCGCGGCGTCGGGCAAGATCGTATGCGTCGCACGGCAAGAGGACGACCGCGGGCAGTACCTTCAGTGGGTCGACGCGCATGTGCGGCCGCACGTCTCGAAAAACGGCCTCGACGAGGCCGCGTGGGCCAGCTTTCTCGCCCGCATCGACTACGTGAAGCTCGACCTGTCGCGCGCCGAAGATTTCACGACGCTGCGCGACGCCATTGCGCCGCTGCCGGGCATCCGCGTGTTCTATCTCGCGACGGGTCCGTCGCTGTTCGTGCCGATCTGCCGCGCGCTCGCTTCTGTCGGGTTGAACACCAACGCGCGCATCGTGCTGGAAAAGCCGCTTGGCTACGATCTCCAGTCGTCGAATGCGATCAACGACGCTGTCGGCGAAATCTTCGCCGAAGGCCAGATCTACCGGATCGATCACTACCTCGGCAAGGAGCCGGTGCAGAACCTGCTCGCGCTGCGCTTCGGCAACGCGCTCTTCGAGCCGCTGTGGCGCCGCGAATGGGTGGAGAGCATCCAGATCACCATCGCGGAGGAACTTGGCGTCGAGGCGCGCGGCGACTTCTACGACAATACGGGCGCGCTGCGCGACATGGTGCAAAATCACCTGTTGCAGCTACTGTCGATCGTCGCCATGGAACCGCCTCACTCGATGGATTCCGACTCGGTGCGCGACGAGAAGCTGCGCGTGCTGCGCGCGCTCAAGCCCGTCGATACCCGCGACATCAGCAAGGTTGCGGTGCGCGGCCAGTATCATGCGGGTGTGATCCGCGGCCAGGCCGTGCCGGCCTACGCGACCGAACCGGGCGTGAAGGAAGACAGCCGCACCGAGACCTTCGTCGCGCTCAAGGTGGAGATCGAGAACTGGCGCTGGGCCGGCGTGCCGTTTTTCCTGCGCACCGGCAAGCGGCTCGCGGACCGCGTCGCGGAAATCGTGGTGAACTTCCGCCCCGTGCCGCACTCGGCGCTCGGCGCGCCCGCGCTGCGCCCCGGCGCGAACCGCCTCGTGATCCGCCTGCAGCCGAATGAGACCATTCGTCTTTACTGCCTCGCGAAACAGCCGGGCGAAGGGATGAATCTCGCCAGCGTGCACCTCGATCTCGCGTTCGACCAGTTCTTCCGCGAAGGCCAGATGGAGGCGTATCAGCGCCTGCTGCTCGACGTGATCCACGGGCGGCTCGCGCTCTTCGTGCGCCGCGACGAGCAGGAAGCGGCCTGGAAATGGGTCGAGCCGATCCTGAACGAATGGGCGGCCTCGTTGCGTCCGCCGAAGCCCTACGCGGCCGGCACGTGGGGGCCTGCCGCGTCGGGCGCGATGCTCGCGCAGCACGGCACCTGCTGGCTCGAAGAGGAAAACTGACGCTGGATGCAGGACGGCGGCCACGCGCTGCGCGGCCGCCCAGATAGGGTTGATGGGCTGATGGCCGATGTAATCTGCACGAGATCCGCAAGGATCTCCGCAATAGCTGCACGGAGGAGAAGTGATCGAGCTTCATGTATTCGATGACCCGCGCGTCCAATCCGACGCGCTGGCACGAGCCGTGGGCGATGCGCTACATGCGTCGCTCGCCGCTCAGCAGGCCGCCCCCGGCACCGGCACGCGCCGGGCGACGCTCGCCGTCTCCGGCGGCACGAGCCCGCGCCCGTTCCTCGAGGCGCTGTCGACGCATCGCTTCGACTGGGCCCGCACCGACGTCACGCTCGTAGACGACCGCTGGGTGCCGGAATCCGATCCCGCCAGCAACGCGCGCCTCGTGCGCGAGACGCTGCTGAAAAACGAGGCTGCACTCGCGCGCTTCCTGCCGCTCGTGGACGTGTCCGCCTCGCTCGATGCGCACGTCGCCGCGCTCAACGCCGATCCGCAGCGCCTGTTGCCCAACGTCGCCGTGCTCGGCATGGGCGAGGACGGCCACACGGCGTCGATCTTCGCGGACGCGCCCGAGTGGCACGAGGCGATCACGACGGCTCGCCCATTCGTCGCCGTGCATCCGCAGGCCGCGCCGCATGCGCGCGTGTCGTGGTCGATGCGGGCGCTGCGCCAGATCGATCGCCTCTTCCTGCTGATCGCGGGACAACGTAAGCTTGAAGTTTTGCAGCAGGCCGCCGCGGCCGAACAGAACAACGCCATATCCAAACTGGCGAACGACAAGGGAGTGAGACTCGATGTCTACTGGTGTGCCTAACAAGGCTGGCCCGTCCGCGGGCCAGCACGCCGACGGACCGAGGCTCCTCGCCGATATCGGCGGAACCAACGCGCGCTTCGCGCTCGAAACCGGCGCGGGCGAAATCGGCCAGGTGCGCGTGTATCCGTGCGCCGAATATCCGGGCGTCGCGCAAGTCATCGAGCAATATCTGGCCGACGTGAAGATCGGCCGCGTGAATCATGCGGCGATCGCGATTGCGAACCCGGTCGACGGCGACCAGGTGCGCATGACCAACCACGACTGGACCTTCTCGATCGAAGCGACGCGCCGCACGCTCGGCTTCGACACGCTGCTCGTCGTGAACGACTTCACCGCGCTCGCCATGGCGCTGCCGGGCCTCACCGACACCCAGCGCATGCAGGTGGGCGGCGGCGCACGGCGCCAGAACAGCGTGATCGGCCTGCTCGGGCCGGGCACGGGTCTCGGCGTCTCGGGCCTGATTCCCGCCGACGACCGCTGGATCGCGCTCGGCAGCGAAGGCGGCCACGCGAGCTTCTCGCCGCAGGACGAGCGCGAAGACCTCGTGTTGCAGTTCGCCCGCAAGAAGTGGCCGCACGTTTCGTTCGAGCGCGTATGCGCGGGCCCGGGGATCGAGCTGATCTATCGTGCGCTCGCCGCGCGCGACAAAAAGCGCGTCGCCGCCAACCTCGAACCGGCCGAAGTCGTCAAGCGCGCCCACGAAGGCGAAGCGCTCGCGCAGGAAGCCGTCGAATGCTTCTGCGGCATTCTCGGCAGCTTCGCGGGCAACATCGCGATGACGCTCGGCGCGCTCGGCGGCATCTATATCGGCGGCGGCGTCGTGCCACGTCTCGGCGAGCTGTTCGCGCGCTCGTCGTTTCGCCAGCGCTTCGAGGCCAAAGGGCGCTTCGACGCGTATCTCGCGAACGTCCCCACCTACGTCATCACCGCCGAATATCCGGCGTTCCTCGGCGTCTCTGCGATCCTCGCCGAGCAGCTGTCGAACCGCGCGGGCGGCGGCTCGTCGGCCGTCTTCGAACGCATCCGCCAGATGCGCGACGCGCTCACGCCCGCCGAGCGCCGCGTGGCCGACCTCGCGCTCAACCATCCGCGCTCGATCATCAACGATCCGATCGTCGACATCGCGCGCAAGGCCGACGTGAGCCAGCCGACGGTGATCCGCTTCTGCCGCTCGCTCGGCTGCCAGGGGCTCTCCGACTTCAAGCTCAAGCTCGCGACCGGCCTCACGGGCACGATTCCGGTGAGCCACAGCCAGGTGCATCTGGGCGACGCGGCGACCGACTTCGGCGCGAAGGTGCTCGACAACACCGTTTCAGCGATTCTGCAGTTGCGCGAGCACCTGAACTTCGAGCACGTCGAAGAGGCCATCTCGCTGCTCAACAGCGCGCGCCGCATCGAGTTCTACGGGCTCGGCAATTCGCACATCGTCGCCCAGGACGCGCATTACAAGTTCTTCCGCTTCGGCATTCCGACCATCGCCTACGGCGACCTGTACATGCAGGCGGCCTCGGCGGCGCTGCTCGGCAAGGGCGACGTGATCGTGGCCGTGTCGAAATCGGGCCGCGCGCCCGAGCTGCTGCGCGTACTCGACGTCGCAATGCAGGCCGGCGCGAAGGTGATCGCGATCACGTCGAGCAACACGCCGCTCGCGCGCCGCGCGAACGTTGCGCTCGAAACCGATCACATCGAAATGCGCGAGTCGCAGCTTTCGATGATCTCGCGCATCCTGCATCTGCTGATGATCGATATTCTCGCGGTGGGCGTCGCGATCCGCCGCGCGTCTTCGGAAGGCGACATGCACGACGCGATGGAACGCGTGCGCGCACAAGCCGACGACGATGCATCGGCCGTGCTCGACTGGCTGAGCCACGGAGCGTCGTCGACCGCGCGCGACTGATTGCGGCCTGCACGCGC
Source organism: Paraburkholderia denitrificans (assembly GCF_042655705.1). Taxonomy (NCBI): domain Bacteria; kingdom Pseudomonadati; phylum Pseudomonadota; class Betaproteobacteria; order Burkholderiales; family Burkholderiaceae; genus Paraburkholderia; species Paraburkholderia denitrificans. The sequence goes on along the minus strand of NZ_JBHSMP010000009.1, from coordinate 54,900 downwards.
ACCGCTTACGCGCACAACGGCATGTGCAAAGAAATGGGACGCCGAGGCGTCCCATTTTTCATGGCGGCTGCCGCTGCCCGCTTCGCTTACGTCGAAGCGGGTTGCCGCGCCTGACCCGGCGCGGGATGCCCGTGCCAGCGCACCAGGAGCATGCGCCCGACGTAGGCCAGCACACCACACGCGCCGATCGTCACGCCCATGCCGAACGGCGAGACGCCGGGAAACATGCCGACCACGGCGCTCGCGAGCGCGCCGAGGCCAAGCTGCGCCGCGCCGAACACGGCCGCCGCCGCGCCCGCGTTCATCGGATAGCGGTGCATCAGGTCGGTCGCGCAATTCGCGCCGAGCACGCCCACCACGCTCACCACGAAGAACAGCCCGAACACGATCGACCACAGCCCGCCCCACCCGGTCAGGCACATCAGCGCGACGAACAGCGACGCGACGCAACTGAGCGTCGACGCCATCGACACCATGCGCAGCACGCCGAGCCGCCCGACAAACCGGGTATTCAGAACGTTGCCGAGCATGATGCCGAACACGTTCACGCCGAAGAAAAGCCCGTAGTGCTGCGGCGAAACGTGGAAATACTCGATATAGACGAACGGCGTGGCGGAGATATAGGTGAACATCGACGCGAACGCCATGCCGCCGCACAGCATGTGCCCCCACACGAGCGGATCGCGCAGCAGGCGCCCGTAGGCGGCGAACGAGCGGAACACGGCCGCGCTTTCGCGCTTTTCGGCTGGCCAGGTTTCGGGCACGCGCAGCCAGGCCGCGACGGCGCACGCGAGCCCGAACAGCGTGAGCGCGACGAACACGACGCGCCAGCCGCCGAGCAGCAGCAACTGCCCGCCGATCAGCGGCGCGAGCAGCGGCCCGATCGACATGACGATGGCGACCATCGAAAGCACCCTGGCGGCATCCGATGGATCGTGGGCGTCGCGGGCGATGGCGCGCGCGAGCACCGACGCCGCGCCCGCGCCGAGCGCCTGCAAGAAGCGCACGATCACCAGCTCGCCGATGGAGAACGACAGCCAGCACGCGATGCTCGCCACGGTGAAGAGCGCGATGCCGCCCAGCAGCACCGGGCGGCGGCCATAGGCATCGGACACCGGGCCGTAGAGCAGCATGCCGACCGAAAAACCGGCCATGAAGCTCGTGAGGGTCGCGGACGCCGCCGCTGCCGATACGCCGAACGTCTGCGCGATGCTCGGCAGGCTCGGCAGGTACATGTCGGTTGCGAGCGGGCCGCAGGCCGCAAGCGCGCCGAGCAGCAGAATCAGCCGGATATCGGGCCGGCGGCGTGGCGAATGGGGCATGGAAATGGGCAGAAGCGGGCAGGATCAGGCAGAAACGGGCCGCGTGCGTTGGAGCAGCGTCAAGCCGCGGCCGTATCGGTCATGAGCCGCTTCGCGGGTGGCGCGCGCGGCATCGGAGCGAGTCATTGTACCCGAGGCAGGCACGGTCTTTAGCGCTCCAAAAACAGCGCCAAAAACGGAAAAATCGTCCGTCGTGACGACCTTCGTGGCGGCTTTCGTGGCTGCCTTCGACGCGACGTCGCGCCCGGCCCATCCGCCTTCGGACCCGGCTGGCCGCCTTTGCGCCAGCGCGGCGCGCACGGCTGCCGCGGCAACCTGCACCCCGGACCTATCCCCGCGAGTCCGGTACAATTTCGCCAGATTACCCCTACGCGGCGCGAGATCGCACGCCGCGCGCCACATCACTCACGCAGGTTCAGCACTCATGTCCAACACTCAGTCCAGGAACCAGGCCCTCTTCGAACGCGCGCAGCAAACCATTCCCGGCGGCGTCAACTCGCCCGTACGCGCCTTCCGCTCGGTCGGCGGCACGCCGCGCTTCGTCGAGCGCGCCGAAGGACCGTACTTCTGGGATGCCGACGGCCGGCGCTATATCGATTACATCGGCTCGTGGGGCCCGATGATCCTCGGCCACGTCCATCCCGAAGTGCTCGACGCCGTGCAACGCGTGCTCTCGAAGGGCTTCTCGTTCGGCGCGCCGACCGAGGCCGAGATCGAGATCGCCGAGGAAATCTGCAAGATCGTGCCGTCGATGGAACAGGTGCGCATGGTGTCGAGCGGCACCGAAGCGACCATGAGCGCGCTGCGTCTCGCGCGCGGCTTCACGAAGCGCGACCGCATCGTGAAGTTCGAAGGCTGCTACCACGGCCACGCGGACAGCCTGCTCGTGAAGGCGGGCTCGGGCCTGCTCACGTTCGGCAACCCGACTTCGGCGGGCGTGCCGGCCGACGTCGCAAAGCACACCACCGTGCTCGAATACAACAACGTCGCGGCGCTCGAAGAGGCGTTCAAGGCATTCGGCGACGAAATCGCCGCCGTGATCGTCGAACCCGTCGCGGGCAACATGAATCTCGTGAAGGCCTCGCCCGCATTCATCGGCGCATTGCGCAGCCTGTGCACGAAGCACGGCGCCGTGCTGATTTTCGACGAAGTGATGTGCGGCTTCCGCGTGGGCCTCAAAGGCGCGCAGGCGCTTTACGGCGTCGAGGCCGACATGGTGTGTCTCGGCAAGGTGATCGGCGGCGGCATGCCCGCAGCGGCGTTCGGCGGCCGACGCGAGATCATGGATCACCTCGCGCCGAACGGCACCGTGTATCAGGCGGGCACGCTCTCGGGCAATCCTGTCGCGGTCGCGGCCGGTCTCAAGACGCTGCAGCTGATCCAGGCGCCCGGTTTCTACGACCGCCTCACGGCGCAGACCGCGCGTCTTGCGCAGGGCATCACCGAGGCGGCGCGCGAAGCGAAAGTGCCGTTCGTCGCCGATTCGGTGGGCGGCATGTTCGGCCTCTACTTCGCCGAGAAGGTCCCGGCGAGCTTCGCCGAAGTCACGAAGAGCGATGTCGCGCGCTTTAACCGCTTCTTCCACCAGATGCTGGACGCGGGCGTGTACTTCGCGCCGTCGGCCTATGAAGCGGGCTTCGTGTCGATCAAGCACGACGACGCGATCATCGACGAGACCATCGCCGCCGCGCGCCGCGCGTTCGCCGAAGCCTAAACGCGCGCGACGCACGCCACGAGAGAGCGCCGGGCACCTTGCCCGGCTCACCCGAACCGTTGCTCAGAAGTGCATGATGATGTTCTCGCAAACCGATTTCGTCCATATGGAGCGCGCGCTCGCCCTCGCGGCGCGCGGCCTTTACACGACCGATCCGAATCCGCGCGTCGGCTGTGTGCTGGTGAAGGACGGCGTGGTGATCGGCGAAGGCTTCACACAGCCGGCCGGCCAGGACCACGCCGAAATCCAGGCGATGAGGGACGCGCGCGGACGCGGCCACGACCTGCGCGGTGCAACGGCCTACGTGACGCTCGAACCGTGCAGCCACTTCGGCCGCACGCCGCCCTGCGCGGGCGCGCTCATCGAAGCGAAGGTCGCGCGCGTGATCGCGGCGATGGAAGACCCGAATCCGCTCGTATCGGGGCGCGGCCTCACGATGCTGCGCGATGCGGGCATCGACGTGCGCTGCGGGCTGCTCGCGAACGAAGCGCGCGAGATGAACATCGGTTTCGTCTCGCGCATGACGAGAAAGCGCCCGTGGGTACGCATGAAGATCGCGGCGTCGCTCGACGGCCGCACGGGCCTGCCCTCCGGCGTGAGCCAGTGGATCACGGGCGCTGAAGCGCGCGCGGACGGCCACGCGTGGCGCGCGCGTGCGTCGGCGATTCTCACGGGCATCGGCACCGTCAAGGAAGACGATCCGCGCCTGACCGTGCGCGCGGTCGACACGCCGCGCCAGCCGAAGCGCATCCTTATTGACAGCAGGCTCGAAGTGTCGCCCGAAGCGCAGATTCTCGCGGGCGCACCGACGCTCGTGTTTTGCGCTTCGCTCGACGATCGCAATGCCGAGCGTGCCGAAGCGCTGCGTGCGCGCGGCGCCGAACTGGTGGCGCTCGGCAACGGACGCGGCAAGGTCGATCTGCCCGCGATGCTGACCGAACTGGCCGCGCGCGGCGTGAACGAGCTTCACGTCGAGGCGGGCAACAAACTCAACGGCTCGCTGCTGCGCGAGGGTTGCGTGGACGAGCTGCTGCTCTACCTCGCGCCGTCGCTGCTCGGCACCGACGCGCTCGGGATGATCGACATCGCCGCGCCCGAGAGCCTCGACGAGCGCACGCGCCTGACCTTCCATGCGGTCGAGCGCATCGGCGACGATCTGCGTATCCTCGCGCGCGTGGTGCGCGGCGAGAACCTGCAGGCGGATGCGCCGTAAGCCGCACCGCGCCTCTCACTCACGAAACGAACACAAGGAACAGCACGATGTTTACCGGAATCGTCGCGGCGGTGGGCCGCATCGAATCGATCAAGCCGCTTGGCGCCGGTGCTGACGCGGGCGTGCGCCTCACCGTCGATGCGGGCAGCCTCGATCTCGGCGACGTGCAGATCGGCGACAGCATCGCGATCCAGGGCGCGTGCATGACCGTGATCGAAAAGTCGGCAACGCGCTTCGATGTCGAAGTCTCGCGCGAAAGCCTGAACCACACCGTGGGCCTCGCCGCGACCGGCGACGTGAACCTCGAAAAGGCGTTACGCGCGCACGATCGCCTCGGCGGGCACATCGTGTCGGGCCACGTGGACGGCCTCGGCACCGTCACGCGCTTTACGCCGGTGGGCGAGTCGCATGAACTGCGCGTGCTCGCGCCCGCCGATGTCGGCCGCTACCTCGCGTACAAGGGCTCGGTGACGATCAATGGCGTGAGCCTCACCGTGAACTCGGTCGACGACCGCGCGGACGGCTGCGAATTCTCGATCAACCTGATTCCGCACACTGTCGAGGTGACGACGCTCCGGCATCTGCAGGCCGGTTCGCAGGTAAATCTGGAGATCGACCTGATCGCGCGGTATGTGGAGCGGATGCTGTCGACGGCGTCGACTATCCAACGTAGCTGACCGCCGCGAGGAGCCTCGCGGCTCGACCGTTTCCTGGCTCCGCGACAAGCAGCCTCCTGGCGGGCAACAGTGCAACTCTCGAAGCACTTTGCCCCAGCGCGTCAGTTATCAGCCCTCCTGTCCCTCAAACCGGACTACGCTGCGGCAGCTCGCAATCAGGCGGCTGCTCCTCCACCGCTCGCCAATTCTTTCAACGCCCGCTCCGGGGACACGGGTCCCTTGTAAAGCGGGCTACATGGCGTACGCGCCAGTTCTAGCGACAGCTCGATGAGTTCGTTCGGTTTATCGTGGCCGCGGTAGGCTTCGGCGAGATGTGTGAACTCCGTCATGATGCCGACAACGCTGCGATTTTGCGTCTTCGCGTATTTGACGACCTGCATTTCGCGTACTTCCGAGTCGATAAACGAACGCGGCACGCCGTGGGCGGCCAGTATATCCACCAGAGCCCCCGGGAACCTGACCGCCAGATTGGCGGCCGGAGCCAGCGGCATCAGCACCGGCAATAGCGTCTGCTCGTGCACAAGCATCGCAACCTGCGGTCGCCATGGCAAAGCAGTTGCGTACCAGTTGCCAAGCTTCGTGGTGCTGCTTCCGACCTCGAGCACGTCGGGATTCAGACGCTTAAGCAGCTTATGAGTGCAGTAAAGATAGAGCATGGAAAAGGCGGCAACCATGTACCAAAAGAAGCGATGTACGCCGAGGGAACAAGCGTGGTTCGGCCCGACCCACTCGCCGACACATACGTTGAAATTATACGCTATTTGCGTATAATTCAGCCATGCAAGCGACCTTCATTGAACTGCCGCCGTTTTCCCGTGAACGCGAGAACTACCTTGCGGATGACGAGTACGCCGTCCTGCAGAAAGAGCTGCTGGCTAATCCCGAGGCCGGTGACTTGATTAAGGGAACCGACGGTTTGCGGAAGTTGAGGTTCGCTGACAAACGCCGCCAGAAGGGCAAACGCGGTGGCCTACGAGGGATCTATTACTACTGGGTCAGCGGTTATCAATTCTGGTTGTTCACACTGTACGACAAGGATGAAATGGCAGATCTATCCAGTGACGAGCGCAAAGCCTTCGCGAAGCTGCTGGAAAGTGAGGTCACGATACGGAGCAAGCAATGAAGAAGCGAAATCTGTTTGCTGAATTGACTGAGGGTCTCGACGCCCTTGCTGCTGAGCGCGAAGGGAAAATCACGCTGCGCAAGATCAAGGCCGATGTGCCAGATGCGCTTGAAGTGTCGCCGGCCGAAATCAAGGCCGTGCGCGAAGCCTCTCACGCGTCGCAAGCCGTCATGGCCCGAAGCCTGCGCATCAACGTGCGCACGTATCAGAATTGGGAACAAGGCAAGGCCAAGCCAAACGCACAGGCCGCCACGCTGATCCGACTGGTCGCCAAGCACCCGGAAACGCTACAGATGCTGGAGACGCTCTGAACGATGTCCGATTGCGGACGTCGTTCAGCATCGCCTATCGTCGTCTCGCTACAAGCACCGTGGTACGACGGTATTCGTGACGGTATACGGCCGTTTTCTGCGGTTCGTATACCGTCACGCCTTTAAAGATTCCCCTCTTCGGCTCACGCGCCAAATCACTGCGCCGGCGCAGACTTCCCGACGTACGGATGATGCTTCTTCACCCAGGGATGCTCTCTCGTCACTCTCGCCGGCGCCATCCGTGCCGGTTGCGCTTCGCCTTGGTGCGCCTGCACGTCCTGTGCGTGCTGCTCGAATTCCGCAACCTTTTGCGGGTCGGTGCTCATCGTGATGCCGTTCTCCGTCTGCGCGTAAGCAGCACCCATCAGCGTTGAAAGGAAAATCAGAACTGCAAGGGACACTTTGTTCATCTCGTCCTCCGTGCGGAATCGACATGTCACTACAAAGAGCAATATACCTACCCGATGCTGGAAGCGCTTTGAACACGCTCGTCCCACGGATATAAGCTCTCAAGTACATCACAGACCTTATCCGTTCATCGCTGCGGTCAATGCGATTGAAAATTCTGCAGCCGTTTACTCCGATTGTTCGGCTGATCCTGCCAGTCAATTCGTTTCCAGCCGCTTTATCGCGGTGCCGCGGACCTCTACATTCACGCTCAGCACCGGCGGATTACTTCATGCAAGTCAAAACACCGGTTTCAATTGATGGTGCGATTTACGCTGAGGAATACATCATGGGCAAGCTTGCAGGGAAGGTAGCCATTGTCACGGGCGCGTCGAAAGGCATCGGCGCCGGTATCGCGAAGGCACTTGCGGCCGAAGGCGCTGCGGTGGTCGTCAACTACGCGAGCAGCAAGGCGGGTGCGGATACCGTTGTATCCGCCATTACTTCAGCCGGAGGGAAGGCAATTGCCGTAGGCGGCGACGTGTCGAAGGCCACCGACGCGCAAGGTATCGTCAGCACGGCCATCGAAACGTACGGTCGCCTCGACATTCTCGTCAATAACTCCGGCATCTACGAGATGGCGCCGATCGAAGAAGTCACGGAAGCCCATTACCGCAAGCAGTTCGACACGAACGTGCTCGGCGTGCTGCTCACCACGCAGGCTGCCGTCAAGCATCTTGGCGAAGGCGCGAGCATCATCAACGTCAGCTCGGTCGTAACGACCATTACGCCACCGGGAAGCGCCGTCTATAGCGGAACGAAGGGCGCGGTGGATGCGATCACCGGCGTGCTCGCACGCGAACTCGGGCCGAAGAAGATCCGCGTGAACGCAATCAATCCGGGTATGGTCGTGACCGAAGGTACGCACACCGCGGGATTCATCGGATCGGATTTCGAGAAGTTTGCAATCAGCCAGACGCCGCTCGGCCGCATTGGGCAGCCGGACGATATCACGTCAGCGGTGGTTTTTCTTGCGTCGGACGACGCTAAATGGCTGACGGGCGAGCATATCGTGGCCAGCGGGGGATTTCGGTAACGCGCACTGGCGGTGAACCCGCTCTGAGAAAAGAGGCACGTTCGGCAGCTTCTGCCGACGTGCCCGTTTGCGTTGAATCGGGCTATGGCGGTTGACGTCCCGTGTACTGACGACTGGCGGCGCGTGTCCTGACCGATGACAAGTGGACACGCCGCCGCGAAGTCAAAACCGCGCAGTTGGACAGATTCAGGATGTCAATTTTTCAACCTGAACACATTGACTGCCTGAGTCAATTCGCCAGCCTTTTTGTCTAATGCATCCGCCGAGGTGACAGCCTGTTCGACCAGCGCGGCGTTCTGCTGCGTCGTCTGGTCCATTTGAGCGACGGCCTGGTTGACCTGTTCGATGCCGTTCGTTTGCTCGTGCCCGGCTGCGGCGATCCCGCTGATGATGTCCGACACACGCTGGATGCTCTCCACGACTTCTTTCATCTTCGCGCCAGCTTGCTCGACGAGGGAAGTCCCGGCATCCACCTTGCCGACGGAATCGTCGATCAAGGCCTTGATTTCTTTGGCGGCCACGGCGGAACGTTGTGCCAGCGTGCGCACTTCGCCTGCAACAACCGCAAACCCCCGGCCATGCTCGCCCGCACGTGCGGCTTCCACCGCCGCATTGAGCGCGAGGATGTTGGTTTGGAAGGCAATGCCGTCGATGACGCCGATGATGTCGACGATCTTCCTCGACGACACGTTAATGGCCGACATGGTGCTCACCACTTCGGCCACGGCGTCCCCGCCCTGACCCGCGACACGCGAAGCTGCAACGGCCATCTCGCTCGCCTGATGCGCGTTCTCTGCATTCTCCTTCACGGTCGCCGTCAATTCCTCCATCGACGCGGCGGTCTGTTCCAATGCCGCCGCCTGTTGTTCGGTCCGTGACGACAGGTCGACATTGCCCGCAGTCATTTCGCTCGCGGCACCCGAGATCGCGTCGGCTCCCGAGCGCACCTTGGTTACGATACTCAGCAGGCTATCCTGCATGGTTTTCATCGTATGCAGCAGGCTGGAGTCGTCACCGGGTTTGACCTTGACCGCTTCGGACAGGTCACCGTCGGCAATCCGTCGCGCAGCGTCCGCGGCGGCTTCCAGTTCTCCGCCAACAGCCTTGTTCAAGCTTCGAATGACCAGCAGGCTTGCGCCATTCAGGAAAATGCCGACCACGGTCAGCGCGAAAAAAGCGAGCCAGAAGTCCTTGATCGTCGCGTCGGTCAGGTCATCAAGATAGACGCCTGTTCCGAACGTCCAGTCCCATGGCTTGTAGGTCAAGACATAGGTGCCCTTGGGAAATACCCTGGACTGATCCGGATTGCCCGGCTTGGGCCAGACATATTCCACCCACCCCTCGCCCCTGGTTCTCGCGATATCCGCCATGTCCCTGAACAGGTGGTGTCCCTTGGGATCTTTATAATCCGCTACGTTTTGCCCCTCCATCTCGGGCTTGATCGGGTGCAGCAGGATTTTAGGCTCGGAGGAGATCACAAAAAGGTAGCCATCCTTCCCAAAGCGCAGCGCTCTGATGCGTGCCAGCGCTTGTTGCTGCGCTTCAGCCAGGGGAAGTTTTCCGGCGGCCACCATCGCCGCGTAATCCTTTGCGATCGAGACGCCGATTTCGGTAGCCGATTTCATCGCAAGCTGCCGCTCTTCCAGCAGACGCACTTTGTTGTGGTAGAGGCCCGCTCCCGTCACCGCCCACAAACTGATCCAGCAAACAAACAGAGGGGCAAAGAGCTTTGCGCGAAAAGTCAGTTTCATGGTTTCCCCGAATGTCTTCGTCCATGACAGTTGTTAATACAACCATCTGTGCCTGCACGATCGGCACATGTCATTGGAGATTGTTTTCGATTTATTTTGTGTAGCTACGTTGGCCTGGTTCGAGGTGAATCGCTCCCGTTGATCGATACTAAAACGTATAAGGGCGATTTTCCAGGCCTGAACAGGCATTGCTTTGACCGGTACGATACGTTTGGCGTCGGCTGATGTACACCGTCATCGTTCGTAATGGCTGTGAAAGCAGGACGTGCCGGACAGCCCTGCCTAATTGCGCGATTGGATGCGATCTAATGCACCAGGGCGCGCCTCGGTTTGCCTGACAATCGCCTTCGGCCTGGCGGCGGTCCTGCACACAGGCATGGCTACTAATTGAGCCTGGTTTCAAGCCATGCACTGGAATCGTCCAGCGCCTTCTGTTCGATGCCGAGATAGCCGTGCGGAGATCGCGCGCCACACGCGTTGCCCGAGGCCGCGTCGGAGGATTCGGTGACAAGAACCACATGGTTCGCTTCGGCGAGCCGCCTGGCCCCGTAATACGGCGCCACTTTGCAGCCGTCGCGCTCGTTCGACATGATCATGGTCTTGTCGCGATACGCCCGCGGCACATCCAGGTCCGAAATACCGGGCTCGCGATTCGCGACTGATTTTGGCGAAGTCAGAACGTAGACATCGGCCAGGTCGCTCGCGTGCATGAGCATCGTGCCCACCGTGACCGTTCCACGGCTCGTGCTGTAGAGCACGACCTTTGCCCCCGGAAAGCGCTTGCGCACCTCTACCGACACGGCCTTCTGGTCGATGAGCGTATCGGCCGAGCGACGCACATAATCGTTCATGCCCAAATCGTCCTGATGGTCGGAAGGCGCGTCGACCTGAACGACGGCGTAGCCGTGGTCGACCCAATAGCTGGCCGTGCGGATCACAAAGTTGCCGCGCATGTTCGTGGGGCCGTGGTCGCTGAGCCTGAGAACGCCTTCGCCGCCCGCGTACAGCAGAACCACGGCCTTGGGCGTCGCCTGCTCCGGCGCCGTGATAAAGATGCTCTGCGTGACGCCTGGCCGCGTGGGCAACGTCACGAGATCGCCGTGATCGAGCGGTGCCGCACCTGCGTGCACCGCAATCAGCAAGGCCCCCAATGCACTTCCAACGCGTTTCATTATTCTGGTTTCTGTGGTAACAGCCGTTCGCACCCGGGCAGGGCATTGCTTCATGCCCCGCTCTGCCGGTTGCGAACGGGATATGGATACGGCAAACGCCGCATGGCGCGCGCTCAGACGTGCTCGGCCCGGACAAACGGCTTGATGCGCGCGAGCACGTCCTGAAGCTGTTCGCGCGCGCGTTCGGTGTCGTAATGGGCCTGTAGCTCCATCCAGCTGCGTGCGTCGGTGCCGAAAAAGACGGCGAAGCGCACCGCCGTGTCGGCTGTGATCGCACGCTTGCCGAGCACGATCTCGTTGACGCGGCGCGGCGGCACGTCAATCGCCTTGGCGAGTGCGTACTGGCTAATGCCGAGAGGCTTGAGCCAATCTTCCGAAAGAATCTCGCCCGGTGTCGCAAGCGGAACTTCGCGTGCCATGGTGATGCTCCTCAGTGGTAGTCGACGATACGGACTTCCGATGCGTCGCCGTCCGCGAAATGAAAGCAGATCCGCCATTGCACATTGATGCGCAGGCTGTAGTAGCCAGCCAGGTCGCCGGATAACCACTCGAGGCGATTGCCCGGCGGCACCCGCAGAAACAAAAGCGTGGCGGCGGCATGGATCTGCTGCATTTTGCGCACCGCAACCCGCTCGATGAGCGCGAAGCGTGCAACCCGGCGCCCGAAAAAGAGCGCCTCGGTATCCCGGCAAGCAAACGAAGTAATCATCGCAAATAGTAACGTAGCGCGTTAATAACATCAACCGTTACTATTGTGCCGAGGGTGTTTTCCGCCGCCCAGCCAGCCATTCGGCCAACCCCGGGCCAACCCGGGCGCGGCGCCGGACATCGAGCCAGTACACGGCAACTGCGCGACAACTGTGCGGCGCAACGCGCGCAGCGTGCCCGTTGCGGAACGGCGAGGGTCTCTTCTCGCTTCTTGCCCCCGCCGACGGCGACGCGCACGCCCGCGTGGCGTAAAATACCGGCTTTCCAGACCAGATCCTCATAATGACCCTCGCCACCACCCCCGAGATCATCGCCGAGCTCAAAGCCGGCCGGATGGTGATCCTCGTCGACGAAGAAGACCGGGAAAACGAGGGAGACCTCGTCATCGCAGCGGAATTCGTGACGCCCGAGGCGATCAACTTCATGGCGAAGTACGGCCGCGGCCTGGTCTGCCTGACGCTCACGCAAGAGCGCTGCAAGCAGCTCAACCTGCCGCTCATGACGTACCGCAACGGCACGCAGTACGGCACCGCGTTCACGGTCAGCATCGAAGCGGCCGAAGGCGTGACGACGGGCATTTCCGCCGCCGACCGCGCCCGCACGATCCAGACCGCCGTCGCGCACGACGCGCGCGCCGACCACATCGTCCAGCCGGGCCACGTATTCCCGATCATGGCGCAGCCTGGCGGCGTGCTCGTGCGCGCCGGCCACACCGAGGCGGGCTGCGACTTCACGGCGCTCGCCGGCCTCACGCCGGCTGCCGTGATCTGCGAGGTCATCAAGGACGACGGCACGATGGCGCGCCTGCCCGATCTCATCGAGTTCGCGCAGCAGCACAACCTGAAGATCGGCACGATCGCCGATCTGATTCACTATCGCAGCCGCACCGAGTCGATCGTCGAGCGCGTTGCCGAACGCACCATGCAGACGGCGCACGGCACCTTCCGCGCGATCATGTACATCGATCATCCGACGCGCACCCCCCATATCGCACTCGTGCGCGGCAAGCCCACGCCCGAGGTCGACACGCCGGTGCGCGTGCACGAACCGCTTTCGGTGCTGGATCTGCTCGAAACGGGCGCGTCCACGCACTCGTGGACGCTTGACGCCGCCATCCGCGAAATCGCGGGGCGCGATCTCGGCGTCATCGTCATGCTCAACTGCGGCGACACCAGGGAACATCTGATCGACGTCTTCACGGCGTTCGACCAGAAGGAGCGCGCGGAGGCGCTCGCGCGCCGTCCGGTCGACTTCAAGACCTACGGCATCGGCGCGCAGATCCTGCGCGAACTCGGTGTCGGCCGCATGCAGGTGTTGTCGAAACCGCGCCGCCTCGGCAGCATGTCGGGTTACGGGCTCGAAGTCACCGGCTTCGTGCCGATGCCCGGCAGCAGCACTGAAGCGCCCTGCCCGCCGGAAGGCGCCGAGCGCACCGCGACGCGCGCCTGACGGGCCTGGCCCCAGGCGCGCCCACTCACACGCGTCACCACGCTCAACCGAACCTACGGACACCACATGGAAATCGGACAATACCAACCGAACCTCGACGGCGACGGACTGCGCATCGGCATCGTCCAGTCGCGCTTTAACGAACCCGTCTGCAACGGCCTCGCGGATGCGTGCATCGAAGAACTCGAACGCCTCGGCGTGACGGGCGAAGACGTGCTGCTCGTCACCGTGCCCGGCGCACTGGAAATCCCGCTCGCGCTGCAAAAGCTCGCGGAAAGCGGCCAGTTCGACGCGCTGATCGCGCTCGGCGCGGTCGTGCGCGGCGAGACGTATCACTTCGAACTCGTTTCGAACGAGAGCGGCGCGGGCATCTCGCGCATCTCGCTCGACTTCGGCGTGCCGGTGGCTAACGCCGTGCTGACGACCGAAACCGAAGAGCAGGCCGTCGCTCGCATGACCGAAAAGGGTCGCGACGCCGCGCGCGTCGCGGTCGAGATGGCGAACCTCACGGTTGCGCTCGAACAGCTCGACGGCGGCGACGACGACGAAGACGAGGAAGACGAAGAGGAACAACGATGAAGAGCGCGCGCCGACGCTCCCGCGAACTGGCCACGCAGGGGTTGTATCAGTGGCTGCTGTCGGGTGTGCCCGCCGGCGAAATCGACGCCCAGCTGCGCGGTTCGCAGGGCTACGACAAGGCCGATCATGAGCATCTGGACGCGATCCTGCACGGCGTGATCCGCGACGCGGACACGCTGTCGGCCACCATCGCGCCGTGCCTCGACCGTCCGATCGAGCAGCTTTCGCCCGTCGAGCGCGCCGTGCTGCTGGTCGCGACTTACGAGCTCACGCATCACGTCGACATTCCGTACCGCGTCGTGATCAACGAGGCGGTCGAACTGACGAAGACGTTCGGCGGCTCGGACGGCTACAAGTACGTCAACGGCGTGCTCGACAAGTTGTCGGTGCAACTGCGCGCCACGGAAATTCAGGCTGCGCGCCGGTCCTGAGGCCAGGGCCAGAGCCGCACCGCATACGCGCGGCCCTGGCCTTTACCTTTGCCTTGACCCGCCTGCCGGTATGAAAGAACTGGAATCACCCGCATGAACACCGTTGCCGAACCGCTCTTGCGGCTTGCCGCGCGCGTCGACGAAATCCAGCCGTTCTACGTCATGGAACTGGCCAAGGAAGCGGCAAAACTCGAACGCGCCGGACGCGACATCATCCACATGGGCATCGGCGAGCCGGACTTCACGGCCCCGGAACCGGTGGTGGAAGCCGCCGCCGCCGCCCTGCGCCGCGGCGTCACGCAGTACACGAGCGCGCTCGGCATTCACGAGCTGCGCGAGGCGATCGCCGCGCATTACCAGCACGCCTTCGGGCTCACGATCGACCCGGCGCGCGTGGTGGTCACGGCGGGCGCTTCGGCAGCGCTGCTGCTTGCGTGCACCGCGCTCGTCGATCGCGACGACGAAGTGCTGATGCCCGACCCGTGCTACCCGTGCAACCGCCATTTCGTGGCGGCTGCGGAAGGCAAACCCGTGCTCGTGCCGAGCGGCCCGCAGGCGCGCTTCCAGCTGACCGCCGACGACGTCGAAAGCCACTGGACCGAACACACGCGCGGCGTGGTGCTCGCGTCGCCGTCGAATCCCACGGGCACGTCGATCGATCCCGCCGAATTGAAACGGATTGTGCAGACCGTGCGCGCGCGCGGCGGCTTCACGATCGTCGACGAGATCTACCAGGGCCTGAGCTATGACGCGCGGCCCGTTTCGGCGCTCTCGTACGGCGACGACGTCGTGACGGTCAACAGCTTCTCGAAGTACTTCAACATGACGGGCTGGCGTCTCGGCTGGCTGGTCGTGCCGCCTGCGCTCGTCGGCGCGTTCGAGAAACTGGCGCAGAACCTGTTCATCTGCGCATCGGCACTCGCGCAGTACGCGGCGCTCGCGTGCTTCGAGCCGGATACGCTCGCTATCTACGAGTCGCGCCGCCTCGAATTCAAACGACGCCGCGACTTCATTGCACCTGCGCTCGAAACGCTCGGCTTCAAGGTGCCGGTGATGCCCGACGGTGCGTTCTACGTCTACGCGGATTGCACCCACGTCGCACATCCGGCCGCGGGCGACAGCGACGCGCTGACCCGCGCGATGCTCCACGACGCGGGCACGGTGATGGTGCCGGGCATGGACTTCGGTGTCGCCGCGCCGCATCGGTACGTGCGGCTCTCGTATGCGACTGCGTACGAGCGGCTCGAAGAAGCGGTCGAACGGCTGCGCAAGCTGTTCAATCGCTAGGCACCGCGGCCGTATCGCGACGGCCAACAAAGCAGCAGGCAACAAAAAAGCACCCTCGGGTGCTTTTTTCATTTCCAGCGGACCTGCCGCATGTCGTGCCAACTTCGGTACGAACTACGCGCCGACTTCTGCCGACGAACCGTGCTTCTGCGTGGTCGTGCTGGCATCGTCCTGCTCCGATACCGCCTTGGCCGCGATCGAATGCGCACCGTCGAGCATCACCTGCACGCGCTTGTTGCCAGCCGCCTTCGACGCTGCGCTCACCGACGCGGTCTGGATGGGCGCCTGCGGCGCATTGATCGGCACGTTCCGGCCGCGAGCGACATCGCGCAAACGCCCGCGCTCGGCCATGACCTTGGCGCCGTAGCCGCCATCGTCCGGCGACGTCGACCCAACGTACAGACGCAGCCCGCCCGGCACCGAACCGCCGCGCGCGATACAGTCCTTCAGCACGAGCGCGCCGACCTTGATGTTCGCGAGCGGATTGAGCGCTGCGCTTTGTCCGCCGAAGTACTGGAACTTGTCCGAGTGGACCTTCGACATCACCTGCATCAGCCCCTGCGCACCGACACCGCTCTCGGCATACGGATTAAAGCCTGACTCGATTGCCATCACGGCAAGCAACAGCAGCGGATCGAGACCCACTTCGCGGCCCGTATCGAAGGCCGCTTTCACGAGTTCGCCCACCGGCCCCTGCGCCACGCGATAGCGGCGCGCGAGATAGCCGGAGACGAGCGACTGCTCGCGTTGAGACACTATGACGCGGTCGTCGCGGGCATCAGGTGTGATGCGCTGCGACGGAATCAGGCGTGCAAGCGAACCCACGCTCGGTAGCGAATGCGAATCGAGGCCGTTGAGGGTGACCGCGTTCAGCGTCGTCGCCATGCCCGCTTGTGCCGTGGCAGCGACGCTTGCGCCAGCGCTGCCGGTATCGGGCACGAGCGCCACCGGCAGGTTCGCGCCGTCGTTGTCGTCGGTCGCCGCGCCCGGGGGCGCGAAGGACGGCAGCGGATTGCCTTGCAGCAGGCGCGCCGGACCGGCCTGCACGGCCGCCGATACGAAGGGCATCAGGCGTGCGGCCAGCGCGCCGCGCCACGTGGGCAGCAGCCAGAGAGCGAGTGCAAGCAGAACGGCACAGCAGCCAACGAGGCTGAACAGGTTACGACTCAGGCGGGTGCCGCGCTCGAGCAGCGCGCGGAAGCCTTGCGACAGACGTCCGTCGGCACGCCACCACATTAACCAGGTATTCATCTACAGATCTCCCCATGGTGCATGATCCGGCAGACGGGGCGGCCAATCGCCAACTACCCATTGCAGGATCAAGACGCCGCGCGCCCTGGCTGGTGCGGCAGCGGCGTCGGGAAAACGGCAAGTACGCCGTGGGTGGAACTCCTCCTGTATTACATACGGCGGCACGCCAGGGGCGCGCTCAGGAGTTCTCACGCGAACAGCCAGCGCAAAGGCGCGCTGGCGAAGACTACTTATCTAGACCGTATGAAGCCGTGCAGGGAGTCGGCTTGACGGCGACGCATCGCGTCTGAAGGACCGGGACGGTGGTTAAAAATTGCAAGCCCTGCAACCAGTGTGTGCGGATTCTAGCAGCGTTTTATAGATCGTCAATACTATAGAACCTCGTAGTTATGACTATTTGTAATAATGAACAGCGTTCAATCCGTCGGGGCCGATACTCCAAGCGCGTTTCCGGCCCATTACGCATTGTGTCCGGCAGCGTGTGTCAGCCAACACATGTAAAATCGACAATCGAATTGCCGCGTCTGCCTGCCACGTCCGGCGACGGCGGCCCAATCCGCGCCCCAATCCGCGCCCCAACCCGCGGCCCAATCCGCAGCCCCAGCCGCCTCATGCGGCCCCGGCCATTCACTCGCTCCTGATGAAATACAAAGACCTGCGCGACTTCGTCGGTCGCCTCGAGACGCTCGGCGAATTGCGCCGCGTGCCCCAAGCCGTCTCCCCAGTGCTGGAAATGACTGAACTGTGCGACCGCGTCTTGCGCAAGGGCGGTCCGGCACTGCTGTTCGAGAACCGTTCGAACCATGCGTTCCCGGTGCTCGGCAACCTGTTCGGCACGCCGCGCCGCGTCGCACTCGGCATGGGCATCGATACGCCGGAGGGCGCGGGTGACGGCGCCGCGCTCGAATCGCTGCGCGACGTCGGGCGTCTGCTGTCCACGCTGAAAGAGCCCGAGCCGCCGCGCGGTCTCAAAGACACCGGCAAGCTCTTCACGCTCGCGAAAGCGGTGTGGGACATGGCGCCGAAGACGGTCAGCTCGCCGCCCTGCCAGGAAATCGTCTGGGAGGGCGACGATGTCGATCTCAAGCGACTGCCGATCCAGACCTGCTGGCCCGGCGACGCCGGTCCGCTCGTCACCTGGGGCCTCACCGTCACGCGCGGGCCGAACAAGACGCGCCAGAACCTCGGCATTTACCGCCAGCAGCTCATCGGCCGCAACCAGCTCATCATGCGCTGGCTCGCCCACCGCGGCGGCGCGCTCGACTTCCGCGAGTTCGCGCTGAAGAACCCCGGCAAGCCGTATCCCGTTGCCGTCGTGCTCGGCGCCGATCCGGCGACCATCCTCGGCGCCGTCACGCCCGTGCCCGACACGCTCTCCGAATACCAGTTCGCCGGCCTGCTGCGCGGCGCGCGCACCGAACTCGCGAAGTGCCTGACGCCGGGCGTCGATACACTGCAAGTGCCCGCGCGCGCCGAAATCGTGCTGGAAGGCTTCATCTATCCGCAGTCCGGCGAGCGGGCGCCGGCGCCCGCCGGAGCGCCGCCGCGCCCGTCGAAGGGCGCGAGCGCCGCTTACGAGCACGCGCTCGAAGGCCCCTACGGCGATCACACGGGTTACTACAACGAACAGGAGTGGTTCCCCGTCTTCACGGTCGAGCGCATCACCATGCGCCGCGACGCGATCTATCACTCCACCTACACCGGCAAGCCGCCCGACGAGCCCGCCGTGCTCGGCGTCGCGCTCAACGAAGTGTTCGTGCCCCTGTTGCAGAAGCAGTTTCCCGAGATCACCGACTTCTATCTGCCGCCCGAGGGCTGCAGCTATCGCATGGCGATCGTGCAGATGAAGAAGAGCTATCCCGGGCACGCAAAACGCGTGATGTTCGGCGTCTGGAGCTTCCTGCGCCAATTCATGTATACAAAGTTCATCGTCGTGGTCGACGATGATGTGAATATCCGCGACTGGAAGGAAGTAATCTGGGCAATCACGACGCGCATCGACCCTGCGCGCGATACCGTGCTCGTCGAGAACACGCCGATCGACTATCTTGATTTTGCGTCGCCGGTGGCCGGGCTCGGCTCGAAAATGGGTCTCGACGCGACCAACAAGTGGCCTGGCGAGACCACCCGCGAATGGGGCCGCGCCATCACGATGGACGCCAGCGTGAAGGCGCGCGTCGACCGGCTTTACGACGAACTGGGGCTCTGAGGCGAAGCGCGTCTTTGAGCCGCGTCGATACGCGCCATGCGCCAGGCACGGTGTGTATCGACAGACGACGCGACAGCCGCCGCGCCGCCGACGCACTCAGGAGACACGAAGATGATTCTGTCCGCAACGGAGCGCCTTACGCAGCTGAAGGACCCCGCCCTCTTCAAGACACGCGCCTACATCGACGGCGAATGGAGCGGCAGCACGACGGACTTTGCCGTGCTCGACCCCGCCGACAACACGGAGATCGCGCGCGTCCCTGACCTCGGCGCCGACGAGGCAAGGCGCGCAATCGCCGCCGCGCACGCCGCCCTGCCCGCGTGGAGCGCGAAAACCGGCAAGGCGCGCGCGGCGATCCTGCGCCACTGGTTCGATCTCGTGATCGAACACGCCGACGACCTCGCCACGATCATGACCGCCGAGCAGGGCAAGCCGCTTGCGGAAGCGCGCGGCGAAGTCACCTACGGCGCGTCGTTCCTCGAATGGTTCGCTGAAGAAGCGAAGCGCGTGAACGGCGACGTCCTCGCGAGTCCCGCCGCCGACCGAAAATTAGTGGTCCTGAAGCAGCCGATCGGCGTATGCGCTTCCATCACGCCGTGGAATTTCCCGATCGCGATGATCACGCGCAAAGTCGCACCCGCAATCGCGGCGGGCTGCACGATCGTCGTGAAGCCCGCCGAGCAAACGCCGCTGTGCGCACTCGCGCTCGCGGAACTCGCACAGCGCGCAGGCGTGCCGCGCGGCGTGTTCAACGTCGTGACAGCCGACGCGGCGAATTCAATCGAAATCGGCAAGGCATTGTGCGAGAGCGACGTCGTGCGGCATCTGTCGTTTACCGGATCGACGCCGGTGGGCCGCATCCTCATGCAGCAATGCGCGCCGACGGTCAAGAAAATCGCGCTCGAACTTGGCGGCCACGCGCCGTTCATCGTCTTCGACGACGCCGATATCGACGCAGCCGTCGAAGGTGCGGTGATTTCGAAGTATCGCAACGCGGGCCAGACCTGCGTCTGCACGAACCGTTTCTACGTGCACGATTCGATCTACGACGCGTTCGTCGAAAAGCTCGCCGCGGCATCGCGCAGGATCCGCGTCGGCAACGGCTTCGAGGCGGGCGTGACGCAAGGCCCGCTGATCGACGACGCCGCAGTCGAAAAGGTCGCACGGCATATCGGCGATGCGAGCGCGAAAGGCGCGACGCTCATCACCGGCGGCAGCGTGCGCGAGGGCCGTTTCGTCGAACCGACTGTGCTCGCGAACGTCACGCGCGACATGCTGATCGCGCGGGAAGAGACGTTCGGCCCGGTCGCCGCGGTGTTCCGCTTCAGCGACGAAGCGGAGGCGATCGAGCTCGCCAACGACACGGAATTCGGTCTCGCCGCGTATTTCTACAGCCGCGACATCGGCCGCGTGTGGCGCGTGGCCGAGGCGCTCGAATACGGCATGGTCGGCATCAACACGGGCCTCATTTCGAACGAGGTGGCGCCGTTCGGCGGCGTCAAGCAATCGGGGTTCGGCCGCGAAGGCTCGAAATACGGCATCGATGAGTATGTCGAACTGAAATACCTGTGTATTGGCGTTTGAGGACTGAACGCTGACTATCGGCGCTGCCGTAACGCGCGCGCCCGCAGACACGGCGGGCGCGCGCGTGCGGTATCGTGGCGGACACAACAAAATCCGGGCGGCTCGACGCCCCGCCCATACGAACAAGAAATCGCTTTAATGCACCATCTTTCCCTGCTTTCCGACGGCTTTTTTCTCTCGCTTTCGCTCTGCCTCGACATCGGTCTCGTCAACGTCGCGATCATCTCGCTCACGCTCTCGCACGGCTTTCGCGCGGGTTTCTGGCTCGGCCTCGGCTCGTGTTTCGGCGATCTCATCTATGCCGCGCTCGCGCTTGCGGGCATGGCGGCACTGCTGCAGTTCGACGCGGTGCGCTGGGTCGTGTGGATCGGCGGCTCGGCCATTTTGCTGATGCTCACCTGGAAGATGGCGCGCGAAGCGCTCAATCCGGCGGCCGCGCCGCCTGTCGAGGGGGAAGCGGATCCGGCCTCGCCCAATCCGGATCCGTGGCGAAGCTTTCTACGCGGCGTGCTGCTCGCGCTCTCGTCGCCGAGCGCCATTCTCTGGTTCGCTGCTGTTGGCGGCGCGCTGATCGCCAAAACCGGCGCAACCAGCGCGGGCTCGGCCGTCTTGTTTCTCTCGGGGTTCTTGCTCGGCGGACTCGGCTGGACAGGCTTCATCTGCGGCCTCGCGAGCCATGGGCGCAAACGCGCCGGCGCCGGATTGCTGCGCGCGTGCCATGTCTTTTCGGCGCTGCTGTTCGCGTACTTCTCGTATAGCGTGATCGTCCACGGCTATCGCGACCTGATCCTCCAGGGCGCATCCTGAGCGCAGGCGGCCAACGCAACCCACAATTACGCGGAAGAAAAAAGCAGACGGCGTAACGCGGCCCGAGCCTGCGTTACGCCGTAGCGCACAGCACATGTGGCAGGGCGGCAACCGCCGCCCATGTCACCAACGACGGTAGTGACCGCGATAACCGTGATAGCCGCGATAGTAGCCGCCGTACGGACGATGCCAGTACGGACCCCCGCCCCAGTAGCCGCCAACCACCACCCCAGGCGGCGGCGCGTAGACGACCGGCGGCGGGGCATAGACGACGGGCGGCGGCACATAGACCGGCTCGGCGTACACGGGATACGCGGGCGCGACCGGAATGCCGATACCGATGCCCACCGAAACATGCGCCTCGGCTGCGCTGACGAGCCCCACGCCCAGCACAGCGGCAACGATAAACGAAACGGTCTTTTTCACTTCCCTTCTCCTGACAGCCGACAACGGCGCCAATTCACATGACGGGCACAACTTGCGATTCCAATGTATCGAAAACGCAGCGTGCCAGCGTGAGCCATTTGTTGCAAATTGCAATCCCGTCCCGATGCCTCGCGACGCGCCTCCTCAGCGGAGCGATGCAACGTCATCCGTGAAAGCCCCTGGAAAGGCGCCGCCGAGGCCTGGATTGCCATCCGTGGTGCGGCGCGATCGTTGTGGCGGTCAAAACGGCGCGGCTTGGCAACTTGTGCGGTAAAGATTGATTACAAAATCGGCTCAAACCACTGGCGAACGTGGCCTGTAACGTGGCGCATAAACGACGATGCCCGGTCGGGAACCGGGCATCGCTTGTTTGCGCGGACGGCGGCTGCGGGCCGCTCATCCGGCGTCATCCGACCTTCACATAGGTGAACTCGCGTATGACATTCGGGGGAACATAGGCGCCGCTGATCTGCACCCTGGGCTTCAGGCGCTTTTTCTGATCCCACCAACGGCGGCGCTGGCCAGGTGTAAGAAACCGCAGATGCTTCCGGTAAGCAAAGATGCTCATGGTGGACTCCCGAATCGGACTACCGACAGGAAACGACGCACGACTCCAACAGCAAAAACTGAAACCCTGGAAAGTATTGTGCGCAAAATCCGGGGCGTCGGCTGCAGTGTTGCGAGATAGCCGCACCGAAGCACCCCGTGTACCCATCCGCATGCCGCACGCGCGTCGTCCACGCCGCGCGTGCGTTCATGCCGTCATGTCCCGTGTGGCGACTGCATCCTGTCAGCAACCTCGGCGCGCGCCGCGCCTTGTGCCGCCGATGCACCGCGCACCGTTATTTCTCCCTGATCGCCTGGCTGCCATCCGACGTGCGCTGCAGCCCATGGTGCCTCTCCCGAATAATCGTTTTAGCCGCACCCGGCGCCGCGCATCGGTACGACAGCGAACAGAGCGTGCGCTGGTGCGCTTTGTGCCCGCTTTGTGCCCGCTTCGTCCTGCCGCCTCCACAGCGGCGCTCGAACGCGACAGAGTAGAACCACTTTACCCGGTTACCTCAAAAAAGGTCGAGCTTGATGCTCGACAAAAGGGCGCCGGCGCGACGCCGCGCGCCGAACCGCACTGCACCGGCAAAAGCCGTGGTAATGTGGCAACGGCGCGCGCGCCGCCGGACCATGCAGCGCCCGCTACGCTACGGGATTCACCGACGAGAACGCACAATGATCAAGGTCAGCATCCTTTATCCGCACCGCCAGAACGGGCGCTTCGACAGCGAGTACTACACCACGCGGCACATGCCGCTCGCTGCACGTCTTTTCGGCGCTGCGCTCCGGGGGTGGTCGGTCGACATCGGCATCAATGCGGGGCCACCGGACACACCGCCGCCGTACGTTGCCGCAGGACACTTCCTGTTCGACACGGCCGACGCGTTCTACGCCGCATTCCAGCCGCACGCGCAGACGCTTCTCGACGACATTCCCAACTACACCGACGGCGGAAATGGCACGATCCTGATCAGCGAGATCAAGGTATCGGTCTGATTCCGGCTCCGCTTGCGCGGCCCCAACCACACGAAGGAAAGGACACCGATGTTCGGCGATATCGCCCGTTTTTTGCTCAACACGATCTTCACATTGTTCGGCGCCGCCCTGCTCCTGCGCGCGTGGCTGCAGTTCGTTCGCGTACCCGCCTACAACCCCGTGACTCACGCCGTACAACAGGTCACCAACTGGATCGTGCTGCCGTTGCGGCGCGTCATCCCGGGTCTGCGCGGCATCGACTGGGCGAGCATCGTGGCCGCGCTGGTCGCGGCCATCGTCTACGTGCTGCTGATGTTCTGGCTCGGGGGCATCGACCTGGTCAGCCAGTTGCCGATGCTCGTGATCGTCGCAGTGCTGACGGTCGTGAAGTGGGCGCTCAACCTGCTTTTCTGGCTGACGATCCTCATGGCGCTGCTGTCGTGGCTCAATCCGCGCTCGCCCGCGATGCCGGTGCTGTTCGAGCTGACCGCGCCGTTCCTGAACCCGCTGCGGCGCATCCTGCCGCAAATGGGCGGACTCGATCTTTCGCCGATCCTGCTGTTCGTGATCGTGCAGGTGCTGCTGATGGTGATCACGCGCGCCGTCGTCTCGCTTACGCTCTTCGGGATCTGATCGCGCTCGCCTTACGGTGCGCGCTGCGCGCGCGCCGGTTGCTACCCCGGAGGAGACGATGCACCTGATCGAGATGGAACACCTGTTCAATCGGGGCATTGGCTGCGTGGATACGTCGTTACCGGCATCTGCGCGCCTGCAACCCGGCGTCACGATCTGGACGCGCGACAAACGGTTGAACAAAGTCGCCGCCGAAATGAATCTCTGCCTCGCGCTGGAGCATTGAGAACAATCGCAGCAAAGGCACGATGACAGCGTGAAAGCAACGCGTAGTGGCGGTTTTCATACCAGCTTCGATTACGAAAAGCCGACGGCATGATACGCCCGGCGCACGTATCAAGTTCCAGAGCATCGAGCCGATATCCACAACTCATGAGTGGATAACGGGCATGAAAAATTCAGAATAAAACGGCCGACAGTTCTTCGGCATCGTTCAGTGGCTCGGCGACAATGCTCAAGCAGTTCAAGCTGGATCGTGCGTACTTACCCTGATCACAATGAGCGTTATTGCCGAATTCACATGGCGGGCCACTGATCGTGCAACAGTCGCCAGCCAAGCCGCCGCTGACATAGCGAAGCGCCAATAAGAATTTGTTCCGACCAACACGAATCCCCGCCAACTAGAATCGGGCTGCCCACCTCTCGCAGAAGCCTGGCTCATCATGCTCGGCATTTTTCATCGCCTCATCCATCTCCACGCAGCAAAACCGGGCTCCCGGAATTCGCATCGTGCTGTCGGGATTCTCCAGATACGCCTCCAGCTCGCGATATGCATGCAGATCTCGGTCGAAGGGTATGTCAATGTATATCTGCCCTCGATATCCCATGCACACGGCCGGATGGGCGAATCCCCCACACGGCCTCCATGCTATGCACTTCGAATTCAGCCAGTCTATTATTTGCTGTCTCGCGCGCAGCTCTCTCCACTCCGCACTACCTATCAGTCTCCCTAACGACAGGTCGTAATTGACTCGGCGAAACTCGACATACAGAACGTCTCGCTTTAGCTGACGCGCGATGGCGTCAATGTGCGCAATTTTGAGTGGCATCTTTATCCACCTGTTCCCGCCCGCTGACAATCGTTGCTTGCCCGACGATGCGATACAGCAATCAGGTGACTGCGAACGCATAGACTCACGAGAAAGCCTGTGATCAGCAGCTTTTTCTTTGACTTAATATGCTCCATATTCCCCTCTGGCGCTCCTTTTTCCTATGCGTCGCCAGCTTTGGGATCAGTGTCGTCGTAACGGCAAACATATGCGGATTTCCCGCTCGCCTCCGCCGACACGTAGATATTCCGTTCAAAGGGATATGTCTGACCAGCAACCGAGATTGTCTTCTTGTTCTTGAGCTCGTAAGAGCCGGGCCCGGTTTTCCCGAACGCTTCGCCGGTCGAACGCGTGATGGCAGAGACCAGTTCGTCCGCCGACGTGTTGAATTCGATCATCACGAACGGCGGTGCAAAGTTGTCGATCTTGCTGACCGGCTGTCCGAACACTGTGATATGGCGCGGTAGCGCATAGATCAACTGATCTTCAGGTGGCTCCCCGACATGATGCGCCCGGACACCGGCTGCCTTCAGGTCCTTCACGAATTTTGCGGTGGCCGCCTCGTCCCGCTTATTGGCCGGAAAAGTGCTTACATCGCACGCAACCATTCGTTCAAGCTGATGTGACACGCCATCGAATGGCGTAGCGGCCGCCTCCCCATCACACATCGCCGAAACAGCGATTGTCACGACGACCCCGAGAACCTTACCAGGATTTTTCATTTTCCCGTATTCCAGATTTAAGCTACTGAAGCGAAATGCCAACGATCCTCATGATTCTATGAATCGACAGATCTCGTAACCAGACTGGCAACTACGGGGAAAAATGCGTTGTCTACGATATAAAGTTTCTCTGATTGTTGCCGTGACCGTCGCTGCGGAATCCGCGGCATTCTTACACGCGCAAAGTCGCAAACAGTTTAAAGGAATGCCGGTCAGACCAACATTCCGATAGATGGCTGGAATTCACCAGTTCGCGTCGTTACCGGAAGACGTATCGCCATTCTCCGCATGCTGCTTTTTTATATGCTGGGCAACATGAGTGCTTGTCGGCTGGCTGTTCGTTTTCGGTGCCGTCGGAGCCACCTGAGCACGTAGTTCCATGCTTCCCGGAGTAAATGGCGCAGGGATCGCGACGTTGTTTTCGACAATGTGCCCGTAGGACATGTTCGTGCTCACACGATCCACCTGTACGCTGCAACAAGGTGTTTCCGTTGGCCCTAACGACTGCCCGGACTGCGGATCGATAATCGGCTTGCCCAGCGTGACAGCCTGATAGGTCGCACCTTCCCGCACAGCGTCACCGCCTTGATTGATAACGACATTCTTGCCCTGAACCTGAACGACCGACAGCGGATAGGTGCTTTGGAGAATCGATGCGACGATGCTGTGATCCATCGAATCCATCATTCCAGAAGCCAGCGCCTTTCCGTCGGCCGCTGCGCCCAGTGTCGTGGGTGCGCTGGATGGGAAGTCGTACTTGAAGGACTGCGACATGACCATTTGCCCGGTGACCGCATTGACCACGCGAAATCCAACGCCACCACCACCCGAATAACTGACTAGCGTGCGGTCGGCCATTTCGAGTTTATGCTCGTGGCGAATGTACTCGAAGCGGTCAATTGTCGGAATGACGATCAGGTCTGCTGCCAGTTGCTGCCCCAGCCGCGCTGTGTCAGCGGGTGTCGTATTGCCTGCCTGAATCCGGCTGATTTCAGCATTGATCTGAGCATCGGCGTTGCGATCCAGAACCGTAAAACGATGTGTTTGCGTCAGTGCGTCAGCGATTTTTTCCTGCACCTCGGAAGCAATAGCGTCCGAGGGAATAGCGCTATCGCCGACCTGATATGTCGCCTGCCGAACCTGTGGCTGCGCGACGACGACTCTCGTCAGCTTCGCCCCCTCGGACTCTCGATAGGTAGCAACATCGGCCCCAATCCGAACCTCCCATTGAGTCGTATATTCAACATGCTTCTTGTCGTAATCGACCTTCTTCGCACCCTGATGCTGATCCCACGAACCCCGCAAACTATCGGATTCGCTCGAGGATACTTTGCCTGACGACCTGGCGTCCGCGCCAGCGTAATCATTATGTGCCGAAGCTTCGGCCTGCTGGGAAACCGACGTTTTCGACGAATCCGATGCGTCCACACTCCCCTTATTCCAGCTCGCGCCCTGCGATGCCTTCAGGCTTTCCTCGTCGGTGCTGGTCGGCGTGCTGATTTGTTTCTGCGACAGTATCTGGAAATGCGAGACTGCACCGGAAGTTGCAGAGGCAATCATCTCCGCATACGCCGGAGACGAAACATCCGCCGCGCCCCCAGAAGCATTGGTCGCGACCTGCAATGAGGCCGCATCGATGCGCTTACCGTTTACCTGCTCGATGGCGAGTCGAATCGCATTATTAACCGCAACTTGCAGCGTCGAACCGGTGGCAGTCACTTCAACGTGCTGCATCGTCACCCCTCCGAAATCCGGCTTGGCTCTCGCAGGCGCAGACGCTGCAACAGCGGCAGCGCTAGCCTGCGCCGGCGCAGGGTTAGTTTCGCCAACGGCCGTTTTTTTTTGGCAAGCTGTTAACGACAAGGCTGCCACAAGGACGCTACATGTAACTTTGATCAGGGGAGATTTCATGTGTATGCTCAGTTAATTACCCCCGCAATGCGGGGGCTCCCCGTTTAGAGATCACCAAGGGCAGAAGTCGCGTCAGCGGGAATCTTCACACCGCTGTTCTGGCCGATCATGACAGTCTTGCGGAAGACTTCGAAAAGGTTCTTTGAGTATTCGGGCGTCGACTTGGCGATGAACATGCCTGATTTAAGCTTCAGCATGCCACCCGACAGCATGCCGCCGATATTCGACCCCGATCCCTTGAGACCGGACGCAAACGTGGCCGCCTTGGTCACCACATCGTGCGTTCCAATGACACCCTTTGCGAAGTGAGGAAGGCTCTGGATATAGAATTTCTTCTCGTCATCCGATAGCGCAGCTTGCTTGCTCTGCTGATCCGCAATTTCCGCACCGGCCTTCTTCGACACATCGACGGTCTTTTCGAGCGTGTCTGAATCCACGCTGGTATTCTGCAAAGCCTTCACCTGATCGTCACACAGCTTCGCGGTATCCTTTTTACCGTATGCCTGCTCAAGCAGCGACTCGGCCGTTAAAACCTCGATCTCTGAAGCGACAAAGGCCTTTACCAGAGCGTCTTGCGACGCAAGATTATCGTTGCTACTGCTGGATGTCGAGTTCGCGGACGGTGCACCACCGAGTGCAGCGGGCAGACCGAAAGCATGCGCCGAAGCGGCGATGAAAAGACTGGCGACTACATTTGCTGCGATTAGAGTTTTTACCGGTTTCATGAATTTCTCCCCGTTAATTTCGATCGAACCGAATGATTAGTGAATGCCTTTGCTGCTGAGTTGATCAACCATTTGATGCGCAGCCTGATTCGCCGCTTCCTTGAGCGCATTTGCCTGTGCAACGGACGCGTCTGGTCCGAGCCCGGCGTATTGAATCGGGCCAATAGAAGTCAATGTGCGAGCGAAGCGGCCCTGAACATCAAATACCTTGCCTGTAACCACAACAAAAACGCGCATGTTGCCACTTACAGGGTCACGATCCGGCATGCCAACATCGAGCGTTCCAAGCGCGAGGTAATTCACCCCGGCGCGTTGAACTCCCTGCGTTGTGTCGTACATAACCTTCGATGGCAGATCGTTGCCGTGACCGTACGCCGCGCGAATTTTCGAAATATCTACGAGACCTCCGCTGGCACCCTCGACTTGATCTGCTTCGACGACGTCGTAACCAGCATCGGAGAAAACTCCTGTCATCGCCGTGTCAACATCACCCGCATCACTGACGCTCCAGTTAACCCTATCGGCCTGGCGAAGAGTACTGCCGCCGGTCGTTATGCTGGTACTCGCGTGAACTGACTTGCTACCGGACGTGCCGATGTTTCCCGAATGAATCGATTCACCTTCGTTGGTCTTCTGCGCGAAGCTACTGTCCGCATCGGCGCGTTTTGTGACACGGTCATCGAAACTTTGGACACTGCTCTGATTTCGCGCGAGGAACAGGAACGTCATGCTTCCGTGTCCGTGCTGGGCGATGTCACCCGCCGACGCCGAACCCGTACCAAGATCGTTCATCAGTTTATTGCCGTTGATATCAGCGCGAATGACCACGCTATAGGTTTTGGCATCCTTGTCCAGCTGCTCGTTAAGCGTTGTCGCTCCGAGAATGTAGTCGTCGATATGGGAAACGATTGTTTCCTTCTTCGAACTGAAAATTCTCGACTTGGCCGCGTCGGCGTCGGCGATATACCGCTCCAGCGCATTCAACTCAGCCTTGTGAACGGCTTCCTGGCGATCTGTTGCGCTAACGGACCACCCCGCATACGCAACACTGGCCATACCTTTTTCTGAAATGGTCTCGGCGTGCGCGGAAATGGCGATGGCACACAACCCTGCAGAGAATGCACCAACGATCCATGGCTTCATCGACATGACTTAACTAGCTCCTCCAGAGATACGAGTTGATCGCGAGCCTGACTGTTATCCGGCAGTCCCGAATTTAGCCATGCACTTTTTGAATTGGACATTGCCTTCGTGAAATTGTCGAACAAGCTAAGCAGCGTATCGTTGGATGCGGCCCAGTCATCGACGGTTACTTGCGTGACAGGAATTGTTTTGGATTCTCCCTGCTTGATCCGCTGCGAAAAGTAGATCTTTTGCGAGAGCGGTTCGAGAACATCAACGTCGACGAATGCCCCGTACAAAAGCAGCGTATCGACGTTGGAACTTGATTTCTGAATTTTCTTGAACCCGGCAACGTTCAGATGTATCTCGTAGTCGGCGTCCGGTATCTTTAAGTTGAACGCTTCCCCCTCGGTGAATCTTGCAGCCATCGACGATCCGATAGCCTGATTGCTGCGATACGGAAGAATTGAAACCTTCTGATTGGCGGCCAGGTACTTACCAAAATCACGTGCGACCTCCTGAGCGAAGGCTGCCTGATTCAGCTGCGGTGCGTATTGATTGAGATACTCAACCGCCATCGGACCAAGCGCCGATGCAGTAACACGCAGATGTTTGTTTGCGGCGTCCGGCACATGTGCGTTTGCCATGACCCTGACGAATTCACCCGCGATATCATGCTGTCCCGCGGCACCTGCGACCATCTGATGAAATGCTTTTTGTATGTCCTGATCACTTGGGGGAGTGTCGCTGACATCGATGTAATCGATGGTGAATGGGAAGCCACCAAGGACCTGCTTTTCTTTGAAATCAAAGAAAAGAGCTTCGGCGGATATTTCAGTGCGGAGCTTGTACACGTTCCCGATGTGCTCGACTGACGACGTTTCACCATCAATTGCCAACGCTAACGCGGTTGCTTTGGATGCATCCTTGATCGAACCAAGAGAATCGAAAGACACCGCTTCGGGTAGCGCTGCACCTTGCATCAGACTTCTAATTCGGCCGTTCAACGCTACCGCACGATCGCCGGCAAGTTCCACGGAAAGATGCGGATAGCTGTCGGCAATTGCCGATGCGTTACTCGTATAAGCGACGCCAGCGAAATAGACCTTACTACCCTGATCGGCAATCGCGCCTTGCGAGACCAGCATGGCGGCGCATATTCCGGCGCAACAGAGTAACCGGCCAAGTACTACGCCGGTCGAGACGAACACCTTGTCCATAGTTTGTCTGAATCCAGTTTCCGACGAATGGCAGATTCTATGAATCGGTCATTCGCGGGGCCAGACTGGTAACTACAGGGGGAAAACGCGGTATCTACGGTATAAAGTTTTTCCGATCGCTGCCGTCCGTGGCCACAGAAATCTGCATATGCGCGCATTAACTCCCATCCAGATCAAGTTTCATCGCCCCTCCGCGTTCGATCAAATATGTGCCCCTTGACGCCGCACGCCATGCTCGAGAACCATAAAAAAAGCCCAATGCAGAAGCATTGGGCATAGATATATATTCAACTCATGGGTTCAGACTGCAGGCCAGAATCGAGATCCCTCGAAACCAGACCGGCCATTACAATGAAAGTTGCGGCAACTACGGTATGGATTTTTTCCACGTGCTGTCGAGTACCTTCAGCTTGACCAGATCTGCCGTTGACGACGCATCGAGTTTTTCGAACACAGACGCCCGGTAAGTCTCCACGGTTCGCAGCGACAGTCTCAGCCGGTCCGCAATCACCTTGTTCGGCAGGCCATCGCTGACCAGATCGAATATCGACCGCTCCCGTGCCGTCAGCTTCTGCAAGCGCGCCCGCACATCGTTGGTCCGACGTTTCGACGCCCATTGTTCGCGCCCGTGCTGGATCGCCTTTTGCAAGCTTTCGATCAACGTATTCTCGTCAATCGGCTTAGTCAAAAAATCCACCGCCCCGTTCTGGAATGCCCGCCGACACTGCGCAATGTCGCCGTGTCCGGTAATCAGGATGATCGGCAGGCACGAGCCCATTGCGCTCAAGCGCTCCTGCACGGCAAACCCGTTCAACGCAGGCATACGAATATCGAGGACGAGACACCCAATCTCGTCGCCCTGTATATCTTCGAGGAATGCAGCAGGATCACCGTAAGCCTTCGATTTAATGCCGATGGATCGGATCAGCAACGACAGTGCGTCGCGCACGGCGGCATCGTCATCGACCAGATAAACAATCTCTTCAACGCTGTTCGACATCTTGTTTTTCCTGGACAGGAAGAATCAACCGGAACTCAGCGCCAGACGTGACGGAGGCATTCTCTATCACCTTGCCACCATAGGTTTCGGCAATCGACTGGCAAATCGTCAAGCCAAGTCCCATGCCATCGGCCTTGCTGGTATGGAACGGGTGGAACAATGTCTGGCGAATCCTGGGCGAAATCCCCGACCCCGTATCCCGAATACTCAGGATCACATTGTGGCCATCGCTGCCAAGGGATAGTGTCAGCTCACGTTGTCCGACCGGGACCTGCCCCATTGCTTCAACCGCATTGCGGATCAGGTTCAACACAAGCTGTTCGATCTGGATGTTGTCAGCCTGAACCTCAGGCAAGGTATCCGGCGGCGCGAACCGAACGATGACTTCGCCCTGATTCATCCACGGCTCCGCCAAGGCAAGCGCCTGTCGAACCAATGCCCGCATATCGAGCGACATGACTTCGGCAGGTCGCTTGCTGACGAATGCACGCAAACGGACGATGATATCCGCCGCCCGTTTCGCCTGATCGGCCACAGCCTGCATCGCGCCTTCCACGGCGGAATAATCCGGTGCCGACTCGTGCAGCATACGAATGCACGCCTGGTTGTAGCTGAGAATTGCGGTCAACGGCTGGTTCAGCTCATGCGCTATGCCGGAGGCCATCTCACCCATGGTGCTGAGACGTGCGGCCTGTGCTTGCTCCTCGCGCTGGAATGCGCGTTGTTCGGCTTCGCGCGCAGCGCGTCGGACTTCGCTACGTTGCTGATAGACCGCCAGCGCAAGCAAGGTAATCACCAGCGTGGCAAATAATGTCAAGGCCGCAGGCAACACAGGAACAACCTCTGCCCCGAGTTGTCGCCGGGTTTCAAACACAAACGGCTGAACCCGGCTCGGCAAGTCTCTCTGAAACACGAACTCAGGCAGCAAGAACTTCGCCCACGCAGGTGCGGGCTTTGCGTCGATCCGGTCAATCGAGCCATCCGCCCGATCGTCAGCAGATCCCTGCTCATAGATGTGCATCGATACCGACGGCAACGGAAGCTCATTGCGGTCGAGAAACTTCCCGGTATGGATCAGCATCGACACGATACGCGTTGAGAGCTTTGCTCTCGTGGCAGAGTCATCTGCTTCGTGGGACGGCTGGCTATAGATCGCCTTGAAGATCAGGTAAGCACGCCCACCCTCGAACAGATCGAACGGCGCGGAGATCGATGGCTCCCCGGTCTGGATCGTTCTGTCCAGGGCGCCACGAAACTTGGCATCGGCGTACACATCGAGTCCAAGGACCGGCAGCGCATCCTTCTCTTGCGGCTCCATGAAGGTGATCGGGTAATACACGGGGCGCAACGGCACCGGACGCCACGTGCGCTCACCGCCGTACCCGTAGTCCTTGACGTAGTACTTGCGATAGATTTTTTGCTTCGCCCACGTCTCGAAACCCAGAAGATAGGCCTGCTCGATACGCGGCTGCAGTTCGATCATGTAGATGTGCGGATAGCGCGCCAACATCTGGCGCGCGTAGTCCCGCAATCCTGTGGATTCGACACCGGGGAACGTATGCAGCAGAGATTCGATCCCGGCGAGTACAGCTTCGTTCTGGTCGAGGCGCTGCCGGATGATTTCATATGTCCTCTCGCTCTGCGCCGAAAATTCGCGTCGAGAGCTGGAGACCTCCGACGCAACCAGCACGCCGACTATCGCCACTG
Source organism: Paraburkholderia denitrificans (assembly GCF_042655705.1). Classification (NCBI taxonomy): domain Bacteria; kingdom Pseudomonadati; phylum Pseudomonadota; class Betaproteobacteria; order Burkholderiales; family Burkholderiaceae; genus Paraburkholderia; species Paraburkholderia denitrificans. The sequence goes on along the minus strand of NZ_JBHSMP010000009.1, from coordinate 21,790 downwards.
CAACAGTCAGCCATCCAACCAGGGCAATAGCGATTACTTTGAGAGGTAGGCGGCGATACTGGACGAACAGCGTCATCAGGATCAGGTCATAGGACGAAGGCCAGCCATTGTACGCGCAAGCCTGACCCCAATAGTCGATGGACTCAATGCACCGGGTGTAAATGCGTGGGCGCGCGGCGACTACTGTTGGTGCATCAAATGGATCCACTCTGAATTTGGGATAAACGGACATCGAGAAACAGTAGCTCGCAAAGAGCACGCAATGCCACCGCCCCACAAAGCGGCAATGGCAGTTTCAAGGCCAGCGGCCAAATCACGCCACTGCCCAAACCGCAAAAATCCCTGTAAAATGGCGCGCTCTGCGGGCGTCGTATAATGGCCATTACCCCAGCTTCCCAAGCTGGAGACGTGGGTTCGATTCCCATCGCCCGCTCCACATCGGCTTGCCAGCCTCCCTACGGACCACAACGGAACCCCAACGGGAGCACTGCGGGAGCGCAGCGCGGGCACGCCAGGTTGACCTGAATTCCCCCGTCGCACGTTCCTGCTCCGGCGTTTACCGCCCACTGGCCTGCCCCAATTTCCCTCTCTTGAGCGACTCGCCTGACGCATGCCGCGGGGCCGTCATCGATGGAACGATTTTTCATGCCTCGCAAGCGCGCCCTCGCGCTAATCGTGCGCGCCCGCAACGATCTGCTCTCGCACGCCGCTGAGCGAATTCCGGCCGACGCCCTGCCCCTAAACGAAACGGCTGCCCAACTCGAGCGCCTGTTGCTCGACGTTCGCGCCGGCCGGATCAACGAATTCGAGCTGCATCACCCGGCGCATATTCACGTCTGGATCTCCGCCGACTGAACGCCCGAAGGGCGCTCGCCAAGCGCCCGATGAATGCCGAATGAGCGTCGAATAAGCACCCGCCGCAGCGCCGGACGTATCCGCCAGCGCTGCTATAATGCGCGTCGCATTCAGGGCCGGTCGCGTCTCGCGCGCGGCGCGCGCAAGAGGCGGGCACGTTCCGGCCCGCCGCAGGCCACAACCGCCGCCTGAGCCCGATCCCGTGTCAGGCAGCAGCGAACGCAAGGCTCGCCGTTCGATGCCGTACCCGCTGCCCCCACCCTCCCATCCTCGAACATGATTCACGATCCGAACGACGCAGTCCCGTCCGACTGCCTGCCCTCCGGCGCGTCTGCCGAAGCGCACGACGAAGCGCACGATAAAGCACACGACGAACCGCAAGACGAAGCGCAAGAAAATGCTGCCGGCGACGTCCTGCACCGCCGCCGCATCCGCAGCTTCGTGACGCGCGCGGGCCGCACGTCGCCGGGCCAGCGCCGCGCGCTCGACGAACTCGGTCCGCGCTTCGTGGTGCCGTATACGCCTGAGCAGGCCGACTGGGACGCCGTGTTCGGCCGCAGCGCGCCGCGCGTACTGGAAATCGGCTTCGGGATGGGTGCGAGCACGGCGGAAATCGCGGCGCTGCGCACCGGCGACGACTTTCTCGGCGTCGAGGTCCATGAACCGGGCGTCGGCGCGCTGCTCAAGCTGATTGGCGAGCAGAACCTCTCGAACATCCGCATCATCCAGCACGACGCGGTCGAGGTACTCGAACAGATGATCGCGCCGGGGAGCCTCGACGGCGTCCACATCTTCTTCCCCGATCCGTGGCACAAGGCGCGCCACCACAAGCGCCGTCTGATCCAGCCGAAGTTCGTGGAACTCCTCGTATCGCGCATGAAACCGGGTGCCTACCTGCACTGCGCAACCGACTGGCAGAACTACGCCGAGCAGATGCTCGAGGTGCTAAGCGCCGAGCCCGGGCTCGCGAATACGGCCGCCGATTACGCGCCGCGCCCGGACTATCGCCCGGTGACGAAGTTCGAGCGCCGCGGCCTGCGCCTCGGCCACGGCGTATGGGACCTGGTGTTCCGCCGCCGCGCAGCGGATTGATCGTTCTTCACACGATAAAAAAACGGGGCGCCTGAAGTGAACGGCGCCCCGCTTTCGTTTACGCGTCGAAGCCGAGCCAGCCGCCGTAACCGGCCAGCAGAATGACGAGGCCAAGCGCGATCCGGTACCAGGCGAATGCGGTGAAATCGTGCGAGGCGACAAAGCGCAACAGCCAGCGCACGCACAGGAACGCACTCACGAACGCGGCGACGAAACCGACACCGACAACACCGAGCCAGTCGGCCGGGAGCCCGTGCCAGTTCTTGTGCAGCTCGTAGACGGTCGCGCCGAAGATCACGGGGATCGCGAGAAAGAACGAAAATTCGGTCGCGACGCGCCGCTCGAAGCCGAACAACATCGCACCGATGATCGTCGAGCCCGAGCGCGACATGCCCGGAATCAGCGCGAAACACTGCGCGAAACCGACCTTCAGCGCATCGATGGGCGAGATTTCGTCGAGCGAGCACACGCGCGCGCTTGTCTGCGCAACCGGCGCGCCGCTACGGCGCTGGTGCCGTTCCACCCAGAAAATGACGATCCCGCCCGCGATGAGCGCGAGCGCTACCGGCAGAGGCGCGAACAGCACCGACTTGATCCCCCGCTCGAACAGCAGGCCGAGCACGACGGCCGGCACGGTTGCGACGATCACGTTCAACGCGAAGCGCCGGGCGTCGGAACGCGCAGGCAGACCGACGATCACGCTGCCGATCTTGCGGCGAAATTCCCAGCAGACCGCGAGAATCGCGCCCAGCTGGATCACGACGTCGAAACTCTTGGCGTAGTCGCCCTCGAATTTGAGGACGCTGCCGGCCACGATCAGGTGCCCGGTGCTGGAAACGGGCAAGAACTCAGTCAGCCCTTCGACGACGCCCAGAATCAGGGCCTTGCAGATCATCAACCAGTCCATCCGTTCTCCTCGCGAAGGTTCGCGCCGGACGGACCACGCGCGCGCCCGCCGACGGCTGCGCGCAGCGGCGTTTCGTCAGTTTATTTCTCGACGATCTGCACGCGTATGCCATTTGTAAGGACCGAGATTGTACCCGGTTCGTAGCTGACTCCGGCGAACTGCAGTTGCTCGGGCTTGAACGTATAGACGGCATAGTGGTCGAGCAACTGCGCCGCCGCGAGCGCTGCCACTGCGCCGACCTGCTGACCATAAGCCGCGGCGGCGCCCTGCATGTCGACGCTGTCGACCGACGGCTGCTTCAGCACGACGGCGCGGCGCTCGCCGTCCCAGGCCAGTTCGCTCGACAGCGTGAACACGCCGCTCACCGGCTGCTGCATGAGCGGACTTTCGAGCCGCGCGTCGAGCTTCACCGCGACGCGATTGCGCTCGGGCAGCAGCGTGACCACCGGATTCGTCAGCGCAACGTCGAAGAGCTGCTGCACCTCGCGCCGGTACGGGAACTTGCGCTGGACCGCAGCCTGTACCTGCTGCTGCGAGAACGTGTAGTGATCGGGGATGAACGGAAATATCCCCGTCGCACACGCGCCCAGCGACACGACCGTTCCCGCCGTGGCACAGGCCGCGAGGAGGAAGGCACGCCGGGAAACGCGCGTTGCGGAGTGGGTCATGCGAAATCTCCCTGATGGGCGGCGCAACGCCGCAGCATAATAATGTGGAATGGATTCAGGCCTGGTGCGATGGCTGCGTCTCGGTTTCGAGCCACGTGAGCCATATAATCGCCTCCTCACGCGACGCGCCGCACATATCGGCTTGCGGCTGCAGTCCGTCGCAGCACGCGGGCCGCAACGGCGAGCCGAAGATCGCGCATTGCAGATCGTCGCCGAGCTGCACGCAGCGCACGCCCGCGGGCTTGCCGTGAGGCATGCCCGGAATCGGGCCAGTAATCGAGGGTGCGATACAGCACGCGCCGCAGCGAGGGCGGCACGCATGCCCAGGCACGTTGAAAGGGGAAGCGGAACTGACCATCTGTTTCCTGAAGCGATTGAACCGGCCCGCCGCCGTGCGACGGACCAGACGGCATTGTGCCACTGCACAATGCGACCTTTTTACACAATCGGAGCAACGTGTGCCCTTTTAAACTAGATCAACCCGGCGCCAGAAAGTTTGTCGTCCGATGTGCCGTCCGGTGCGGCGCAGGGAGCAATTTTACGGCGCGCCACCTATGAGAGCCCTTGCATGAGCGACGCCGACCTGATTTTCCGCCCCGACCTGATCGCCAAATACGGTACGAACGGTCCGCGCTACACGTCTTACCCCACGGCCCTCCAGTTCCGCGACGACTTCGATCTGGCCCAATACCGCCGCGCCGCCTCCGATCCGGGCGCCGAAGAAACCGACCTCTCGCTCTACTTCCACATTCCGTTCTGCGATACCGTCTGTTTTTATTGCGGCTGCAACAAAGTCATTACGAAGAACCGCGGGCGCGCGAAGCCGTACCTGAAGCAGCTGATCCACGAAGTGGAACTCCAGGCGAAGCTCTTCAACACGAATCGACCGGTTTCGCAGCTGCACTGGGGCGGCGGCACGCCGACGTTCCTTTCGCCTGAAGAAATGAGCACGCTGATGGCCGCCACGCGCGAGCATTTCAGGCTGCTCCCGAACGACGAAGGCGAATATTCGATCGAGATCGATCCGCGCGAGGCGTCGCCGGCAACGATCGCTCATCTGCGCGGGCTCGGCTTCAACCGCATGAGCCTCGGCGTGCAAGACTTCGATCCGGTCGTGCAGCGCGCGGTCAACCGCATCCAGCCGCTCGAACTGACTGTCGACTGCATGAACGCAGCGCGTGCAAACGGCTTCGAGTCGATCAGCGTCGATCTGATCTACGGCCTGCCGCATCAGACGGTGGCAAGCTTTCGCCGCACGCTCGAAACGATCCTGCTGCTCGCGCCCGACCGTCTTTCGGTCTTCGGCTACGCGCACTTGCCGCAGCTCTTCAAGATGCAGCGGCAGATGGACGCCAACACGCTCCCCACGCCGGACACGCGGCTCGCGCTGCTGCAGCTCGTGATCGAGCAGCTGACCGAAGCGGGCTACGTCTACATCGGCATGGACCACTTCGCGCTGCCCACCGACGAACTCGCGATTGCGCAGAAGCAGGGCACGCTGCATCGTAATTTCCAGGGCTACAGCACGCGTGCGGACTGCGACCTGATCGGCTTCGGCGCCTCGGCGATCGGCAAGGTCGGCGACCTCTACGCGCAAAACGCGAAGGATCTGCCGGGCTACGGCGCGGCGATCAACGACGAACGCCTCGCGATCGTCCGCGGTGTGAAGCTGAGCGCCGAGGATCGTCTGCGCCGCGGCATCATCACCCAGCTGATGTGCAACCTCGAACTGCGTTTCGACGTGTTCGAAGCGCAGTACGGCATCCGTTTTGCGACCGCGTTCGCGTCCGAACTGGAGCGCCTGCGCGCATTCGAAGAGGACGGTCTCGTGGCGTGCAGCACGAACCGCATCGACGTGTTGCCGGCCGGGCGCATGTTCGTGCGCAATATTGCGATGGTGTTCGACCAGTACCTCGGCACGCAGCGCTCGGAGCGGTTCTCCCGCACCGTTTGAGCGACGTAGCTGGCCCGGTTGCCGGACGAGCCGAATTGCGTCATAATCTTCGGCTACTTCACGCGCTATCAGCCGCCAACGGCGGCCGATAGCGTCTGAAAGATGCCTCGGTGGTGAAATTGGTAGACGCGCCGGACTCAAAATCCGGTTCCGAAAGGAGTGCCGGTTCGATTCCGGCCCGAGGCACCAGCAAGTATTCAAACGTTCACAACGTTTCACAAGAAAACCCCGCTAGACATAGCTCTGCGGGGTTTTTTGTTGCACACTTCTGCAACCGTTCACCAGTGACAGCACCCCCAGCGCGGGGGTTTTTCTGGGGGTTGCCTGCTGCAACCGGGGGTTTTCCCCACACAACAACCCCCAAGACAACCCCCACCCTCTGCTGACACGCACACCGGCTCCCGCCGGATAGGAGCGCGCGCCATGGCTCTCACCGATACCGCAATCCGCAACGCCAAGCCCACCGACAAGCAACAGAAGCTGTACGACGGCCAAGGGCTGCTGCTGCTCATCACCCCGGCTGGCGGAAAACGTTGGGTGTTCAAGTACCGCATCGGCGGCAAGGAGAAAAGCCTTGCGCTCGGCACGTACCCGGAAGTTTCGTTGAGCGACGCGCGGCGGCGGCGCGATGATGCACGCGAGAAGCTGGCGGCGGGCGTCGATCCCAGCGAATCGAAGAAGACCGACAAGCGCGCGGCCCGGCTAGCAGCGATCAACACCTTTGAGGCCGTTGCGCTCGCATGGATGGATGAGCGCAGCCCCTATGTCGAACCCGCGCAGTACGACAAGACGCTGGCGCGGTTCAAAAATGACGCCTTCCCGTGGCTTGGCACCCACCCTATCGCGGAAATCGAAGCGCCGGAAATTCTGGACGTGCTCAAGCGCGTGGACAGCCGTGGCGCTCGGTTCACGGCCCACCGCCTTCGCGGAGAAATCAGCCGCGTGTTTCGCTACGGCATCAAGGAGGGCTTGTGCAAGGCCGATCCGGCGCGTGACCTACTCGGCGCGATCCCGCCAGCCCAAACGACGCACTTCGCCTCGATCACCGAACCCGCGAAGGTTGGCGAGATGCTGCGCGCGTTCGACGGCTTTACCGGCACGTTTCCAGTGCTGTGCGCGCTGAAGCTCGCTCCGATGCTGTTCGTGCGCCCCGGTGAACTGCGGCAGGCCGAATGGGCAGAGTTCGATTTGGATAAGGGCGAGTGGCGCTACCACGTCAGCAAGACGAAGACAGAGCATCTGGTACCGCTCGCGGTGCAGGCCGTGGCGATCCTGCGCGAGCTACATGCGCTCACCGGCGCGTGCCGCTATGTGTTCCCCGGCGCACGAGATCGCAACCGCCCGATGAGCGAAGCGGCGGTCAATGCGGCGCTGCGCCGTCTCGGCTATGACACCCGCACGGAGATTACCGGCCACGGCTTCCGGGCGATGGCGCGGACAATCCTGCATGAAGAGCTGGAGCAAAAGCCCGAGGTCATCGAGCATCAGCTCGCACACTCGGTTCCCGACAATCTCGGCGGAGCATACAACCGCACGAAGTTCATCAAGGAGCGCCGCACGATGATGCAGAAGTGGGCCGACTACCTCGACCAGCTCAAGGCGGGCGCGCGGGTCATTCCGATCACGGCGGCTGGATAGCCGTCAGGCACCGCTTGATGAGTTATGTTTTGTCTACCACCAAACGATCCACCAACGGGAACTAGAGTACACCTTCAGTCCGCAGATGAATTGTTTACGCCAATATCCAATCTCCACACGAATGGAGACCATGATGGCGTACTTCAAGTATCAAAATTACGTCGACCACAGTAGTCATGCTGCGTTCGACCAGGTGCACGAGCCCGGCCAATTGACACCATACTCTGGGATTTATCGATGCGAGGGGTGCGGGGAGAACGCAGTTTCAACATATAACCATCCTTTGCCGCCGCAGAACCATCACCAGCACACGGCCAATCAAGGGCGTGTTCGTTGGCGTTTGATTGTATCGACCCACTGATGATAAAACGCCCGCGCGGGACTACCGGCGGGCTTTATACAGATTGACCGATGCGGCGAGCAGCCGCGAAGCGCCGTTCGCGCAATAACAGGACCTGACAGCACAATTACAGAACGCCCATGCGTCTCTATTACCTGACACAGCTTCAGTATGCTGAACGCATTCTGGAAGAAAAGCGATTCAAACTATCGACTGTTCCAGAAGGCAATGATCCCTTCGAGCTATTGGGGGCGAATGTAGGCGAGAGGCGCGCTCGACAGCTATATCGGATTCTGCACGGTCATCTATCAGAATCTGTTGGGATGCTGTGCACCAGCCGGACCTGGGATAGCCCTGTCATGTGGGCGCACTACGGAGACCGGCACAAGGGCGTATGCCTAGGGTTCGACGTCACCGATGCAGAAGCCTACCAAGTCAAGTACGAAGCGCGGCGTCTGAACGGTTTGCTGGAGCACATCGGTCGAGGTGAGTTGCTGAACGAGTCCCAGATGCGCACCATTTTGACGACGAAGTTTAAGGACTGGGCATACGAGCGAGAGTGGCGTTTTTTTGCTGGTCTGAACGATCGACAGTCGCAAAACGGCTTGTATTTTCTAAATTTTGAGCCTCACTTCACGCTACGTGAGGTAATCCTTGGCCACCGATGCTCTGCAAACGTCGAGCAGCTTGCCAAGCTTATCAACAGTCCCCGGAAGAGCGTCGAGCTGTTTCACGCTCGGCCCGCGTTCCAGTCGTTCCGGATTGTCAGAAAAAGGGACGCACCGTCGTTATCAATCTTGCCGTAACACAGTTCCACCGTCATTGATCGCTCTCTAAGCGCTGCTTTTTGATGTTCGATCTGTGGTCTGGAGAGGTTGTTAACAGCGATCCGGTAGGATGAAATCAAGAACGGAAATTAAACCAGTCGAAAAGCCCTACCGGACGGGCATTTCAGTGCGATGGTCGCATCGCTAGACGCTGTTAAAGCGCATGTTAATCAAACGAATTCAAAAATCCCGTAAAGCCTTGCCGGACAGGCTTCCCAGCCCGTTGTTAACATCGGAGTTAACACTTTTCAAAAACGGGATTTTTTCTGCGCGTGCGGGAACGGTCGGTCTTTCGGGATGCGAAATCGAGAACTTTACATACCCCCTGCCGTCGCGTATCAGCACGCGGACGGCGGGTGTATGTCGGCAACTCAAGGGCGTTAGCTTGCCACGCCCTCAATCACCGTGATCGCCTGCGGATAGTTCGCGATCACGTCCACACGTGCATGGCACAGAAAGGCGAGCTCGCCGGTCTTCGCATAGACCTCTCGCAGCAGCATGATATTCAGCGCCTCGCGCAGCACATATTGAACCGTCGAGAAGTTGCCGACGAACACTAGACTGCTGGCGTTGGCGTCGCCGAGGTTGACCGGCACGCCGTTGGTCGAGAGTTGACTCACACCTTTGAGCAGCGACGGCGCGTTGAGCGGCTGTCCAAGCGTGTCCACCTGACCGGCAAGGCCAACCAGCGTGCGCGGCGCCATGATCGCGGCAGTCGGCGCGGGTGCCTTGTTCTCAAGCTGCGCCCGATACGCGGCCAGTATGTCGCTGTAGGCGAACTTAGCGCCTGCCTGCTTGATCTTCTTCACCGCATCCATGCCGTACAGGCCCATCGGCTCCGGTTCGACTCCGCTACCGACCAAACCAGCGCGGTCAAACTCCAGCGCAAACGCCTGGGAGATTGCCTGCGTCACCGCGCCCGATACGTTGGTAGCATCGGCCAGCAGTTCGCGACTGATACGCACGATGCAGGCGAGAGAGCGCGGCGTCGCTACCACGCCACGGAACGTCGGTTCGCTTTCGACAATTGCGCCCAGCTCGGCGCGCCATGCGGGAGTCGGAAGTGTGTCGATGCCAACGACGGTCACGCTCTTTGCGCCGTACTCCATCGGCAGGATGCGCGCACCGGCCGCCAGCAGTGCGCTTTGATCGACCATTGCCGTGAGGATGCCGGGCATGACGATGTTCGGTACGGCATATCCGCCAGTCGAGTCCGTCCCCGCCGCCAGCGAAGCCATGACAACATCCGTCGTCTTCATTCCCGCCACACCGCGCAGGAAGTCTGCCATGTTGATACGGGGGTCTTCTCCGGCTGCCATTGCGCGCTGTTTGTAGTGCGCGGCAATCTGCACATTGCTCAGGCCGCGAGCGGCAAATATCGGCTGTTGCTCCTGTTTGGCGTGCTCCCCCTCAATGCCGCCCATCGACATAGCGACATTGCGAATGGCTAACCTGTCAAACTCCGCTTGGAATGCGTCGAGATCCGTGTTGATCTTGTCGAGTCTTTCGTCGTTCTTTTCCTTGAACGTAGCGAAGGCGGTATTGAGGCCGCTAATCGTCGCCGCGATGTCAGGGGTGCCACCTTGAGCGTAGACAGCTTGAATGCCGCGAGGAACTTGATTCGAGTTAGTTGCTTGCATGTGATGCCTTATAAAGTGAATTTAGGAATGCGGTATCGCACAGGAATACCGCCTTATGCATCGTCCTAATGTAGCGCTGACGCATACATCAGGTCGCTTTCAAAAAACTAGGAGTGCTTAGTGCGCGATGATACCAGGCCATACTCCACACACTTCCGCCGACTCGCCCGCCGCATCTACGACGCAGATAACCGTCTCCAGCACGCCGCCAGCCATCGCACAACTGCGCAACTCGACCATGCCGCCAGAATTCAGCACGAGCGAGCATCCCGCGTAGTGCTGCGGATTCTCGACGCGCAATTGATCGAACGCGGTTTGAAGCAGATTCTTCACGGCGCGCTGATACTCGGCAATGGTCTTTTCGGTTGTATTCATCGGTCAAATCTCCAAGTTTGCTTCTAGTCGTTTGCAGCCGTATCGAACGCCTTACCAACCGGTTGCAGTCCCACGAAAAAGAGAGCTGCACCATACGGGACCGGCTTCGCCTGATCTACTGACACCATCGAACGGAACGCGTTGTACAGGTCGAAATCAGCCACCGGCCACCAGCCTTTATCCAGCGCGACCTCAACTTCTTTCGGTAGTGGCATATCGGAACGTCTGACGAATCGATGCTTGTGCCGCCCGCGTCCTTGCCGTTCCTCGAATCGCTCGATCAACACGCCGTAATCGAGAAGCTGCCGAATGTGCCCGCCCGCTGCTCGGTGCGACACGCGCGCCCTCTGTGAGACCGTGGCGGTGTCCATCTCCCCACCACGCTCGATTTCTCGCAGCACCTTGAGCCGTGTTTCGTGTGTGCCCGCCGCGCCGTGTTTTCCGTACTTGCCACTCATCGGTCAGATCTCCATGAGTTTTTCGTGACGGCTTCGTGCGCCGCCGCTGCGGCGATCGTTTCCGTCAATCGTTGATTAAAGTGATGCAGGTTCGGCAACAGGTCTGCGAGCGGTCCGCGCACGGCACGCGTCAGCACGTCATCGCGGTCTTCGACTGACCAGCTCTCCATGTCCGCCAGTCGCTCAATGATTCCGACCAGTTCAGTTCGCATGCGTTGGACGTCGTCAGCGCCGAGGTAGGGTGCCCACGGCCAGAACTCTCCAACGGCGCGCTCGTCGCCTTGTAGGTAGGCGAGGATTTCGGCCTTGTGCGGCGCGAGCTTCGGGCGCAGCGCTTTCATGGCTTCCGCGTTGCCGCTTAGCTTGACCTTGTCGCCATCCAGATACAGGCGCACACCAGCGGCTTTGGCTTCGGCAAAAAGTGATTGGACGTTCACAGTTCCTCCTCCGGTTCGCTGACGTCCGATGTGGCCGAGTTTTGCGAAGGAGTCAGACTCTCCCTTATGTCCCCTTCGGGTAATTCTGGAAAATCGACCGCCCGCAAACCCTTGCCAGAGCCGAAGGGGACATGGGTTCCCGAAGAGGACAAGGTATAGAGACTGGGATTCTTCGTGTCTTCTTCGGGGCGTGTCTCCTTCGGGAGTGCCCACTCCCAACCTTCTTTCATGCCGATCTTGCGTTTCTCTACCCCGAGTTTCGACGCAGCGCGTTGCATCATCTTCCAGTTGTAACCAGCGCCGTCAGCGTCGGATTTGATTTCGCGCGTGCGCTTCGGGCCATCCGCCAGCAGGCTTTTGAGCAAATCCAGAGCCTCTTCTTGGCTGGATCGCTCGTCGTCGTCACGTTGTTCAACATCGCCCAGGATGTCGCGAGACGTACCTTCAATGCGTTCACCCCATACAACCCGACTGGCGTCGATCCCGTTCGCGTCGGCCTGTTCTAGCGTGTAGCTGATACCGCCATCATCCGGCGCGATATTGCACTTGGCGCGAGCCAGAACACGGCGCTCTTCCGTTTCATCCTGTGCGGCCACAAGCGTCATACGGGAGATCGCAACGAAAGCCTGCGAACCGATAACGCGCTCGGCGGGCGAACTTCCCTTTGTGCCCTTAGCGAAGTGGCTAATGCCGAGTACGGCGCAGCGGTGCGCGCCAGCAACGTCAACGAGAGCTTGCAGATCGCGGCGAACGTCGTTTGCCTTGTGGGAGTCTCCTGCTACGGCAGAAACGATAGGATCGACGATGAGAAGTGCAACATTCCCGATTTCGGCTATCCGTTCGGCCAGCAGAGGTACATCGCGAGCGGGGTCAAATGGCTGGATAGCGCCGCTTTCGTCCGCGCAACCGCTGATGATGTGGATATAGTTAAGGTCGGCTCCAGCAGCGATGAGGCGCGGAACGATCGTGTCGGCAGGGTTGTCTTCGCCGCTCCAGATAATCACGTGGGCTTTGCGGCTGCATGGCGTTCCGTCCGGCCACTTTCCACCGGTCGAGATTGTCGCGGCTATCGCGATGGCAATCGTTGTTTTTCCAGTGCCGGGAGAGCCCGCCAGCAGGCTAAATTTTCCCTCCGGTAGCCAATACCACCACAGCCAGCGGATCGCCTCTGGAACAATGTCCGATGCGCGCGTGAGCAACACCTTTGGGCGCTCGGACACCGGTTTATTTGGGAAAGTGGTAGCTGGAGCCTGTGCGTTGAACTCCGCGCGCGCCTTGCCTAACTCGTTCTGCGCGAGAATTTTTTTAATGAAAGATTCTTCGAGATGCTCGCTCACAGACGCCCCTCCGTTGCTAGCTGCGTCAGCCATTGCTTGGCCGAGGCGACGATGTTCTGCGTTACCCATTCGTCGTGCTCCTTCCACGCAGCGGCGCCCATAGCGATGCGGCTGCGGTCGCGCTCACGTTCGATCATCTGGCCCATGCGGGCCTTGATTTCTTGGCCCTTGCTCATGCGCCACCTGATTCGTAGTGCTTATCGTCATGTAAACGCCGAAATTCGCTGGGTGCTTTCGTGGTAGCTCCTGCCATCACCAGCAGGGCGTCCGCCAGCACGTCGAGGGCGTCGATGTAGGTGGGCGCGAGCGCGGCGGCGCGCAGCGCGCTGTTAGCGAGTTCGATAGGGGACGGCGGTTGCTCGGGACGAGCGGGGATATGGCGCAACAAGATGCGGCCTCCTCGGACAGGTTGATTAACCCGTACCCCGTCGCCAAACGGGGTGAGCGGGCGCTGAGCGGGGTTGGCGAACCGGCGTCCGAGGGAACCGGCAGACCCGAAAGTCTCCCCACCCAGGCCCGCCCATTGAAGGCGCGCGCAGGCAGACGCAAAAACAAAAGCCGCGAGTCGAGTGACGGCGCGGCTTTGTTGCGCCTCGGAACAGTTCAGGTCGCCAAACCTGATCGCCGGTTGTTTGCCAGCGACGTGAAAAGTATACGCGCGTCGGTTTACACCATGCAAGCGCATTTTTTCGAAAAGCATTACGCAGTCTCCGCGCGGTAGTCGGCGGGGGCAGCGAGCCAGCGATGCAGTTCGCGATTCGGCCAGCCAACGCAGCGCGCCGATCCAAGCCGCACACGCTTCGGGAAACGGCCCGCCATCTCGCGCTGGCGAACGGACTCATGAGACAGGGGGACGATGCGCTTCAGGTCGCTCCAGCGCGTGAAGCCGTCGAGCGGCAGCGCTTGCGGTTCGGCGTGAGGGGCGCGCGCCAGATCGACATGGTCGGCGCGTCGCGGGATGATGCCTTGCGGCGCGAGTTGCTTCTTTGCGGACATTTGAGAACCTCCGGGTTCCGTTGCAATAGCTGCATTGAAAGCGATGGAGGCACCCTCAGGGCAAGACCCAAAGGGCTCAGGGTTAGGGCTTTTTAGAACCCTTAGGGTTGCCTGAATCCCTTGTCCGGTAAGGCGTGGGAACCCTAAGGGTTATTTTTTGGCCGAAGGATTCCTGTCGAATGGGCAAGCAACCTTCTCAACCGCCTGGATCAGTGCATTGCTGTCACCGATTTGCGGAAAATTCTCGCGTATCCACGGCTGGATTTCCTCGACTGCCTTCGGCCTTGGTTTGCTCTCATCCCAGTCGACCCAAAATTGCTTTTGCACCTTCACGACAATGGGGATTAGGAATTCACCGCGCGGAGGCACAAGCTCTTTCAGGCGCTCGACCTCTTGCCACGCCTCGTCGCGCTCTCGCTCAATACCGGAAACGTCCGGCATATCGTTCGCCGCAGCTAATTTCTCGCACATCTCAGCCATTTCGGTCTGACGCAGATTCTCCAGCCGCGCGATCTCCGTCTTCAGCCGTGCGATCTCATCTAGCGCGTCGGCTTCTGGTGGTGTGCTATCGGGGGCAACAGGCGGCGTGTCGCTTGGATTCTGTAGTGTGTCAGGGCAGGGAAAATTAAGTCGCCTCAGCATCACGATAAACTCTTCACGAAACCAACCATATTCGTCCGGTCCTCCCACTGGATAAATTTGGCCTGCCCTACTAGAACTCCTGATTGACCCGCTATTTATGGTTTCCGATAGCAAATCGTCGAGCGCAGATGACTGGATATCCCCGTTTGAACGTTCCGGACCATGCTGGATGAGCACCTTTACATGACGGTGACTGCCAAGATCAATGGCCTTTAGCTCACTAGCGATAATCGCCATACTTTCGCCCGTAGCGGCGGCGAGTTTGGTTATTGCCTCGCGGTAGCTAATAAATTGGGCGAGCCGTGCCGCCCTGGTTTCCGAAAACGAACGTGGACCCTCTGCACCCATCTCGCGCCCTTACGCAAAGCCCTTGTGAAGAAGGCCGCGCCAACCCGGCAAGGGAACCGGGAATTCGGGGATCAGCCTAGGCGCGACCTGCTCAGTGTACTGGATGCTTGTACAGGGTTGTAGACGGTGGCGAAACTTCGGGTATCACCGCGCCGCATCCCATTGCGGCCTATGGATAACCGCCCAGTGGGCACGATCTGGGGGTTGTTTTGGGGGTTGTTCTCCACCACGCGAACGCATAAGGCTTACACGGCAAGGTTTTGACGGTGGAATTTCATTCCGGCCCGAGCACCAGAAAGTATTCCGGCACGTTCCGGCGAAGTACAGAAACCCGCGACAGCACAAGGCTTCGCGGGTTTTTTCTTTCCTGGGTGCTCCAGTTTGTTCCGTGGACAGCCGGTGGTATTTTCGATGGTACTGACCCGCTTACCACCAGGTTTCGCCTCGCGATACCACCGCCATGCCGCTCAGCGACACCTAGATCAGGAACAGCCGCTTCAACCCGGACGGCACCGGCAATCGCATGTCTGACGGCGGGCGCATGTACCTCCAGATCGTCCAGTCCGGCTACCGGTCCGTAGGCTGGCGCGCTAGCGATATCGATGCCTTCCTCGCCGATCCGGCGAACTACCGCGCCGCGGCTTCAAACTACACGTCAGAGGCTGCGTAATATGCGCGGAGCGATCATTTCGGGCGCCGTGGTCGTGAGTGCCGCCGCGTTCCGCCATGGCGGGCGGGGGCGCTTCGCCGACCTGGTTTCAGGCCAGTTCAGGGTGAAGCCGTAGACCAAGCGCCCGCACGACTTGAGCAACGTCGAAAAATCGGGGCTTCGCTCGCCGGAAAGTGCCTTGTAGAGGCTTTCACGCGAGAGTCCAGCGTCGCGAGCAACCTGCGCCATACCACGCGCACGGGCTACGTCGCCGAGTGCTTTGGCGATGAATGCCGCATCGTCACCCGCCTCCTCGAAGGCTGCTTCAATGTAGAGCTGCATTTCCTCTTCGTTGCGAAGGTGTTCGGCAACGTCGTATCGGGTGGTAGTGGTAGCCATCGTTTAATCCTCCAGTTCACGGGCAAGGCGAAGCGCGTGCTTGATATCGCTGTCCTGCGTGCGCGTGTCTCCACCGCACAGCAGAAGGAACCAGACGCCGCGATGCTGTGTGTAGTACACCCGGTAACCGGGGCCGTAATCGACACGCAGTTCCGAAACACCCTCGGCGACCGGCAAAGGGCGTTGGCAGCGGGTGGCATCGAGGAGCAACCACGAGCATTGAGCGGGTATCGCGGCAATGCAGCCGTTTTCCCGCGACCCGCTCATCTCCGTCGCAACGAATCCGGCTCCTCAATTATTCAGCATAACGAAACTGAAGATAAAGCCACCTGGCGCTTGCCGTGCATGAGAGACAACGCGCACAGCGCCACAGTAGCCGAGCCGGTTAGAATGCACCGGTTTGACGTCGTCCGCCGGTCTTCATGAATCTCGAAAGCATTCTCTTCTCCCAGGGTTTCGGCTCGCGTCGACAGTGCCGCGCGCTCGTCGCCGATGCGCGCGTCGCCGTCGCGGGCGTGCCCTGCACCGATCCGCTCGCGTCATTCGACACTACAGGGCTCACGTTCAGCGTCGATGGCGAGGTCTGGCCGTTTCACGAGCGCGCGTACCTCGTGCTGAACAAGCCCGCGGGCTATGAATGCTCGCGCGACCCGCAGCATCATCTGAGCGTATTTCATCTGCTGCCGGAGCAGTTCGCGACGCGCGGCGTCCAATGCGTCGGGCGGCTCGACCAGGACACGACCGGCCTGCTGCTGCTGTCCGACGATGGCCAGTTCGTCCACGCGTTCACTTCACCCAAACGCAAGGTGCCGAAGGTGTACGTCGCAACGACCCGTCACGCACTCGACGACACCCAGCTCGACGCGCTGCGCAGCGGCGTCCTCCTGCACGGCGAACGCGAGCCCATCGCGGCTGTCGCAGCCCACGCGCGCAGCGAACGCGAGCTTGAACTCACAGTGCTCGAAGGTAAGTACCACCAGGTCAAGCGCATGGTCGCGGCGGCGGGCAACCGTGTCGAAGCGCTCCATCGCGAGCGCATCGGCGGCCTTGCCTTGCCTGCGGATCTGGCACCGGGCACCTGGCAATGGCTCGACGCGGCCCAGATCGACGCACTGCGTACCACCTAAGAAGCGGATGAAAAGCGACTGAGAAGCGGATAAGAAACGGGCGAGAAGCGGCTGAAAAGCAGCTAAGCCCTTGCGCACTGCACCCCGCCGCCGCACCGTGAAGTGCGGCACCATCACGCACGGACGGCGGTCATCTACACCGCGCTGCAGCATGCCCTTCCTGACGTTCCGCCCTATACTCATTTAAACAATGATTACAAGCGATGCAAGGAGGGGCGGCATGATCATTAACGGCACATTCCAAATCCCCGCTCTGTTGATGGCGTTTGTAGCGTTCGGGATGGTCTTGATTGGCGCTCTGGCCGCTTCGATGTATTGGCGGCATCAATATCAGCCGAACCTGATCGGTGCCCTCATCGGCGCCTTGCTCTGCTTCCTCCTGCTCGAGGCGCTGCCGGCAATCACGTGAACGGCACGCTTGCGCCATGCCGCCGCGCCCACTCTCACGGGTGCGGTGGCAGCGTGCGCAGAAAGTCGTCGACAGTCCGATAGCGCAGCCGCATTCGCAACTCACGCTTGAGCCGGTCATTCGCAAGCCGGCGCGATTCCCTCATGAACGAAAGCAGCACCGGATCGAGCCTTTGCTCGGCCTCGGCGCGGCTCACGCGCGGCGCGCGCGCCACACCGAAGGTGTCCGCGACGCGATCGAACCACGCTCCCATCTTCAGCTCGCTGTCGTCGCACGCGTGAATCACGCGCGATGCCCGCCCATGCGTCGCAAGACGCACCATGATCGCGGCGAGATCGTCGGCGTGGATATGGCTCGTGTAGACGTCGTCGCTTTCGACGAGCGCGGGCGTGCCCTTCGCAAGCCGCGCAAGCGGCAGGCGATTGGCCGCATAAATGCCCGGAATACGCGCGATCGTGGCAACGAGCGCGCCGCGCGCGGTCGCCCGGCGCAGCAGCCGCTCAGCCGCCACGCGACGCTTCGCGCGCGCGTTGGCAGGCCGCACCGGGCGCGTTTCGTCGATTCGCGCGCCCTGGCAATCGCCATACACGCCCGTCGTACTCGCGTAAACGAGCCGTGGCCGGCCAGCGTGAAGAGGCACACGTCTGGCAGGGTGCTCAGATACAATATGCCTCGCCTTGCCGCGTCCCGGCACGCGCGTCACGCATGCGCTGGAGGGTACGAACAACGCGGCGGATGTGGACGTGCGTGCCTTCAGGACCGTGCCGTGCGGCCTTGCCGCCCCGTGCAGCCCCGGCCGCAGCATCATCGCCGCATCGGCGCGCAGCGGGCGCCGGCCTGTACTGGCCGGTCGCGCCACCGAGCGGCGGCGTGCGCTCAGCGCTGCAATCAGCCGGCGCGTGCGCATGTCGTCTTCGCCGGACGTTTCGGGCGGCGCGAGATGCAGCACCACGGGCGCAAGCCCCGCGAGGCGCGCAAGACTCGCACGCACGTCGAGGTCGCCGAGCACCGGTATCGTGCCCGCCTCGCGCAACCGCGCGACGCGCGCAGGCTGGCTCGTGAGCGCGAACACGCGCGGGGAATGCAACAGCGCCGCACAGCGCAAGCCGACGTCGCCGCAACCGACGATCAGGATGCGCGCTCGGCGCAAGGTTCGTGTAGCAATCATGGTGGACCCATTTTAAGCCGTCGGCGCAGGCAGGCGGCGGCCCTCAGGAATCCAGGACTCACCCTTTACTCGAATATGGCTTTCAACGTAACGCTCAAGCAAAGCGGCCGACAATTCCAGGTCGAGCCGGACGAACCCGTTCTCAACGCCGCCCTGCGCCAGGGCATCGGTCTGCCGTACGGCTGCAAGAACGGCGCGTGCGGCTCGTGCAAGGGCTCGGTCGTCAACGGCGAAATCGAACAAGGCGCGCACGCCGCATCGGCGCTTTCGAACGACGAGAAGACGCGCGGCATGGCCCTCTTCTGCTGCGCAACCGCGCAGTCGGACCTCGAAATCGATATCCGCGAAGTGGCGGGCGTCCGCGACGTGCAGGTGCGCAAGCTGCCCACGCGGATCGCCGATATCGAGCACAAGGCCGACGACGTCATTGTCCTGAAGCTGCAACTGCCCGCGAACGAGCGTCTGCAGTACCTCGCGGGCCAGTACCTCGAATTCATTCTCAAGGACGGCACGCGCCGCAGCTACTCGATGGCGAGCGCACCGCACGAGGAGGGCCCGCTCGAACTGCACATCCGCCACATGCCGGGCGGCGCGTTCACCGACCACGTTTTCACGCAGTTGAAGGTGCGCGACATCCTGCGCTTCGAAGCGCCGCTCGGCACGTTCTTCCTGCGCGAAGACTCGGACAAGCCGATCGTGCTGCTCGCCTCCGGCACCGGCTTCGCACCGATCAAGGCGATCGTCGAGCACGCGATCCACCAGAAGCTGGAGCGTCCGATGACGCTCTATTGGGGCGCGCGCGAGAAGAAGGATCTGTACCTGATGGATCTCGCCGAACAGTGGGCGAAGGACATTCCGAACTTCCGCTTCGTGCCGGTGCTCTCCGAGCCCGCGGCCAACGACGCATGGACCGGCCGCACGGGTTTCGTGCACCGCGCAGTGATCGACGATCTGCCGGATCTGTCCGGCTATCAGGTCTACGCGTGCGGCGCGCCCGTCATGGTCGAATCGGCGCAGCGCGACTTCTCGCAGCACCACGGCCTGCCGGAAAACGAATTCTTCGCGGATTCGTTCACGAGCGCCGCGGACCTCGCCAATCCGGTCTGAAGCTCGCCTGTAGCCCGATTTGCGCGGCGGCCGTCACGAATATTTCTTCGGCCGCCCGCAAATTGACGGTTTACAGCGCCGTCGCGCTTATCGTATTCTTGCGCCCATGAACCACATCCAGTCCGCTCTGCGACGTCGACGCTCGCCCCCTTCGCTGGGTCTGGCTTGATCGCGGACGCGCGTCTTACCTTCACGCGCATGTAGTTCGAATCGCAAAAGCCACGCTCAGCCGTGGCTTTTCGTTTTTTCTCGCCGCTTCGCCGCGGCTGCCTTCCCAACCCTGTTTCCTGTCCTGAGCGCGGAGCCCGCTGCCATGAATTTTTCCGAGTACCCGATCGAGTCGCTGATGTACATCACCAACCGGCCCGAAATCGTCTTCACGCACGGCAAGGGGTCGTGGCTCTACGACAACGAAGGCAAGCGCTATCTCGACTTTATTCAGGGCTGGGCCGTCAATAGCCTCGGGCATTGCAACGAAGGCATGATCGAAGCGCTCGACAAGCAGTCGCGCCTGCTCATCAATCCGTCGCCCGCGTTCTACAACGCGCCGATGGCGCAGCTCGCGGGCCTGCTCACCGAACACAGCTGCTTCGACAAGGTGTTCTTCGCCAATAGCGGCGCGGAAGCCAACGAAGGCGCGATCAAGCTCGCGCGCAAGTGGGGCAAGAAGTATCGCGACGGCGCGTACGAAGTCATCACGTTCGATCACAGCTTCCACGGCCGCACGATCGCGATGATGTCGGCGAGCGGCAAGGCCGGCTGGGACACGATCTACGCGCCGCAGGTGCCGGGTTTCCCGAAGGCAGACCTGAACGACATCGCATCGGTCGAAAAGCTCGTCACGCGCAAGACCGTCGCCGTGATGCTCGAACCGATCCAGGGCGAAGGCGGCGTGATCCCCGCAACGCGCGAATTCATGCAGCAACTGCGCGCGCTCACGAAAAAGCACGGCATCCTGCTGATCGTCGACGAAGTGCAAAGCGGCTGCGGCCGCGCGGGCACGCTGTTCGCCCATGAACTCTCGGACATCGAGCCGGACATCATGACGCTCGGCAAGGGCATCGGCGGCGGCGTGCCGCTCGCGGCGCTGCTCGCGAAGAACGACGCCTGCGTATTCGAAGCCGGCGATCAGGGCGGCACCTACAACGGCAATCCGCTGATGACGGCCGTCGGCTATTCGGTGATCTCGCAACTGGTTGCGCCCGGTTTCCTCGAAGGCGTGCGCGCACGCGGCCAATATCTGCGCGAGAAACTGCTCGAACTTTCGGCGGAGCGCGGCTTTGAAGGCGAGCGCGGCGAAGGGCTGCTGCGCGCGCTGCTGCTCGGCAAGGATATCGGAGCGCAGATCGTCGAAAAGGCGCGCGTCATGCAACCGGACGGACTGCTGCTCAACGCCGCGCGCCCGAATCTGCTGCGCTTCATGCCCGCGCTCAACGTGACGAACGAAGAGATCGACCAGATGATGGCGATGCTGCGCTCGGTGCTGGACTCGCTGTAAGTCAGGGAGGCCGCGCGCGATGACCGTCACGATTCGCCCCTTCGCACCCGGCGATACCGAGGCGGTGATCGGCCTCTGGATGCAGGCGTTTCCCGAGTATCGGGACACGAGCCAGCCTCACCGCAACCCGCGCCTGTCGATCGAGAACAAGCTCGGCACGCAGCCGGAACTGTTCTTCGTCGCCACGCGCGGCGAGGGCAACGATAGCGGCGAAGGTGACGAAAACGGCACGATCGTCGGCACGGTCATGGCGGGTTACGACGGCCATCGCGGCTGGCTGTACTCGCTCGCCGTCGATCCCGGCGCGCGGCGGCTCGGCATCGGCACGCGGCTCGTGCAGCACGCCGAAGCCGCGCTGCTCGCGCGCGGCTGCCCGAAGCTCAACCTGCAGGTGTTGCACGACAAGGCCGAGGTGCTCGCGTTCTATGCGTCGCTCGGCTATCGCACCGATGCCGTCGTGAGTCTCGGCAAGCGGCTGGAACCCTGAGGCGCCGACGCCCACCGACGCATAGCGCACGCACCGCGCACCGATGAAAAAAACCGCATGGGCGCGAGGCCCATGCGGCTTTTCATTTACTGCGTCGAGCGATGCGTTATTCGCCCACTCATTCACCCAGATACGCGGCACGCACCTTCGGATCGTCGAGCATCTGCTTCGCATCGCCTTCCATCGTGACGAGGCCCGAATCCATCACGTAGCCGCGGTGCGCCGCCTGCAGCGCGAGTCGCGCGTTCTGCTCGACGAGCAGCACCGTGATGCCCTCCTGCGAGATCGTGCGCACGACTTCGAAGATCTTCTCGACCATGATCGGCGAGAGGCCCATCGACGGTTCGTCGAGCAACAACAGCTTCGGCTTCGAGATGATCGCGCGCGCCATCGCCAGCATCTGCTGCTCGCCGCCCGAGAGCGTGCCCGCAA
>NZ_JBHSMP010000008.1:0-120293 GCF_042655705.1 Paraburkholderia denitrificans | reverse complement strand
TCGGGCGGCAATTTCCATGCGGAGCCGGTGGCGTTCGCGGCCGACAATCTCGCGCTCGCCGCCGCTGAAATCGGCGCGCTGGCCGAGCGCCGCATTGCGCTGCTGATCGATGCGACGCTCTCGGGCCTGCCGCCTTTCCTCGTGAAGGACGGCGGCGTGAACTCGGGCTTCATGATCGCGCACGTGACGGCGGCGGCGCTCGCCTCGGAGAACAAGACGCTGGCGCACCCGGCCTCGGTCGATTCGCTGCCGACCTCGGCGAACCAGGAAGACCACGTGTCGATGGCGACCTTCGCCGCGCGCAAGCTGGCCGACATCGCCGACAACACGGCCAACATTCTCGCTATTGAGCTGCTCGCGGCGGCGCAGGGCGTGGATCTGCGTGCGCCGTACCGGACGAGCCCGGCGCTCGCGCGCGTGATGGAGTCCGTGCGCAGCGAGGTGCCGCATTACGATCTCGACCGCTATTTCGCGCCGGATATCGCGGCGGTCACGCGGCTCGTGCAGGGCGGCGCGATTGCGGCGCACAGCCCGCTTGCGTTCGAGTCCGAAGCCGCGGCATGACGGGCGCATAGCCACGCGATGAACGCACCCGCATACCAGGGTATCAAGGACTTCATCCTCACGCGCATCGATTCGGGCGAGTGGTGCGAGGGCGACCAGGTGCCTTCGGAGAACGAGCTGGCGCGCGAATTCAAGGTCGCGCGCATGACCGTGAACCGCGCGCTGCGCGAGCTGAGCGCCGAGCAGGTGCTCACGCGCGTGCAGGGCGCAGGCACCTTTGTCGCGCGGCCGAAGTACGAATCGACGCTGGTGGCGATCCGCAGCATCTCCGACGAAATCGTTGCACGCGGCCACCGCTACCGCGCCGATGTGATCGAGGTCGGCGCGCTGTGCGCCAACGGGTGGCTCACCGGTGAAATGCAGATCGGCGCGAACGACACCGTGTTCCACTCGCGCGTGCTGCACTTTGAGAACGACGAGCCCGTGCAGCTCGAAGAGCGCTGGGTCAATCCATCGGCGGCGCCCGGCTACGCCGAGCAGGATTTCGCGCACATTACGCCGAACCAGTATCTCGTGCGCGTCGCGCCCTTGCAGCGTGTGGAGTACCGGATCGAGGCACTTGCGCCGGAGGGCGATACGCGCGCGCACCTCGCGATGGGCGAGGCCGAGCCGTGCCTCGTGCTGCACCGGCGCACCTGGTCGCGCGGGATTGTGGCGTCGGTGGCCAATCTCTGGCATCCGGGTAGCCGGTACCGCTTCACCGGGCATTTCTAGTCCGTTCGAGCCGCGTTCGTCTGGCTCGAACGCCTGCTTTTCCGGCCGCCGTCCTGCCCCTCGGCCGCGCATCCGTTCCGCTTTTTCTCTTTCTCGTTCCCTGACATGCGAGCGCGCCTCGTACGCACCTGGTAAGCACCTGTTACGTAGATTGCGCGCGATCGCACGAAACGACTAACCTTCAGTCACCGGCGCGGCACACGCGAGCCGCGCCGTTTCCATGGTTTCCGGATGGGGCGCATAGCGCGTGCGCACGAACCAGGGAGGATCCGAGCGATGGACGATACCGGCGCAACGCTCATGCCCGTGTGGCGCGCGAATCTTGCGCTCCTGACCCGACAAGTGGGCGCGGCCACGCGGCTTGCGCGCATGATGACGTTCTCCGAAAGCTACATGAAGCTGATTCTCTCGGGGCAGCGCGCCTTCAGCGGCGAATTCGTGCGCGGCGTCGAGGCGGTGACGGGCTTGCCCGAGGGCTGGATGGACGTGCCGCATCGCACGGACGAGGTGCCGCCCGCGGCGCGCGAGTCGATCGACAACGAGCGGCCCCATGCGCGCTTTCGCGGCACGGCGCACCCGGTGCGCAAGCCGCCGGTGCTGCGCGCGGAGCCGATCTTCGGGCAGACGGCCCCGGCCAGGCGCGACGATGCTGCCGCAGGCGCGGACTCGCACCGCCGCATGGCGGGCGTGCGCAAGATGCGCGACCTGGCCGTGCAGGACGTGCGCAAGCTCGAACGCTACCTGAGCGTGCCGCCCGTCGAGCCGAGCGTCATGCGCGCACGCGTCGAGGACGTGATCGCGGCGGCCGAACCCGACGAGAGCGTGTGCGCCGATCTCGCGGGGCGGCTCGAACAGATCGAGAAGCATCGTGAATTGCTGCTGCGTCACGTGACGAAGCTCCACGCGCTGCTCGCGCGCCTCGGAGAAGAGTGATCGCCGTGCTCGCTTGCCGGGCGATTGCCGCGCACTCAAGCGCGTGACCGGCGCGAATGACGTTTGCACGCGCTACGCCTTGCGCGTCGATGTGCTACAACAAAAATCGTAGCCATCGTTTCGCGAGGTCGCCGTGCATGCTCTCGCTGCTCCACTGCAACGCGCGCTCGTTCAGCGCGAGCGCGACGGTACCGAGGGTACCAACAGGCCGCCCATCGGCGTCGCGCTTGCCACAGGTGCGCAATGGTCGGTCGAAGATGTCGTCTGTACGCTCGGGCCGCGCGACCGGCCCTTTGAAGAGCGCCATGCGAGCGCGTGCCTCGCGATCGTCGCAGCGGGCGCATTCGACTATCGCAGCAGCAGCGGTGCCGCGCTGCTGACACCCGGCGCCTTGATGCTCGGCCGCACGGGCGAATGCTTCGAGTGCGGCCACCGCCACGCGGCGGGCGACCGCTGCATCTCCTTCCACTACGATCCGGACTGGCTTGACGAGCAGGCTGCCGCAGCGGGCCTCGCGCACGGTGCGCGCTGCTGGACGGCGCCGCGCGTGCCGCCGCTGCGCGCGCTCGCGCCCATTGTTGCGCGCGCCTGTGCGAACGTGCGGGACGAAGCGGCCACCGCGCTTGAAGCGCGGAATGCGTGGGACGAACTGGCGCTCGGACTCGCGGTCGCGACGCTGCAGGTCGCCGCGGGCGGCAAGGACGCGCATGGCGCAGCCACTGCGGCACAGCCAGCATCGGCGCGCGCGCGCGTCGTGGCTGCGCTGCGCCTGATCGACGAGACGCCCGACGCGGATCACTCGCTCGCAAGCCTTGCGGCGGCGGCGGGCGTGAGCGAGTTCTACTTCCTGCGGACTTTCTCGGCGGTGGCGGGCGTGACGCCGCATCAGTATCTGCTGCGAGCGCGCTTGCGTAGCGCTGCACTGCGGCTTGTCAGCGAAGACACGAAGATCGTCGATATCGCGTTCGCGAGCGGCTTTAACGACGTGTCGAACTTCAATGCCGCGTTTCGCGCCGAGTTCGGTGCGAGCCCGCGCGCCTGGCGTGCGGAAGAACGCGGGCGGCGGCTCGCGGCGACCTCGTGGCCCGGCGCGGCGCATGCGCGCGCGCAATATGGCCGGACGTAGACGCGCGTTTGCGGCGCGGCTTGCGTGCGTGCTGGGCGCAGTGTTGGGTACGGTACTGGCCGCGAGCGTCGCGCAGGCGCAAGGCGCGCAGGATCAGGCGCAGGATCAGGCCCAGAATCAGGCGAATTCGGCAGACGCCGCACCGGCCACGATTGTGCGCGACGTGCATCTGTTCGTCGTGCAGGAAGACGGCTCCATCACCGAACACGACGACAACGTGATGCGCGCCAACACGCGAGCGGGCGTCGATCAGGCGGCGCAGCGCTACGTCTGGTTCAATAAGGATATCGAAACGATCACGACGCTATCGGCGCAGACCATCGACCCCGACGGCACGGTTCATCCGGTCGGCCCACAGGGAATCCGCGACGTGCAGGAGCCGCGCTCGGCGGGCGCGCCGACCTTCCAGGACGGCGTGCTGCGCACGGTCGTCTACCCCGGCGTGCGGCCAGGCTCGCAAGTGCGTCTCACGTTCGGCAAGCGCCGCGCGAAACCCCTGCAGGCGGGCGCGTTTTCGTATTTCGTCGAGCCGTCGGGCGAACCCATCGAATTTCAGCGGCTCATCTTCGACCTTCCCGCCGATCTGCCGCTGCACGTCGACGCGCGCGGCTACGTTGCGCTCGCACCGGTCACCGCGAACGGCCGTACGCGCTACATCTTCGATTACAGCCACGGTCCGTATGCGCTGCTCGAACCGGGCGCGGTGGCCTACGCGAACTGGGGCGACCGCCTGATGGTGACGACGGTGCCGAGCTTCGCAGCTTTCGCCGCGCTCTATCGTGAGGCCGCCGCCGACCCGAGCGCGACCGATCCGTCGATTGCCGCGCTCGCGCACGCGCTCACGGCCGACGCGCGCGACCCGCGCGAAGCGGCGGCCCGCATCTACGACTGGATGCGCCTGAATATCCGCTATGTCGCGCTTTTCCTCGGCGAAACCCAGGCGGTGCCGCATCGTGCCGTCGATGTCCTGCGCAACCGTTACGGCGACTGCAAGGACCACGTGGCGCTCTTTACCGCGCTGCTCGCGGCGGCGGGCATCCGTGCCGAGGCGGCGCTGGTGCACCTCGGTCCCGTCTATACGCTGCCCGATGTGCCCGGCTACGGCGCCGATGCGATCAATCACGTGATCGCGTGGCTGCCCGATCTCGGCGTGTTCGCGGACACGTCGTCGGGCGGCGTCGCCTTCGGCTATCTACCGGCAAGTGTGATGGATCGGCCGGCGCTGCTCGTCGACGACGGCGTGATGGTCCGCACGCCCGCGACACAGCCGCATGCGCGCGACGCGTGGCTCGCCATCGACGTGGGGCGCGACGGCGAAGCGGTGTACCGCTATCACGTCGAGGACGACGGCGCAGGCGCGGAGCCCGAGCGCAACACGTTTCGCCGCGCGACGCGCAAGGAGGCGCAGCAGGTCGCGATGCTGCGTCTGCGGCTGACCGGGCTCACGGGCGAGGCGCAGATCACGACGAGCGCACCCGACGCGACGTCCGGCCCGTTCTCGACGACGACCGAGGGGACGCTCGATCATTTCGTCTGGCCCGAGGGCACCACGACGCTGCCGGCGCTATCGAGCCTGGCGGGCGGCATTGCCACGCGGATCGACGCGTGGCTCGCGCAGCCGCACCGCACGCAGCCGTGGGCCTGCGTGAGCGGCGATTACGACGAATCCGCGCAAATGCAGCTGCCAGCGAACGTGCGGGTAACCGATGTGCCGCACGATGTGAGCGTTCAGGGCGGGGAAGAGAAGGGGGGCGAGGCAGGCGGTGCGCTCGCGTACGCGGCGCGTTACGTGTTCGATCCGCTCTCGCGCACGGTGCAGATCGTGCGCCACCTCAAGGCGCACTTCGGCCATCAGATGTGCTCGGCTGCGGAATTCGCGCAGATGCGCGATGCGCTCGTGCGCATCCAGCGCGATACGCACGCGCAGATCGTCGTGCGCGCGCAGGGCGGGCGACCGGCTGGCTCGACCGATTAGCCCGCCTGCATCTCCAGCACGGCTTCGCGAAGCTGCACGAGCGGCGCTTTCGTGTCTTCGTTGGCCCAGTCTTCGAGATCGTCGAGTGCGCGGTTGCAGCCGTCGAGCACCACGTCGAGATCGACCGGCACGCCGTTGGCGAGCGCGAAGCGCAGCGTCGCGGCAAAGCGTTCGCAGTCGTCGTCGCCGTACGCGATGTCGAGGTTGTCCGCGATCGTCTGCGCAATCGCGCTGCGCGCGCGGTCGCTCCCGTCGACGAAATCGATGATGCCGCGCGCAACTTCAGGCGCGTGATAAAGCGCGATATCGAGCCATTGCGCGGCGTCGAAATCGTTCTCGTGGCTTTGCGTCTCGAAGTATTCGATCGCTTCCTGTTCGTGGGTTTCGCCTGCGTCGACGGCAAGGCAAAGCTGCTCGAAATACTCTTCCTGTTCGCTGCGGATCGGGTCGGACATCGGTCAATCTCTTCAATCTTCAATCAAGGTGCGCACCGTGCGCGGCCCGCATTATAGGCCGTGCCGTGCCACGCGACGTCACACGATCCCGCGCGCATGTCACGCGCGCATGTCACGGACCTCACGCCCCATCGGCGGCCCACGCGTCGAACCACTCGCGCGGCCGTGCGATCTGGTCCTGCGCGGCGACGATCTCCAGCTCGTAGCGGCCCGCATCCCACGTCGCCTTGACCACGGCGTTCACGGCCGCGACCGTATGCTCGAACGCCGGGCGCAGCGCGTCGCCGAGCATGAGCCGCGCGACGAACACGGCGCACGTCACATCGCCGACGCCGACCGGCTGGCGCGCGAACGGATAGAACGGACGCTGCGCGAGCCATGCTTCGCGCTCGGTCACGACGAGCATGTTGAAACGGTTGGCGGGACTGTTGCGGTCGAGCAGCTGCTTCACGAGGATCACTTTCGGGCCGCGCCGCAGCAGTTCGCGGCATGCGGCCACGGCTTCCTCGGCGGTCTCGATCTCGCGGCCCACGAGGCGCTGCAGCTCGCTGTGGTTCGGCATCAACGCGTCGGCGACTTCGGGCATGTGCGAGACGAGAAATTCCTCGATGCCGGGCTGCACCTTGCAGCCGTTCGCCGTGCCCATCACCGGGTCGCAGAAATACTGCGCGTGGGGGTTGGCCGCTTTCACCGCGCGCACGATGTCGATCACGGCCTGCGCCTGGTCGGGCGCGCCGAGGTAGCCCGAGAGCACGGCGTCGCAACGCGGCAGCACGCCGATTGCGCCAATGCCGTCGACGAGGCTGGCCAACTGGTCCGCGTCGATCGCGCTGCCGGTCCAGTGGCCGTATTGCGTGTGATTGGAGAACTGCACGGTGTTGAGCGGCCAGACGTTGACGCCGAGTCGCCGCATCGGGAACACGGCGGCGCTGTTGCCCGCGTGGCCGAATACGACGTGGGACTGGATGCTCAGGACATTGTTCATGGTGGATCCGTTGGATTCGGGCCCGCTGGTAGCGCTATTTCAGCAACATGGCAGCGCTATTTCAGCGACATGCAGCGAGTTTGCAGCGCTATTGCGGCGGCGAGCAACGGCGGCAGCAAGCGCGTCGTGCGCGTCGCACGCAGAGTGCATTGCAGCAACGATAACCGAATTGGGCACAAGCAGTCGACCGGCTTATGCGGATGCTGTTGCGCCGAAGCCGTCGTCGAGGCGATGTGCGGGTGATGCGCGCGTGCGTCAGACGAGCTCGCGATAGAGCGCCATGTAGCGCTGCGCCGATACGGCCCAGCCGAAATCCTTGCGCATCGCGCGCTCGCGCGTATCGCGCCAGTCGCGGCTGCGCGCGTAGAGCGCGAAGGCGCGGCGAATGGCGGCTGTGAGCGCGTCGGGTTCGAAGCGCTCGAACACGAAACCGGTGGCGAGCGCGTCGGCGAGATTTTCGAGGGATGCGTCCACGACCGTGTCCGCGAGGCCGCCCACGCGATGCACGAGCGGCAGCGCGCCGTACGCGAGCGCGTACATCTGCGTGAGCCCGCAGGGCTCGAAGCGCGAGGGCACGGCGATCACATCGGCGCCCGCGATGATCGCGTGAGCGAGCGCCTCGTCGAAACCGAGTTCGACCGCAACCGATTCGGGATGCTGGCGCGCCGCGCGCGCGAAGCCCTGTTCGAGGCTCGCGTCGCCGGTGCCGAGCACGACGCACTGGCCGCCGCGCGAGACGATCTCGGGCAGCGCGGCGAGCAGCAGGTCGAGGCCTTTTTGTTCCGTGAGGCGGCTCACCACGCCGAACAGCGGCGCATCGTGTTTCTGGGCGAGCTTCAGGCGCGCCTGAAGCTCGGTCTTGCAGCGCAGCTTGCCGCTCATGTGATCGGCGCTATAGCGCGCGGCGATCGTTTCGTCGGTGGCCGGGTTCCACACGCCGTAATCGACGCCGTTGAGAATCCCGATGAGATCGTGCGTGCGGCCCCGCAGCAGGGCTTCGAGCCCGCCGCCCTGGGCGACGGTCTGAATCTCGTGCGCGTACGTCGGGCTCACGGTCGTGATTTTGTCGGCGAAGTAAAGACCGGCTTTCAGAAACGAAAGCTGGCCGTAAAACTCGACGCCGTGCATGTCGAAAAAATCGGCGGGCAGGCCGAGGCTGCCGAACTGCTGCGCGGGAAAGATGCCCTGGTAGGCGAGGTTGTGGATCGTGAAGACCGAGCGCGCGTGCGCGTGTCCGGCCGGCAGGCCATGCTCGCGCGCCGCCGCGCGCAGGTAGGCGGGCGCGAGGCCCGCATGCCAGTCGTGCGCCTGCACGATCTGTGGCGCCCACGCGCGGTCGATGTGCTGCGCGAGCTGCGCCGCCGTCCAGCCGAGCAACGCGAAGCGTTGGGCGTTGTCGCCATAGGGCACGTGCTCGGCGTCGAGATAAGGGTTGCCGGGGCGCGCGTAAAAACTGTCCGCGCGAATCATGTAGACCGGCAGATCGCTGCCCGGCACGCGGCCGAGTTCGAGCGACGCCTCGCGCGCGCCGAAGCTGCGTTCGAGCCGTGCGATGGGGCGCAGATCGGCAAGACCGTCTGCGATGCCCGCGAATCCGGGCAGCAGCAGACGGGCGTCCGCGCCCTGTTCGATCAGCGCGGCGGGCAGGGCGGCGGTGACGTCGGCCAGTCCGCCGGTCTTCAGGAGTGGATAGAGTTCGCTGGCTACGTGCAGGACGCGGATAGTCATCGGGCGGGTGTCCTCTCGGTGCTCTGCTACGTCATTCGGGGCGGTTTCAGGGCTGCTGCGCGCTCGCTGCTGCACGGCGGGTGAACGGCTCGCACGGCGCGTTCAAGGTTCGCACTGCGTGCTCAGGGCTCGCACGGCGCGCGGGCAGGCTTGCCGCTATGTTCCGCCCTGCGCGCGCGTGAGCGCGTCCTGCGTGACCAGCACGACGCCGCTTTCGGTGCGATAGAACCGTTCCGCATCGCGTACCGGATCCTCGCCGATCACGGTGCCGTCCGGGATCGTGCAGCCGCGGTCGACCACGACCTTGCGCAGCCGGCTGCTCGCGCCCACCGTGACCTGCGGCAACAAGACTGCCTCGGCAATGTTGCAAAACGACTTCACGACGACATTCGACGAAAGCACCGAGCGCGAAATCTGCGACCCGGAGATCACACAGCCGCCGCAGACGATGAGGTTCGTGCCCGAGCCTTGCAGGCCGTTCAGGTCGCGGACGAATTTCGCGGGCGGCAACTGCTCCTGGTAGGTCCAGATCGGCCAGGTGCGGTCGTAGAGATCGAGTGCCGGGATCGTCGAGGCGAGGTCGAGATTCGCGGACCAGTAGGCGTCGATGGTGCCGACGTCGCGCCAGTACGGCTCGGCGCTCGGGTCCGAACTGACGCACGAGAGGCTGAACGGATGCGCGATCGCATGGCCTTCGGTGACGACGCGCGGAATGATGTCCTTGCCGAAGTCGTGATCGGTCGCCGACATCGCGATGTTCTCTTCGAGCAGCTTGATGAGGTAGCCCGTGTTGAACACGTAAATGCCCATGCTCGCGAGCGCCGTGTCGGGGTGCCCGGGCATGGCGGGCGGGTCGTCGGGTTTTTCGACGAAGCCCGTCACGCGGCGCGACTCGTCGACGGCCATGACGCCGAACGCGCGCGCTTCGAGCCGCGGCACCTCGATGCAGCCCACGGTGCAGTCCGCGCCGCTTGCGGCGTGGTCGCCGACCATGCGCGTGTAATCCATCTTGTAGACGTGATCGCCTGCCAGCACGACCACGTATTTCGGTGCGATGGAGCGGATGATGTCGAGATTCTGGTAGACGGCGTCGGCGGTGCCGCGATACCAGTGCGCGCCTTCGACGCGCTGCTGCGCGGGCCACAAGTCGAGGAACTCGTTGAATTCGCCGCGCAGGAAACCCCAGCCGCGCTGCAGATGGCGCAACAGCGAATGCGCCTTGTACTGCGTGACGACGGCGATGCGGCGGATGCCCGAATTCAGGCAGTTCGACAGCGCGAAGTCGATGATGCGGAACTTGCCGCCGAAGTAGACGGCGGGTTTGACGCGCTTGTCGGTGAGCGGGCCGAGCCGCGTGCCGCGCCCGCCCGCGAGCACGATCGCGAGCGTCGTGCGTTGCAGATCGTTGAGGCTTGCCGGAGCTTCCATGGATGTCTCCTGTCTCCTTGTTGTGCCCCCGGATTGACTGGCGCGTTGGTGCGCGTTGGTGCGTGTTCGTGCGCGTTTTGTCCGCGCGCCGCCGATGCTCGCTGACGCTTTTTTGTTGGCTTGTATAGATTGTTCTAGCACCGAATGGCACGTCATGCGAATTGGCGGTACGCATTGAAGTTGCGTACCGCGGTGGTGTGTTGCGACGGCCTCTTGCGGGGACGTATCGGCCCGCAGCGAAGCGCTTGCCGCGCGTTCGGGCCGGAGCGGATCTGTGCGTCCGGGCGCAGGCGCTGTGCCGCGCCGCTAGAATCGCTGGCGGTGCGTGCTGCGTACCTCGCCGCACCCGCTATCCGCATTTGGCGACCAACCCGGCGACGAACCGGACGAACCGGACGAACAACACGCTTCCCCGCTCATGACCTTGATCCGCAAACTTTCCGCCCTCGCTGCCGTGTGCTGCGCCGCTGCGTTCAGTCACACCGTCGTGGCCGACGATGGCCCTGCGTACGGTCCCGAACTCGAAGGGTTCAGCTATCCGCACACGGTTCAGGAATTCGCGTTCACATCGCAGGGGCAGTCGCTGCAGATGGCGTACATGGATGTCCAGCCGACGAAGCCCAACGGCCGCACGGTCGTCCTGCTGCACGGCAAGAATTTCTGCGCCGCGACCTGGGAGCAGACGATCGGCGAACTGGCATCGGCGGGCTACCGCGTGATCGCGCCGGACCAGATCGGTTTTTGCAAGTCGAGCAAGCCTGCCGCTTATCAGTTCAGCTTCCAGCAGCTCGCGCGCAACACCCATGCGCTGCTTGCGTCGCTCGGCATCGTGCGCGCGACGATGATCGGCCATTCGACGGGCGGCATGCTTGCCGTTCGCTATGCGCTGATGTATCCGCAGGACACGGAGCAACTCGTGCTCGCGGACCCGATCGGCCTCGAAGACTGGAAGGCATTGGGCGTGCCGTCGTTATCCGTCGACGACTGGTATGCGCGCGAACTGAAGACGAGCGCGGACGGCATTCGCCGCTACGAGCAGGCCACGTATTACGCGGGGCAGTGGCGGCCTTCGTACGAGCCGTGGGTGCAGATGCTGGCGGGGATGTATCGCGGGCCCGGCAAGAAACAGGTGGCGTGGGATTCGGCGCTGCTCTACGACATGATCTACACGCAGCCCGTTATTTATGAATTCGGCCAGCTGCGGATGCCGACGCTGCTGCTGATCGGCGACAAGGACACGACCGCAATCGGCAAGGATGCCGCGCCGCCCGAAGTGCGCGCGAAGCTCGGCCATTACCCGGAACTCGCGAAGGCCGCGCAGCGGGCGATTCCGCACGCGACGCTCATCGAGTTTCCCGAGCTTGGCCATGCGCCGCAGATTCAGGATCCGCAGGCGTTTCACAAGGCGCTGCTGGCCTGGCTGGCAGCGGCGCCGGAAAACCGTTGAGCGATCAAGCAGTTTTCAGTCGCGACGCCTGTTCCTGCGTTGCGCGCGACCAGGCGAAACCGGCGGTTCGCTCAATGCGTCCGTTGAAAGACCCATTCGCCGCCGCCCTCGCGACAGAAACGCGGGTGCAATGTCATCGACTGGCCCCGGGATTGCAGAACGACGCTGGTTTCGCGACAGGTACGGGGGCCGTCATGTGTGGTGCGGTCCGGCGTGACCGTCGCGTCGACCCGAATGCCGCGACTCACCCCTTCGGACGACCACTGCGTCGATTCTCCGTCCGCCTTATGGTCCAGCGACTCGCGCAGCACTTTCAGCAGCGCGGCGTTGTCCTGTTGCGTCATCGCCGCGACCGGCGTGTCGCGCAAAAAGCCGAGATTAGCCGCATGCGCCGTGCACACGCTCGTGGAAAGCAGCACGGCGGCCATCAGATGAAGCGTGGTTCGGGTTCGCAACGTCTGGATCGTGCATTCTCCGTCGAAGGGTGTCGGATCGTCGCCAAGAGTAGCACGGGGTCTGGTAACCCTTGTGCCAAACGGATGGTTTCTGGTGCGGCAGGCGGGACTCGAATCACCGGTCCCCGGCCTGGAAGCTGTGTCCCGACACCGGAAGCGCTCCACCGGATTGGATCTACGAATATCCACGTCTCGACCGGCATGAACTGTCTGCTCATGTCCGCAGCGTGCCGCTGGAATGTAGCAATGTCATGCGGAAGCGTTCGACGAGTGGTCTCAGGTTGACCCTGTGCCATGCGGCCCAAAGAGCCGTGCGGTAGCTGAACCATGACAGCTCGCGCAGCACAACGCCGGCCGGCGCCTGATGGCGCAGGCTTTGCTGGATCATGGTGAGCCCGAGGCCGGCGGCGACGAGCCCGAGCGCGGCCAGCGGCTCGGTCGCTTCCATCGCGATATCGGGCGTGAAGCCCGCCTTCGCGCATGCCGCAATGAAGTTGTCGTGCCGCAGCGCGCCTTCCGTGTGCATCACGCCAATCCACTTCTGCGCCGCCAGGTCTTCAGGGGTGAAGTGTTTTGCGTCGGCGAGCGGATGGCCCTCCGGAATCGCGAGCAGCATCGGGTCGTCAAGCACCTGTGCGGCTTCGAGATCCGGGTCGTCGGACGGTGGCGGATCGCAGACGAGGGCAATGTCGAGGCTGCGCTGACGCAGGCCCGTGAGCTGTTCGGTCGAGCGGTAGTTGTAGAGCGCGATGTGCACATCGGGCTTGTCCTCGCGGAGTTGCCGCAGCGCGTTGGGCAGGACGCCGGAGTGCATCGCGTTCTCCAGATAGCCGATACACAGACCGCCTTCGTCGCCGCGCCCCAGCCGCCGCGCGAGCGCTTCGAGGCGCTTCGCGTGGGTGAGAAACGCCTGCGTTTCGGCGAGAAATGTCCGTCCATCGGTCGTCAGACGAATGCGCTGCTGCGAGCGCTCGAACAGCGTCAAGCCGAGGTGTTCCTCGAGCTGGGCGATCTGGCGGCTGAGCGGCGACTGCGAAATATGCAACCGTTCTGCAGCCCGGCCGACGTGCTCTTCTTCGGCGACAGCCACGAAATAATGCAACTGGCGGATGTCCAGCATATAAGACCTCATGGGACTCAAGTCTGTCTAATTATGTCTTGGACGGACTTAGCCTGGCAACCTAGACTCTCGCTACCGACTCAACACAAGGAGCAGATCGATGAGTATCAAGGATAAGTTGCCGGCCGGTACGCGGCTCGGTTTTGGCACAGCCCCGCTTGGCAACATGTTCCGGAACATTCCGGAAGACGAAGCACTGGCGACCGTCAAGGCGGCGTGGGATCAGGGCGTCCGTTATTTCGACACGGCCCCCCTGTACGGCGCGGGCCTGTCCGAAATCCGCCTCGGGAAAGCACTTGCCGGCTATCGGCGCGACGAATACGTGCTGAGCACGAAAGTCGGCCGTGTGATTCTCGATGAAATCGAGGATGCAGGCGCGCGCGATCTGGGCGAGAAAGGCGGCGTGTTCGAATTCGGCCTTCCTAACAAGATCGTCAACGACTATTCGGCCGACGCCACGTTGCGCTCGGTCGAAGACAGCCTGAAGCGCCTGAACACCGACCGCCTGGATATCGTCTGGGTACATGACGTCGCACAGGACTTCTACGGCGACGAATGGCTCGCGGTCTTCGAATCGGCGCGTACGGGCGCGTTCCGTGCGCTGACGCGGCTGCGTGACGAAGGCGTCATCAAGGCCTGGGGACTTGGCGTGAACCGCGTCGAACCGTGCGAACTGCTGCTCGACCTCTCCGAGTCGAAGCCGGACGGCTTCCTGCTCGCTGGCCGTTACTCGCTGCTCGATCACGAGCGTGCGTTGCAGCGCCTGATACCGGCTGCCGCCGCGCGGAACGTCGAGATCGTCGCAGGCGGTCCGTACAGTTCCGGCGTGCTGGCGGGCGGCGCGAACTTCGAATACCAGAAGGCGTCGCCGGAGATTCTCGCGAAGGTCGAACGCATCAGGGCCGTCGCCGCTCGCCACAACGTGAGCGTCAAGGCCGCGGCGCTGCAGTTCGTGCTGGCCAACCCGGTCGTCGCGGCGGTGATTCCGGGCGCAAGCAAGCCGGCCCGCATCGCGGAAGACCACGCGGCCGTCAAGGAGGTCATTCCCGCGGACTTCTGGCGCGAGTTGCGCGAGCAAGGTCTCGTGGCGGCGAACGCGCCGCTGCCGGCCAACGCCTGAGGAGAGAGAAATGGCTCGGGCCAGTGCATCCATCGGGATTCCCGTTTCGCCCGACATCGTGCGGCAACGGATCGGCGGCTTCAACTCGCTGCCGGACTGGCTTCCATACATGTCGTCCAGCGAATCGGGCGAAGGCGGCTGCGTGCGACGCCTCGCCAAAACCCGAATGGCGAAACGCTCGTCAAGTGTCTGCGCAGGCGTTTCATGCGGCGCAGCCCACGCAGCCTGGAATGCGGCGCGCCGCGAATCCCACGCTGCCGCGCTCATTTCCCGGCGGCCAACGCCTCGCGCACTTCAGCGGTGATCTCGAACGAGCGTAGCCGCGCGGCATGATCGTAGATCTGCGCGGTGACGATCAGCTCGTCGGCGCCGGTCTGCTCGATTACCGACGCGAGCCCTGCGCGCACCGTTTCGCGCGCACCGACCACCGAGCAGGCGAGCGCATTTTCCACACCCGCGAGTTCGAATGCGTCCGCGTCGGGCTTTTCGACGGGCGGCGGCAACTGGCCGGGCGTGCCGCGCCGCAGATTCAGAAATTGCTGCTGCAACGAAGTGAAGAGAAAGCGTGCTTCGTCATCGGAGCCAGCAGCGAAGACATTGACGCCCACGATCGCATGAGGCTTCGCCAGCGCGGCAGACGGCCGGAACTGCGAGCGATAGATTCGCAGCGCCGTCAACAGGTGGTCCGGTGCGAAATGCGAAGCGAATGCGAACGGCAGACCCATGGCGGCTGCCATCTGCGCGCCAAAGAGGCTCGATCCGAGGATATAGAGCGGCACGGACAGCCCCGCGCCCGGCACGGCGCGCACGCGCTGGCCTTCGACGGGCGGCGCGAAATAGCGCTGGAGTTCGGTGACGTCGTCGGGGAACGCATCGGCGCTCGACTGCAGATCGCGCCGCAGCGCGCGCGCCGTCGTCTGGTCGGTGCCGGGGGCGCGGCCGAGTCCGAGATCGATACGGCCGGGGTAAAGCGATTCGAGCGTGCCGAACTGCTCGGCGATCACGAGCGGCGCGTGGTTCGGCAGCATGATGCCGCCTGCGCCGACGCGAATCGTGCGCGTGCCGCCCGCGACGTAGCCGATCACAACCGATGTCGCGGCGCTGGCGATGCCGGTCATGTTGTGGTGCTCGGCGAGCCAGTAGCGATGGTAGCCCCAGCGTTCGGCGTGCTGCGCGAGATCGAGCGTATTGCGCAGGGCGGCGCCGGCGTTCGAGCCAGCGGGAATCGGCGAGAGATCGAGGACGGAGAAGGGGATCATGGCTTTTGGTGTTTTGCGCTTGGTGTTTCGTGCCTGGTGCCTGGTGTTTCGCATTTCGTGAGGCGCGGCCCGGCAAAGCGGACGCGAAGTATGTTGCATTGTGCAGGAGCGCTCCGGTGCTTGCTGATGGCGAGCCAATATGCAAATGAGCGCAAAGAAGCTTGAATGAGCGCGCACGAGCGAAACCGGGCGCACACGAGTCCAAACGAAATCGAGAATCGTTTATATCTGCGCGTGGGGTTAATTCATCCGGCCGGGCGACTATCGCCCTTGCGAAGAATATGGGTTTCAAATGCCTTTCTTGAGCGCCAAAAGCCTGTGAACGTTGAAGGCGAATCGTCCGCGGGCTGAAAAATTCATCGAAATTGCAACGGCAGGAAGCAGTTTTGCTGCCAGCGCTAAGGCGTGACCGGGTGGTTACTGCTACAATTTTCGGCGTCGAATCGGGGCGCGAGCAATCCCGAGCAGTCCGCAACAGTGTGGATTTCGCCTATTGCGTCCTTAAGTCGTTCATTAATTCACGTTGCATTGGCTAAAACGCCTCCGTCTCGCGGCCGGTTTCCTGCAAGGAACGTGCTTTGTGGCTAGGATGCGCGTTGGGCTTTTTTCCGGATTTCAGGGTTGTGCAAATGGTACGAAGCGATTCGCTTGATCTGACCGGTATGGATATCGGTCCTGCGCTCCAGCAGGGCCGCTCCGTGCGGATCGGGCGGCCGGGAGTGTTGGCATGACGGTGCAGTTGCCATCGGCCTGGTGGCTGGTAATCGCGGGATGCTGTGTGGCGGCGTTCTACGCGATCTTCGCCGCGCTCACGATGCCGCGCCTCGGCTCGGCCGCGCAGGTGCGCGAGGCCGCCCGGCGCGCCCGTGCGCGACGCGCCATTCCGGTGAGCGTGCTCAAGCCGCTGTGCGGCGCAGAGCCGCGTCTCTACGAAAATCTCGCAACCTTCTGCGAGCAGCTCCATCCGCGTTTCCAGTTGCTGTTCGGCGTGTCGTCGCCGTCCGATCCGGCCATTGCCGTCGTGCGCCAGTTGCAGGCCGCCTATCCCGATCACGATATCGAGCTCGTCATCGACAAGCGCGTCTACGGCAGCAACCTGAAGGTCAGCAACCTGATCAATCTCGCGGCGCACGCGCGCTACGACGCGCTCGTCGTCGCCGATAGCGACATCGCCGTCGAGCCCGACTATCTGGACATCGTCACCGCGCCGCTCGCCGATTCGTCGGTGGGCGTTGTGACCTGCCTTTACTATGCGCGCAGCGTCGGCGGTTTCTGGCCGCGCGTCGGCGCGCTCTTCATCAACGAATGGTTCGCGCCCTCGGTGCGCGTCGCGCACAGCACGGGCTCGCGCGCATTCGGATTCGGCGCCACGCTCGCGCTGTCGCGCACGACGCTGGAACGCATCGGCGGCTTCACGTCGCTCAAGGACTGCCTCGCCGACGACTATCTGCTCGCGCGTTTCGCGCGCGATCACGGGCTTGCAACCGTGCTCGCGCCTGTCGTAGTCGCAACCGACGTCATCGAGCCGACGTTCCGCTCTTTGTGGCTGCGCGAGACGCGCTGGCTGCGCACGATCCGCTCGGTGAATCCGGGGGGCTTCGCCTCGCTCTTCATCACGTTCACGTCGCCGTGGCTCGTGCTCGGCGCGCTGCTCAGCCTCCTGCTCATCGCGGGCAACCAGGGCATCACCACGGCGCTTGCCGGCAGCGGCACCACATCGGCGGCGTTGTTCGTGC
Organism: Paraburkholderia denitrificans; assembly: GCF_042655705.1. Lineage (NCBI taxonomy): Bacteria > Pseudomonadati > Pseudomonadota > Betaproteobacteria > Burkholderiales > Burkholderiaceae > Paraburkholderia > Paraburkholderia denitrificans. The sequence goes on along the minus strand of NZ_JBHSMP010000008.1, from coordinate 103,248 downwards.
TCGGCGCGAGCACTGCTGGCGGTATCATCGCGCGTGTCGTGCTGCATGCACGCAGCAGCGCCAACTGGCGCACCTTCTGGCACGATTTGCCGCTCGTGCCGCTGCGCGACACCTTGCTCGCGCTGCAATGGCTGTCGGCCGCGTTCGGCTCGCATGTCGTATGGCGCGGCGTGCGCGTGCCGGTGGCGAACCCCGAGACGGCGGACGCAGGCGTTACCGCGCCGGCGCGGCGTGCAGCGGTCGAGGTGTCCGACGGCCGTTAATCCGCAGATTTAATCGCGCGTGCTGCATGAGCGGCGCGCGCTACGTTTAATTTTTGTCATTCCAATTTTTGCCCGTTATCCCCGGGTTGCCGGAGCACTCATCTCATGAAAACGCTGTTTTTGCAGGCCCCGTCCTATGACGGCTTTGACGGTGGCGCCGGTTCGCGTTACCAGGCGAAGCGCGAGATCCGCTCGTTCTGGTATCCGACATGGCTCGCACAACCCGCGGCGCTCGTGCCCGGCAGCCGTGTGCTCGACGCGCCCGCCGACGGCCTTTCCGTCGAAGACACGCTCAAGATCGCCGACGGCTACGACCTCGTCATCATCCACACGAGCACGCCGTCGTTCCCGACCGATGCGCTCTTCGCGCAGGACCTGAAAAAGCGCAAGCCGTCGGTTCTGATCGGCATGGTGGGCGCGAAGGTCGCGGTCGATCCGCACAATTCGCTTACCGCAACGCCGGCAATCGACTTCGTCTGCCGCGAGGAATTCGACTACACCTGCAAGGACGTAGCCGATGGCCTGCCGTTCGCCGACATCAAGGGCCTGAGCTACCGCGGGAAGGACGGTTCGATCGAGCACAACGAAGCGCGCCCGATGATCGAGAACATGGACGAGCTGCCGTTCGTGGCGCCGGTCTACAAGCGCGATCTGAAGATCGACAACTACTTCATCGGCTATCTGAACTATCCGTACGTCTCGATCTATACGGGCCGCGGCTGCCGTTCGAAGTGCACGTTCTGCCTGTGGCCGCAGACGGTGGGCGGGCACCGCTACCGCACGCGTTCGGTCGAGAACGTGCTCGAAGAAGTGAAGTGGATTCAGGACAACATGCCCGAAGTCAAGGAGATCATGTTCGACGACGACACCTTCACCGACTTCAAGCCGCGCGTCGAAGAGATCGCACGCGGCCTCGGCAAGCTCGGCGTGACGTGGTCGTGCAACGCGAAGGCGAATGTGCCGTATTCGACGCTCAAGATCATGAAGGAAAACGGTCTGCGCCTGTTGCTCGTGGGCTATGAATCCGGCGACGACCAGATCCTGCTGAACATCAAGAAGGGTCTGCGCACCGATATCGCGCGCCGCTTCAACGAGGATTGCCGCAAGCTCGGCATCAAGATCCACGGCACCTTCATCCTGGGCCTGCCGGGCGAGACGCAGGAAACCATCAAGAAGACGATCGAGTACGCGAAGGAAATCAATCCGCACACGATCCAGGTGTCGCTCGCCGCGCCGTATCCGGGCACGGCGCTCTACAGGCAGGCCGTCGACAACGGCTGGCTCGAAGAGAACAAGGTGGTCAACCTCGTCTCCAAGGAAGGTGTGCAGCTTGCTGCGATCGGCTATCCGCACCTCTCGCGCGAAGAGATCTATCACAACCTCGAGAAGTTCTATCGCGAGTTCTATTTCCGGCCTTCGAAGATCTGGGAAATCCTGCGCGAGATGCTCACGAGCTGGGACATGATGAAGCGCCGTCTGCGCGAAGGTGTGGAGTTCTTCCGCTTCCTGCGCGCCCACGAGGCATGATGGAACGGCAGTCTCGCGAAACGCGCGCGCTGATTTTCACCGCCGACGACTTTGGCCTGCACGAGCGAGTCAACGCCGCGGTCGAGCGCGCGCACCGCGAGGGTGTGCTCAATGCAGCAAGTCTGATGGTGGCCGCGAACGCGGCTGCCGATGCCGTAGCGCGCGCCCGGCGCCTACCGGGTTTGCGCGTCGGCCTGCACCTTGTGCTGGCCGACGGCGCGTCGATGCTGCCGCGCGCGCAGATTCCCGCACTGGTCGACGCGCAGGGCCGCTTCGGCGACAACATGGTGCGCGACGGCGTACGTTTCTTCTTTTTGCCGCACGTGCGCGCGCAGCTCGCGAAGGAGATTCGCGCGCAGTTCGAGGCGTTCGCCGCGACCGGGCTCGAACTCGATCACGTCAATACCCACAAGCATTTCCATCTGCACCCCACGGTGCTCTCGCTGATCATCCGGATTGGCCGTGAGTACGGGCTGCGTGCAATGCGTCTGCCGCTCGAAGCGGGTGCACCGCTCGCGCTCAAGCCCTGGCTTCATCTCGTGCGCGCGCGACTCGCGCGCGCGGGCATCGCGTACAACGACTTCGTGGTGGGCATCGCGAACACGGGCGCGATGGACGAGGCCGTGCTGCTCGACGCCATCGCGAATCTGCCGGCGCAGGGCGTCGGCGAGATCTACTGCCATCCGGCCGAGGCGGGTGTCGAAGCCATCACGCCGTCGATGCAGGCCTATCGCCACACCGACGAACTCGATGCGCTCGTCTCGCCGCGCGTCGCAGCGGCACTTGCGGCGGCGCGCGTGCGCCACGGCGGTTTCGCCGACGTATTTTTCGGCGGTCCGGCCCGACCCGGCGCGAACGCGCTGGCAAGCGAGGTTCGACCTTCATGAAGTGGCTGCAATGGCTGGGCCTGCCGGTCGGGATCGCCATCCTGATCGCGCTCGTCATCCGCGACGGCGCGCATGACGTCATGCACATCATCGGCACGGCGGGTCCCGTGCTGCTCTGGCTCGTGCCGTTCCATGCGCTGCCGCTGCTGCTCGATGCCCACGCCTGGCGCCTGTTGCTCGCGAAACGCCTGCCGCTCGGCTTCCTGTTGTGGGTCGCCGCCGTGCGCGAGGGCGTTGGCCGGCTCCTGCCCGTGATGGGCGTGGGCGGGGAAATCGTCGGCATCCGCCTCGCGCGCTGGCGGCTGCGCGACGGCAGCTTCGTCACCGCATCGGTGATCGTCGAAGTGCTCATCACGATGGCCGTCCAGTACGCGTTCTCGGCGCTCGGCCTCGTGCTGATCGTCGCGGCGACCGGCGACGGCAGTTCGCTGCGCACGATCACGACAATCGGGCTCGCACTCGTTCTCTCGCTGCCGATACCGGTCGTGACGTTCGTGCTGTTGCGGCGCGGCGGCATTTTTCACACAATCGAACGTTGGGCATCGCGCATGTTCGGCGCGAACAATCCGATCGTGCTCGGCATCGACGGCCACCAGCTCGACCGCGATCTCAACGCGCTGATGTCGCGCACCGGGCTCATGTTCCGCGCCTTCTGCTGGCAGCTCGCGGGCTACATGGTCGGCGCGTTCGAGACCTGGTGGGCGCTGCGCCTGCTCGGATTCCCGGTTTCGATCGAGGGCGCGCTCGCCATCGAGGCGCTGACCCAGGCCGTGCGCCACGCGGCCTTCATGGTTCCCGCGGGCCTCGGCATCCAGGAGGCGACCGTCGTGCTGCTCGCACAGCTATTCGGCGTGGGTCACGAAGTTGCGCTGTCGCTCGCGCTCGTCAAACGGATGCGCGAGGTCGTGTTCGGCTGTGTCGCGCTGGTTTCCTGGCAAGGCGTGGAAATTGCGCGCACGCGTTGGTCCATACGCACGGGCAAGCCGCTTGCGCCCGCGCCGGTGCCCGTGCCCGCGTCGGTGAGAATCGCCCATGAGCGCGATACCGCACGGTCCGGCCATCACGAGAACGTGTAATAGCGGGTACATTGGGGGATACAGGCGGGGCGGACGCCCCATCCCCGGCATGAGCCCAGGTGATTCACGGTGAATGCGGTTCGGACCATGAAGCTTGAATTGCACAAGGCGCGGGTTTTCGCGGCCGTCGCGGCAATGCTCGCGGCGTTCGCGCTTTCCGGCTGCGACGACCGCCAGATCGATTCCATGTGGCAGACCCTCAAGGCTTTCTTCGATTCCGTCAAACCCGACGTGCTCCTGTTCAAGGGCATGAAGCCTGGCATTTCGACGCTCGACGACGTGCGCAGGCAGATGGGCAAACCCGAGACCGAGCGCATCTTCGACGACGGCTCGCGCCGCCTCGAATATCCGCGCGGCCCGGCGGGCCTCAATACCTACATGGTGGATATCGGCTCGAACGGCCGGCTCGTCGCGATCACCCAGGTGCTCACCGCCGAGAACTTCGCGAGGATCACCATCGGCATGAGTCAGGACGAAGTGCGGCAACTGCTCGGCAAGCCGGGCGAGGTGGCCGCCTTCCGGCTCAAGAAGGAAACGGTGTGGAGCTGGAAGTGGCGCGAAGGCGGCGTCGAACAGGAAGCGTATTTCAACGTGCATTTCGGACCGGACGGGCGGGTCACCACGACTTCCCGCTCGGACGTGATGCGCGGTCACTGACTCACAGACAAGCGGGAGGCGCGCATGATGAACCGGCGGCGTAACCGGCGCATCGGTCTCGTGCTCGGCGGCGGTGCGGCGCGCGGCTGGGCGCACATCGGCGCGATCCGCGCGCTCGAAGAGGCCGGGATCAAACCCGACGTCGTGTGCGGCACCTCGATTGGCGCGCTCGTTGGGGCCGTGTATGCGAACGGCGACCTCGACTGGCTCGAAGAGTGGGTCGGCCACCTCACCTGGCAGACCGTCGTGCGGCTGCTCGACGTGCGTCTCTCGGGCGGGTTGCTCGGCGGGCGCAAGGTGATCGATGTGTTCGCGAACCAGTTCAACGGACGCGGCATCAACGAGCTGCAGCTGCCGTTCACGGCGGTCGCCACCGAACTCGATACGGGCCGCGAAATCTGGCTCAGCGAAGGCGGCGTGGTGGACGCGGTGCGCGCGTCGATTGCGATTCCGGGGTTGTTTACGCCGATCTGGCACGACGGCGTGTGGCTCGTGGATGGCGGCCTCAGCAACCCGGTGCCGGTTTCCGCCGCGCGGGCGATGCGCGCCGATTGCGTGATCGCCGTCGACCTCAATCACGACATCCTGAATGGCCGCGACCTGGGCGGCACCATCGACACCGTGTTGCGCGAGGCGCCAGAGGGCGCAGCGTTCTCCTCACGCTCCGCGCCGGGGGAACCCCCGGAATCCGCCGAATCGGCGGCATCCTCCACGCCCGATGAACCGCAGCCGCTGCTGCGCCGCAACGGCAAGCGCTTTCCGCGCTGGCTCCAGCCTGCAGGGCAGGCGAGCACCGACGTGCGCGTGGCGCCGCCGCCGAGCGCACGCGTGCCGTCGATGCTCAGTTCGATCGCGCAGAGCATCGACATCATGCAGGTGCGTATCACGCGCAGCCGCCTTGCGGGCGAGCCTGCCGACGTGCTGATTCAGCCGCGCCTTGGCGGCATGGGGATATTCGATTTCCACCGTGCGGAGCCCGCCATCGCGGAAGGGCGTGCGGCCGTGCAGTACATGCTGCCCGCGATTCGCGCCCAACTCGGCATCGAGTAGACGCGTTCGGAGCTGCGTCGTGCGCGGAGAAGCAGTATCCGTCGCACCTCTCGGGCAGCCTCAAATAAGCGCGCCGCTGCTGCGCCCCAAGGCCCTTTCGTCGCCGATGACACGTCCCACCCGTTCCAGTGCGCCCGCAGAGGCCGCGCGTACCGCCGCTTCTGATACTGCTTCTGCCGCTGCTTCCGATGCTCCCGCACGCGCGGAGCGCACCGCCGAAGTCGCGATTGTGGCGCTGTCGCCGGTTTCGATGTCGGGCGTGGGGCCGATTGTCGATGCGCTCAATCTCGCCAACGAGATCGATGGCCGCGCACTCTACCGCTGGCGCATGGTCTCGTGGAACGCGCGCCCGGTGCCGCTTTCAGGCGGCGCGCAATGGCCCGCCGAAAGCGCATTCGACGACACGCTCGCGTGCGACTGGCTGATCGTCGTCACGGAGCGCTTTCAGCCGTTCGACGATTCCCGCCTCTTTCTCGCGAACCTTGCGCGCGTGGGTCAGTGCACGCCGCTCGTCACCGGCATCCATCACGGCATCTGGTGGCTCGCGATGGCGGGCTTGCTGCACGGCTATCGCGTGGCCGCGAACTGGGAGACCTATCAACAGTTCGCCGAGCAGTTTGAACGCACGATCGTCACGCAACACATTTACGAAATCGATCGTGATCGCGCGACCTGCGCGGGCGGCCAGTCGACGCTCGATTCCATGCTCGCGATGATCGGCCGCGAGCAGGGCCCGGAACTCGCCGAGCGCATCGCCGACGCACTCGGCGCAAGCACGCTCAGAAGCGGCGACGAGCGTCAGCGCATTCCGTTCGTGACCGCGCCGGGCGAGCGCAACCCGCGCCTGAACGATGCGTTGCAGCTCATGGAAGCGAACATCGAGGACCCGCTTACCTCCGATGAAATCGCGGGCCTCGTCGGCGTCTCGCGGCGGCAACTCGAGCGGCTGTTTCGCCAGTATCTCGGCGCGATGCCGTCGAAGTACTACCTCGGCCTGCGCCTCGCCAAAGCGCGCTCGCAACTGCAGCGCACGAGCAAGTCCGTCGTGCAGATCAGCCTTGCGTGCGGGTTTGCATCGGCGGCGCACTTTTCGAATGCGTATCGCGAGCGCTTCGGCGTGACGCCGCGCGAGGACCGCCGCAACTGGATCGAGCGCCAGCACGGCGGCGCGGCTTGCGGGCCGCGCGCGGATGGACCTGCGCAGCCGCCGGAGCGCGAGTGAGCCCGAAGAGGCACGAGTAAGCGCCAGTAAGCGCCAGTTAGCGAAACTCGCCCAATTCACCAAACTCGCCGGATTTGCGCAATCTGCGCCCCCGGCAGGTGCATACAGCGAAAGAACGCGTCGCGCACACGCAAGACGTTTGCCGCGCAGTTGCCTACACTGCACCTGTCATCCACGCGCCGGGCGCTCGCCCGTGTGCGCACCGTCCAAATTCCGAGCCAGAGAGGATCCGTCATGAACGAGCAGAGTGTGACCCGCCAGACTTTCGACGAAGTGATGGTGCCGTGCTTCGCGCCAGCGCCGTTCGTGCCCAGCCGCGGCCTCGGCTCGCGCGTGTGGGACACCGAAGGCCGCGATTACATCGACTTCGCGGGCGGCATCGCCGTGACGGCGCTCGGTCACGCACATCCGGAACTCTTGCGCGTACTCAATGAGCAGGGCAGCCAGCTCTGGCACATCGGCAACGGCTACACGAACGAGCCGGTGCTGCGCCTCGCGAAGAAGCTCGAAGCACTGACGTTCGCCGACCGCGCGTTCTTCGCGAACTCCGGTGCCGAGGCCAACGAGGCCGCGCTCAAGCTCGCGCGCCGCGCCGCCGTCGAGCGGTTCGGTGAGCAGAAGTATGAAATCATTTCCTTCGCGCAGTCGTTCCATGGCCGCACGCTGTTCACGGTGAGCGTGGGCGGCCAGCCGAAGTATTCGGAAGGCTTCGGCCCGGTGCCCGGCGGCATCCGCCATCTGCCGTACAACGATATCGAGGCTGCGCGCGCCGCGATCGGCGCGCAAACCTGCGCGGTGATCGTCGAGCCGGTGCAGGGCGAGGGCGGCGTGATCCCCGCCGATCCGGCGTTCCTGCGCGCGCTGCGCGAAGCGTGCGATGCGCACGGCGCGCTGCTGATTTTCGATGAAGTGCAAACGGGCGTGGGCCGCACGGGCCACTTCTACGCCTACCAGGACACGGGTGTGACGCCCGATATCCTGACCTCCGCGAAGGCGCTCGGCAACGGCTTTCCGATTGGCGTGATGCTCACGACCGAACCCATCGCCGCGCATTTCAAGGTCGGTGTGCACGGCACGACGTACGGCGGCAATCCGCTCGGCGCGGCGATTGCGGGCAAGGTGGTCGATCTCGTGAGCGATCCGGCGGTGTTGGCGGGCGTGCGTGCGCGCGGCGAGATTATCCGCGCGAAGCTCGCGAAGCTGCACGAACGCTTCGACGTGTTCAGCGACGTGCGCGGCAAAGGTCTTCTGATCGGCGCGGAACTGACGCCGCGCTTTGCAGGCCGTGCGAAGGACTTTCTCTCGGCTGCGGCGAACCGCGGCGTGATGATGCTGATCGCGGGCCCGGACGTGCTGCGTTTCGCGCCTTCGCTCATCATCCCCGAAGCCGATCTGGCCGAGGGTTTCGCGCGCCTCGAACAGGCGTTCGAGGACGTGATCGGCGCCGCGGCCGCGCGCGCATGACAGCTCAAGACCGAGGACCGACGATGCTTTTCGTTCGCCCGGCCAGGCTGGCCGATCTCGATGCCATCGCGCACATGGCGCGCACCGCGCAGCCCGTGCTGCATTCGCTCCCGCATGACCGCGCGGCGCTGGAAGCGCGCATCGCGCTGTCCGAGGACTCGTTTCGCGCCGAAGTCGATTTTCCGGGCGAAGAGTTCTATCTCTTCGTGCTCGAAGACGCGGCGACGGGACGGCTCGTCGGCACATCGAGCCTTATCGCGGCGGCGGGCTACGCTGAGCCGTTCTACGCGTTTCGCAACGATGCGCTGATTCACGCGTCGCGCGAGCTGCACGTGAACCGCAAGATTCACGCATTGCAGATGTCGCACGAACTGACCGGCAAGAGCCGCCTCGCGGGCTTCTATATCGACCCGTCGTTGCGCGGCGACGCTGCCGCGCACCTCGTATCGCGCGCCCGCATGATGTACGTGGCGATGAACCGGCGGCGCTTCACGCCCGACGTGTTTACGCTGTTGCTCGGCGTCACCGACGAGGCGGGCGTGTCGCCATTCTGGGAAGCGGTGGGGCGCAAGTTCTTCGGGCGCGATTTCAAGGACATCGAAATGGCGTCGGGCGGGCGCAGCCGCACGTTCATCGCCGAAGTGATGCCCGCGTATCCGATCTACGTGCCGCTCTTGCCCGAGTCCGCGCAGCGCGTGCTGGGGGAGCCGGACACAAGTGCGCTGCTTGCCTACGATATCCATCTGGAAGAGGGCTTCGAGCCGGATCGTTATGTCGATATCTTCGATGCGGGTCCCGTGCTGACCGCGCAGGTCGATCGCACGACCTCGGTGGCGGCCAACGAGAGCCGCGTGGTGCGCGAGGCCGTGGGCACTTCGGCGAGCGCAGCAGGGGGCGCGTCGTACATGGTGGCGAGCCAGCGCGGCGGCGAATTCCGCTGCGTGCTCACGACTTTGCCGCCGCTGCCTGAAGGCGGCCATCATCACGGCGCGCCTCACCACGCCGCGCGCGGCGTGGCGCCGCTCGACAGCGCCGCGCGTGCGGCGCTCGACGTGCAGGACGGCGACCTCGTGCGCTGTGCGCCGCTGCGGCGCGAGACGCCGGAAACAGAAGATCAGTCGATGGGAGAAACGCAATGATCGTGGTTCGCGTCGTGCAGACGGGCGATGTGGACGCGCTAGTCGCGCTCGCCCAGGAAACCGGTCCCGGCCTCACCACGTTCAAGCCGGATCGCGACGCGCTGATGGCGCGCATCGCGCGAACGCGGCGCACGCTCGCGGGCGAGGCCGCGCCGCATGAGGCGGGTTATCTGTTCGTGATGGAAGACACCGCGACGGGCGACGTGGCGGGCGTGTGCGGCATCGAAACAGCGGTGGGCCTGCAGCAGCCGTTCTACAACTATCGCGTGAGCACGGTGGTCCACGCGAGCCAGGATCTCGGCATCTGGACGCGCATGCGCGCGCTGAACATCTCGCACGATCTCACGGGTTACGCGGAGGTGTGCTCGCTGTTCCTCTCGCCGCGCTATCGCACGTCGGGCGTGGGCGGGTTGCTGTCGCGCTCGCGCTTCATGTTTATCGCGCAGTTTCGCGATCACTTTCCCGAGCGCCTCTGCGCGGAGCTGCGCGGTCACTTCGACGCGGAAGGCACGTCGCCGTTCTGGCGCGCGGTCGGTTCGCATTTCTATCAAATCGACTTCAACGCCGCCGATTATCTGAGTTCGCATGGCCGCAAAGCGTTTCTCGCGGAACTGATGCCGCGCCATCCGGTGTACGTGGAGTTGCTGCCCGAGGAGGCGCAGGCCTGCGTGGGCCTCACGCACGCCGACACGATTCCGGCGCGCAGGATGCTCGAAGCGGAGGGTCTGCGCTATGAGAATCACGTCGATATCTTCGACGCAGGTCCGGTGCTCGAATGCCACATCGCCGATTTGCGCACCGTGCGCGAGAGCGTCGTCGTGCCGGTGGAGATCGGCGCGCACGATACGGCGTCCAGTGTGCGCTCGCTCGTTTCGAACACGTCGCTCGGCGACTTCCGCGTGGGTGCCGCAGCGGGCGTCGTGCATGACGGCGTGTTCGTACTGAACGCCCAGGAGGCGGCGGCCCTGAATGTCGCGGCGGGCGAACCCGTGCGCGTGCTCGGCGCCGCACACAAACATCAATAGCAACCGATAGCAACCGACAGGTGAGCGCGGCAGGCGCTGAAGTGGGCACTGCGCGTGCACCGTGAATCGACAAGGATGACCATGAACGAGCTTTTTATCGACGGGCAGTGGTGTGCGGCCACGGGTCCCGCGTTTGCCTCGCGCAATCCCGGCACGGGCGCGGTGGTGTGGAGCGGCAATGCCGCGTCGGCGGGCGATGTCGAGCGCGCCGTAGAGGCCGCGCGCCGCGCGTTCGGCGAATGGTCGCAGACGCCGTTCGAAACGCGCTGCGAAATCGTCCGCCGTTTCGCGGCGCTCGTGACCGAACGCAAGGAGCGGCTCGCGCAGGCGATCGGCCGCGAAACTGGCAAGCCGCTCTGGGAAGCGCGCACTGAAGCGGCGTCGATGGCCGCGAAGGTCGGCATCTCGATCGCCGCGTATGGCGAGCGCACGGGCGAAAAGCGCACGCCGATGGCGGACGGCGTCGCCGTGCTGCGCCATCGTCCGCATGGCGTCGTCGCCGTGTTCGGGCCGTACAACTTTCCGGGGCATCTGCCGAACGGGCACATCGTGCCCGCGCTGATCGCCGGTAACACCGTCGTGTTCAAGCCATCCGAACTCGCGCCGGACGTTGCGCGCGTAACCGTCGAGATCTGGCGCGAAGCCGGTTTGCCCGCCGGGGTGCTGAACCTCGTGCAAGGCGAGCGCGACACCGGCATTGCGCTCGCGAACCACCGCCAGATCGACGGCCTGTTTTTCACGGGCAGCTCGGATACGGGCACGCTGCTGCATCGCCAGTTCGGCGGCCGTCCCGAGATCGTGCTCGCGCTCGAGATGGGCGGGAATAACCCGCTCGTCGTCGCCGAACTCGAAGATATCGATGCTGCCGTGCATCACGCGATCCAGTCGGCGTTTCTTTCGGCGGGGCAGCGCTGTACCTGCGCGCGCCGCATCCTCGTGCCGACCGGCCCGTTCGGCGACCGCTTTCTCGAACGCTTCGTCGAGGTCAGCGCGCGCATTGCCGTGGGCGAATACGACGCCGATCCGCAGCCGTTCATGGGCGCCGTGATTTCGTCGCGTGCGGCGGCGAAGCTCGTCACGGCGCAGTCGTTGCTGCTCGAACGCGGCGCGCGCGCGCTGCTGCCGATGACGCAGCGCGACCCTTTGCTCGGTTTCGTGAGCCCCGCTATTCTCGATGTCACCGGCGTGGCCGACCGGCCCGACGAAGAGCACTTCGGGCCGCTCGCACAGGTGATCCGCTACGCAGGCTTTGGCGATGCAATCGCGCAAGCCAACGACACGGCATACGGTCTTTCGGCGGGCCTGCTCGCCGACGACGAAGCGCTCTGGAAGCGCTTTACGCGCGAGATCCGGGCGGGCATCGTGAACTGGAACCGCCCGACCAATGGCGCGTCGAGCGGCGCGCCGTTCGGCGGCACCGGCCGCTCCGGCAATCACCGTCCGAGCGCGTATTACGCCGCCGACTATTGCGCGTACCCGATGGCGTCGGTGGAGAGCGCACAACTGCAGATGCCCGCGAGCGTTTCGCCGGGCCTTCACTTCTGAGGATCGATGATGCAAACCCTTGAAGCGAACTTCGACGGACTCGTCGGCCCGACGCACAACTACGCCGGTCTTTCGTTCGGCAACGTGGCGTCGCAGAACAACGAGCGGTCCGTCGCGAATCCGAAAGCGGCGGCGCGCCAGGGACTGCTGAAGATGAAGCGGCTCGCCGACCTCGGCTTCGCCCAGGGCGTGCTGCCGCCGCAGGAGCGCCCCTCGATGCGGCTCCTGCGCGAGCTTGGCTTTGGCGGCAAGGATGCCGAAGCCATCGCGAAGGCCGCGAAAGAGGCGCCCGAATTGCTCGCGGCGGCGAGTTCGGCATCGGCGATGTGGACCGCGAATGCGGCGACCGTGAGCCCGTCCGCCGACACGCCCGATCACCGCGTCCACTTCACGCCCGCGAATCTGTGCAGCAAGCTGCATCGCGCCATCGAGCACGAGGCGACCCACCGCACGCTGGGCGCGATATTCGCGGATCCGGCGCATTTCGCGGTGCATGACGCGCTGCCGGGCACGCCTGCGCTCGGCGACGAGGGGGCGGCGAATCACACGCGTTTTTGCTCGCAGTACGGCGAGCGCGGCGTGGAATTCTTCGTCTACGGACGTAGCGAGTATCGCCGCGGACCGGAGCCGAAGCGCTTCCCCGCGCGACAGACATTCGAGGCGAGCCGCGCGGTGGCGCAGCGCCACGGCCTCGCCGAAAACGCGATGGTGTTCGCGCAGCAGAGCCCGGACGTGATCGACGCGGGCGTGTTCCATAACGATGTGATCGCGGTGGGCAATCGCAGCACGCTGTTCTGCCACGAGCGCGCATTCGTCGATCGGAAAAGCGTGTATGACGAACTGCACGCGAAGCTGGCGAAGCACGGCGCGCTGCTGGACGTGATCGAGGTGCCCGATGCGCAGGTGAGCGTGGCGGATGCCGTGACGTCGTATCTCTTCAACAGCCAGTTGCTGAGCCGCGCGGATGGCTCGCAGATTCTGGTCGTGCCGGGCGAATGCCGCGAAAATCCGCGCGTGGCGGCGTACCTCGACGAACTGGCTGCGAAGCGCGGACCGATTGACGAAGTGCTGGTGTTCGATCTGCGCGAGAGCATGAAGAATGGCGGCGGTCCCGCGTGCCTGCGTCTGCGCGTCGTGCTCAGCGATGCCGAGCGTGCGGCTGTGCTGCCCGGCGTATGGATCAACGACGCGCTTTTCACGCGTCTCGACGCGTGGGTCGAAAAGCACTATCGCGACCGTCTTGCGCCGCAGGATCTGACCGACCCGATGCTGCTGGTCGAGTCGCGCACGGCGCTCGACGAACTCACACAGATTCTCGGTCTCGGCTCGCTTTATGACTTCCAGCGCTGACGTGTTACTCGCGGATTTCCTCGGCTATACGCTGGCGGGCTCGCGGCCTGCGAGCGTGGACGCCGCACAGGGCACATGTGCGAATGGCGCACGCTGGCAATGGATCGATGATGGCGTGCTGCTGATCGAGCCTGCGCATGTGGATGCAGGAACGCGCAGCGTGCTGCTCTCGGCGGGCATCCACGGCGACGAAACGGCGCCGATCGAACTGCTGTCGCAACATGTCGCCGATCTCGCGGCGGGACGCGCGGCGCTCGCTTGCCGCCTGCTCGTGGTGCTCGGCAACGTGGACGCGATGCGCGCGGCGCGGCGCTATCTCGACGACGATCTGAACCGCCTGTTCGGCGGCCGCCATGCGAGTGCGGGCTGCAGCCGGGAAGGGCAGCGGGCCGCTGCGCTCGAAGCCCACGCGCAGCGCTTTTTCGCGGCGGCATCGAAGGAGCCGCACGTGCGCTGGCATCTCGACTTGCACACGGCCATCCGCGCCTCGGCGTTCGAGCAGTTCGCGCTCGTGCCGTACACGGGCGAGCCGCCGTCGCGTGCGTTGTTCGCGTGGCTGGCCGACGCGCGCATCCCCTGCGTGCTGATCCACACGGAACAGGGCCCAACGTATTCATCGTTGACGGCCGACCGGTGCGGCGCCACGTCGTGCACGCTCGAACTCGGCAAGGTGCAGCCGTTCGGCCACAACGACCTCGCGCGCTTCGCGGCTGCGGACGCCGCGGTCCGCCGTCTCGTCGCGGGTGTGGCGCCCGATGCGCGCGCACCCATGCCGCGCGTGTTCACGGTAATCGGCCAGATCACGAAGCGCAGCGATGCGTTCGAATTGCACGTCGCCGCCGACGTGCCGAATTTCACGCCGTTCGCACGCGGCACCGTGCTCGCGAACGACGGCGACTATCGCTACGTGGTCGGCCACGACGAAGAGCGCATCGTGTTTCCCAATCCCACCGTGAAGCCCGGATTGCGCGCGGGTCTGCTCGTTGTCGAAACGAGCGACGAGACGCTGGCCGCACTTGCCTGACGCAACTCGGCGCGCTGTCGCGGCGCGCCGTTCCGATACACATTCCGCATGCCGTGACATTGTCGCGCACGATTTTTGTTCGTTGCGCGTGCATGCTTTCGGGTGGTTTGCGCCGCGCGGCACACATGCGGCCTTTCGGATGCCGAATCAAGCAGGCCGGATTTCTCGCTATCGAGTGTGCAGCGGTGCACGGATCGGCCTGGCATTTACGCAACAATTTGCGCAAACGCACGCGCCTGAAAGTTGTCCAGAACTGACACCCTCCCGCCTTGATCCGCCTATGCCCGTACAATGCGTCAGGATAGAATCCAGAGAATGAGTGTCCGCCGGCGTGCATGGAGCGTGGGCGCGGTGCAAACGAATTCGAGAACCATGCGCCGGCAAATGTGCGGCGTGTCGCGGGGGATCCCATGAGCAACAACGACGCAGATCGGCCGCCCATGCCAGGCGCTGCGGGAGAAAAGCCGCCGGCACCGCAGTACGAAGTCTATTTCGGTCGTCAACCCGTGCTGGATCGCGACGGCATCTTGTGTGCCTTCGAGATGGTGCCGCGCGTAATCGATCTGCGCGACCCGCGCGACCCGCGCGAAAACCAGGACAAACCGGGCCGTCCGGGCGCGGCGCTGGCCAAGGCGTTTGCGGCGCAGCCCGTGCGCGCGGCGTTGACCGGGCATCGCGGCTGGCTGGACGTCACGCGCGAAATTCTTTTCGACGATGGGCTGCTGCTCCTGCGTCCCGATCGCGTGATGTTCGAGCTGCCGTGCGATCTCGAATGCGATCCGGCGCTCATCGCGCGCCTCGTCCAGCTGCACGGGCGCCGCTTCCGTTTTTTGCTCGATCACGTCACGGAGCCGGACGACTCGTTCGCGAAGCTGCTGCCGTACGTCGAGGCGGTCAAGATCGATCTCCACGGGATCGCGCCGGACATGCTGCCGAAGCTGGCGGGCGTGATGAAGGCGGCGGGCAAGCTGCTCGTCGCGATGGGCGTGGAAAGCCTGGAGGACTTCGAGCGCGCGCGCGCGCTCGGCTTCGACCGCTTCCAGGGCTATTTCTTCGCGCAATCGCACGCAGGCGCACGCCGCGTGAGCGCGCCGCGCCACGCGCTCCTGAGTCTGCTGCAACTGCTCGCATCCGATCCGACTGTCGCGCAACTCGAAACCGAGTTGAAGCTCAATCCGATACTCGTGATGCACATCATGCGGCTCGCGAATTCGACGAGCTTCGGCATCGGACATAAAGTGACCACACTGCGCGAGGCAATCAACGCGACGGGCACGGACCGCCTGCAACGCTGGACGCAGTTGCTGCTTTATGCCGACGGCCGCAAGGTGTCGCTCGAAGACGATCCACTGCTGCAACTCGCGGCCACGCGCGCGCGGTTCCTGGAAATCGCGGCGATGCGCTTGCCAAAAGCGCGGATTGCCGAGCAGGAAGCGGCTTTTCTCGCGGGCGTATTCTCGTGCGTCGATGCCGTGTTCGGCGGCCCGATCGACGAAACCATCGACCTGCTGTCGATTGCGCGCCCGATTCGCGCAGCCATCGTGAACCGGGAGGGCTCGCTCGGTCAGTTGCTGAACGTGATGGAGGCGCTCGAGCGCGGCGACTGGGCGCGTCTCGACGCAGCGTGCGCGCCGCTCGCGCCGTTCGCTCCGAGCGAGGCGGCGGCAATCGCACTCACGGCAGCCGAGTGGGCGGGCATGGCCGATCGCGACGCCGAATCCCAGGGACTCGAACGCATCGAGGATTGAGGCTGGAAGGCCGTGGACACGGCAGCAGCGGCAAGAGGAAGGGCGGCGCACGGCGCCGCTTTTTTTCGGCAGGCGGACGCGCGCTCGCGGCCGCCTCTTTACGATTGAACGGCTCAGGCCGTGTCGGCCGAACTGCGTGCGAGAAAGCGCGCGAGTTCGTAGGCGAGCTCATTGAGCGCGTTCATTTCGGTCTGTGAAATCCGCCGCGGTTCCTGCGTGTCGAGCCAGTCGCCGTAGAGGAGGGCCACCGGCCGTTCGCCCCGCACGCCGACCGGCAACAGCACGAACGCGCGAGCATCGTCGAACGTCGAGCGGTACCAGCCCGGCAGCCGGGAGATCATCTTCGGCGCATGCGCGTCCTCGATGAAGATACCGACCGAATTGGCGATTGCCAGATGGAACACGTCGGGCTGGAATGCGGCGCTGAAGCGCAGTTTCGGCAGCATGCTTTCGATGCCGGGGCCGAAGCCGCGTTGCGCCGCGAACACGTCTGCGCCCTGGCGCACGAACACGACCGTGCGCGCAAAACCGAGTCCGGCCAGCACCGTCTCGTTCGCGAGCGTGAGCGCCGTGCTGAACGGGCTGTCGGGCGGCAACGCGCGCAAGTCGACCACGCCTGCCGCAATGCGCGCTTCGACGTTGAGCGATTCGCGCGCGATGGCGTCGGCGTTCGCGTGCAATTCGTTGATTTCGTGCATGACGCCGCCGTTGGCCTCTTCCTTCGCGAGAGCGAGGCTCATCTGCGCGAGCAAGTCGGCATCGGTGGACAGTGCGCGGCCGTAGACCTGCGCGAGATCGGTAATGTTGGATTCCCGCTCTTCTTCGGTGAGGTGCGCCGTGGTGAGCACGCGCGCAACCTCGCTCGAATAGTTCGTGATCGCGCGCAGCCACTGCCCCTGGCGCGATTCGTTTTCCTGGGGATCGTAGTCGCCCATGCCTTCGCGGATCATTTCGGGCAGGCGCCAGCGCGTCGCGGCCTCGCGGCCGAGTTCGTCGAACGTGACGCCGAGCACCTCGAGGCACGCGTCGTCCTCGGTTGCGCCCTGGTCGCACTGGTGGCGGATCTGGTCCCACTCGGCTTCGAGGTAGAACACGGCGAGCAGCTTGCCCACCTGGCGCATCAGCGTGCAGACCACTGCTTCTTCGCCCGCGCGCATGTCGCCGTTTTCCGTGAGCTTGCGCGCCACGCAGCCCGAGAGCACGGTGCGGTTCAGTTCGAGCTTTGCGTCGATGCGGCGCGGCGCGCTGTGATGGAAGTGGTCGACGATTTTCAGGCCCACCACGAGGTGGCCGACCGCATCCATGCCGAGCACCATCAGCGCGCGCGTGATCGTCGTGATGTTGCCGCCGAACGCCATGTACATGGCCGAATTCGCGAGTCGCAGCACCTTTTGCGTCAGTGCGAAGTCGGAGAGTACGACGCCCACGAGCGCATTGAAGTCGAAGTCGTCGTTGGACATTGCGGCGACTGTGGTGCGTAGCGACTGCGAAAGCATGGGGAAGTCGCCACGCTCATTGATGCGCGCCCACAGCCGGTCGAGCAGGACTGCCTTTACCATCTGAACCATGTCAATTCCGCTAAAGCCCAGTCTTGTTGTGTACTGCCATCAATGCACCTCGTGGACATGGAGCGTACGCATTTCGAAGCGCTTCGCCAGTTCCTCGGAGGGGAGCGCCTTGCACACAAGCCATCCCTGAATGTGATCGCAGCCCATCTTCGTGAGCAGATCGCGCTGCGCCTCGGTTTCGACGCCCTCGGCGACGAGTTCGAGATTGAGCGTACGCGCGAGGCCCACCACGGCGTTGACGATCGCCTGATCGTTGCGCGAGGTGAGCAGGTTCTCGACGAAGCTGCGATCGATTTTCAGTTTCGACAACGGGAAGCGCTGCAGATACGCAAGACTCGAATACCCGGTGCCGAAATCGTCGACGGCGAAGCGGATGCCGAGCGCCGTGATTTCTTCAAGCAGCGCCTTGGCGCGCAGGGGATCGTGCATGAGCAGGCTTTCGGTGATCTCGAACACGAGCCGGTCGGGCTCGACTCCGGACAGCTCGATTGCTTCTTGCACGCTTTCCTTGAATCGCGGGTTGCGGAACTGCTGCGGCGACACGTTGACCGCCACGTACTGCAATGAAATGCCCTGCGCGTCCCACTGCTTCAATTGCATGCAGGCCGCCTTGAGCACCCAGTTGCCGAGATAATTAATCAGACCGACCGATTCGGCAAGCGGAATAAATTTCGAAGGCGGCACGAGCCCGTGCAACGGATGCTGCCAGCGGATCAGCGCCTCCACGCCCACGACGCCGAGGGTCATGCTGCTCGTAATGGGCTGGAAGTGCAGCGAGAACTCGCCGTTGCGCACGCCGTCGTAGAGATCGGATTCGAGCTTCAGGCGCTGGGCGTCGGTGGGATCGTTGTCGGGGACATGCAGCATCAGCGTGTTGCCGCCCGCGGCCTTGGCCTGCTGCAGCGCCTGGTCCGCGCGCCGGATCAACGGTGTGTTGTCGGTTTGCGCGGCGTCGTCGCCGACCGTGCGCAGGGCTGGATGGAACGCAATGCCGATGCTGGCCGACAAGTGCACCGGCTGGGTGCGGAACGTGTACGGCTGCAGGATCGAGGTGAGCAGCCGCCGTGCGAGCGTTTCGGCATCGTCGCGCGCGTCGCTCGGGTCCGTATGCGGCTGCGGCGCGATCACGATCGCGAATTCGTCGCTGCCCGTGCGTGCGATCAACTCGCCCTGTAGCGCGAGGTGGCCGAGCCGCCGCGCCGTTTCGCGCAGCAGTTCGTCGCCCGCTTCGTAGCCGAGCGCGCGGTTCACGCGCTGATAATCGTCGATGTCGAGCAAGAGCAGCGCCACAGGCGCGCCATGCAGGTCGGCTTCGGTTTGCAGGCGCTCGAGTATGGGCCCGAGCGCCGTCTGGTTCGGCAGGCCGGTCAGCAGATCGTGGTGCAGCGCATGCGTGAGGCGCTGCTCGGCCCGTTGCCAGGTCGACACGTCGAAACCCGCGACCGCGAAACCGTCCTTGTCCGCGTAGGACGCTCGTTGTACGCGCAACTCGACCGCGAGCGGGTAGGTGAGCGCTTTCACGAGATGCACCGTGTCTCTTTCGACGGCGCCCGTCATGGTCGCGCGGTCGAACAGCGCGTCGAGGCGCAACTGGTGCTCCGGTGCGACGATGTCGTGCAGGGTGGCGCCGAGCAGATATTCGCGGTGATACCCGGCGAAGCGCAGGCTCGAATCGGAGACGTAGAGGAAGCGGAGGTTGCGGTCCAGATGAACGAGGAAATCGACCGCGCTTGCGGTGTCCTCGAATGCGCGCGAGGCGGCATCCGGATACGCGTGCGCCTGCGGACTCGCCGGCTCGTGCATGGGCGGCGGGGCGGTGGTGGCTACGGGTGCAAGCGGGTCGCTGGCAGAGCGACGGGCCAGTGCGCGAAGCCGATCGACGACCGTGCGCATCCGGCCCGGACGGGATGCCGTAATCCTGTTTGCTTCCATGTCTGTCGCTGACAACCCTTATTCCATGCAGCCTGTCTGTCGCGTGCGTCGCTCGCCGGGCGCCCCGGGAACCTCGCGGGGCATTTTACATCTGGCTGAAACCGCATATCAGAACGAGTTATCGACCACGAAACGAAAATCTTTAGCGCATGGCAAGAAAAACACTGCCGTACCGTTCGGGCGTGCCGCGTGGCGCACGCTCATGCGGATTTGCGCGGGGCGGCGCAGCGCCGCGCGGCGCGCTGACGTGGCGTGCAATGCGCCATGGGCACGGCTGCGGCGTGCGGACGCAGGCGACGCTCGGGTGAGGCATTGGGTCGCCGGTATTTTCATCGATGCGGGCGATGCCGGTGCGTGGCGCGACGGCGTGGCGCCCTTCTGCGAGTTCGATCATTGTGTGATCCAATGACGCCATCGTCGGCTGCGCGGGCACGCGCCATGCGCGAAGTTGACGACATATGGAAAGGATGACCGACATGAAATCCAGATTCATCGCGATAGGTGCAGCAGTGCTCATGAGCGCAGGGGTCGGGTTGTATGCGCTCAGCGCCGAGGCCACGCTGAAGCCTGGCGACCCGGCGCCGGACTTCACGGCCCAGGCTTCATTAGGCGGTAAGACTTACACGTATTCGCTCGCGTCGGAATTGAAAAAAGGACCGGTGGTGCTGTACTTCTATCCGGCGGCCTTTACAAAGGGTTGCACGATCGAAGCACACGAATTCGCGGAAGCCGTCGACGAGTACAAGAAGTACGGCGCGACGGTAATTGGCGTGTCGCATGACGACATCGGGACGCTGACGAGGTTCTCGGTTAGCGAGTGCCGCAGCAAGTTCCCGGTGGCCGCCGACGAAGACTCGAAGATCATCAAGTCGTACGACGCCTCGATGCCGATGCACGCAGCCATGGCCAACCGCGTGTCCTATGTGATCGCGCCGGACGGCAAGATCATCTATGAATACACGAGCCTCGCGCCCGACCAGCACGTGGCGAACACCCTGCGCGCCTTGAAGGAGTGGAGCGCGCAACATTCGCAGCAGTAAGCCTGGCGGCCCGCGGGCCGCCCTTTCCGTATGCAGCAGACTGTCGAGCCGACTGCCGCAGACGCTTACTTCGCCACTGCAGGCGCGGGCCGTCCGCGCTTCTGATCCCACCAGACCCGCAGCCGGTCCATATATAGATAGACGACCGGCGTCGTATAGAGCGTGAGCATCTGGCTCACGATCAGCCCGCCGACGATCGAGATGCCGAGCGGCGCGCGCAGCTCCGCGCCTTCGCCGCGTCCGAACGCGAGCGGCAGCGCGCCGAGCAGGGCCGCGCAGGTCGTCATCATGATCGGGCGAAAGCGCAGCGAGCACGCCTGATAGATCGCGTCGCGCGAATTGAGGCCCTGGCGCGACGCCTCGATGGCGAAGTCGACCATCATGATCGCGTTCTTCTTGACGATGCCGATCAGCAGAATCACGCCGATCAGCGCGATGATGCTGAACTCGGTATTGAAGAGCAGCAGCGCGAGCAGAGCGCCCACGCCCGCCGAGGGCAGCGTCGAGAGGATCGTGAGCGGGTGGATGTAACTCTCGTAGAGGATGCCGAGCACGATATACACGGCGGCGAGCGCGGCGAGGATCAGCAGCGGCTGGTTATCGAGCGACTGCTGGAACGCCTGCGCGGTGCCCTGGAAACTGCCGTGGATGGTTGGCGGCACACCAATCTGCGCCATCGTGTCGTAGACGACCTTGGTTGCGTCCGAGAGGGATTTGCCGGGCGGCAGGTTGAACGAGATCGTCGAGGCGACGAACTGGCTCTGGTGATTCACGGAGAGCGGCGTCGTGCCGGGCCCGAACGAGGCAATCGCCGAAAGCGGAACCATCGTTTCCTTCGCCGTCGAGACGGCCGAGCCCGACGATGCACTCGACTTGCCGCTCGCCGCAATCGAATTGATCGCGAGATTGCGCGCGGAATCGGCGGCGATGCTGGCCGCGCTCGCCGCTGTGGTGGCCGCCGTGCCGCCGCTGCGCGCGCTCGTGACCGGGCCGCTCACCGTGCCCGCCGTCGCGTTGGTGCTCTGCGCGCCGCTCGCCGAGCCCCCGGCCGTGCTGATCCAGATGTCGTTGAGCATGTCCGGGCTCTGCCAGTATTTCGGCGCGACTTCCATCACGACGTGGTACTGGTTGAGCGGGTTGTAGATCGTCGAGACCTGGCGCTGGCCGAACGCGTCGTAGAGCGTGTTGTCGATCTGCGAGGGCGTAATCTTCAGGCGCGCGGCGCTCGCGCGGTCGATGTTCACCTGCGATTCGAGGCCGCCCTGCTGCTGGTCCGAATTGACGTCGGCGAGTTCGGGGCGCGCCTGCAGTGCCTCGGTGAGCTTCGGCCCCCACTTGTAGAGGTCCGCCGTATTGTCGGAGAGCAGCGTGAACTGGTATTGCGCGTTCGAGGCCCGGCCGCCCACGCGGATGTCCTGCACCGCCTGCAGGAACGTGCGTGCGCCGGCCACGTGCGAGAGCGGGCCGCGTAGTTGCGCGATCACCTGATCGGCGGAGAGCTTGCGCTCGCTCTTCGGCTTGAGCGAAACGAACATGAAGCCGGAGTTGGTGGCGCGTCCGCCCGAAAAACCCGCCACCGAATCAACGGCCGGATTGGCCTGCACGATGCGCATCATTTCCGCGAACTTCACTTTCATCGCCTGGAACGACGTGGACTGATCGGCCTGGATGCCGCCAATCAGACGCCCCGTATCCTGTTGCGGGAAAAAGCCCTTCGGCACGATCACGTAGAGCGCGACGTTCAGCGCGATGGTCGCGATCAGCGTGAGCAGGATCACGAACGGATGCGCGAGCGCCCAGCCGAGCGTGCGCTCGTAGCCGCGCTGCATGCGCGTGAAGCCGCGGTCGAGCCACTGTGCGAAGCGCCCTTCGGCCTGCCGTTCGTGCGGCTGTGCGAGCAGGCGCGAGCACATCATCGGCGTGAGCGTGAGCGAGACGGCGAGCGAGACGGCGATGGCGAGCGACAGCGTGAGTGCGAACTCGCGAAAGAGCCGACCGACGATGCCGCCCATGAGCAGAATCGGCAGGAACACGGCGACGAGCGAAACGCTGATCGACAGCACCGTGAAGCCCACTTCGCGCGCGCCGAGCAGGGCGGCCTGCATGCGCGGCACGCCGTTCTCGATGTGCCGCGAGATGTTTTCGAGCACAACGATCGCGTCGTCGACCACGAAGCCGGTCGCGATGGTGAGCGCCATCAGCGAAAGATTGTCGAGCGAGAACCCCATGAGGTACATCGCCGCGAAGGTGCCGATGATCGAGATCGGCACGGCCACGCTCGGAATGAGCGTGGCGCGCCAGTTGCGCAGGAACAGGAACACGACCATGACGACGAGCGCCACGGCGATGATCAGCGTGCGCTCCGTGTCCTTGAGCGAGGCGCGGATCGTCACCGAGCGGTCCGAAGTGGGCGTCACGTCGACATCGGCGGGCAGCGACGCCTTCAGCCGCGGCAGCAGCGCGATCACGCGGTCCACCGTCTGGATGATGTTCGCGCCGGGCTGGCGGTACAGGATCACGAGCACGGAGCGCTTGCCGTTGGCAAGGCCGATGTTGCGCAGGTCTTCCACGGAGTCGACCACTTCGCCCACGTCCGCGAGCTTGACGCCCGCGCCGTTGCGGTAGGCGATCACGAGATCCTTGTACTGGTCCGCCTTGCTCGCCTGATCGTTGGTGTAGAGCTGGAAGCGCTGCGGGCCGAATTCGATGTCGCCCTTCGGGCTGTTCGCGTTGGCCGAGGCGAGCGCCGCGCGCACGTCTTCGAGGCCGATGCCGTAGTGAAACAGCGCGTGCGGCTCCAGTTCGACGCGCACGGCCGGATTCGCCGAGCCGCTCACGTCGACTTCGCCCACGCCGTCGACCTGCGAGAGCGACTGCTGCAGCACCGTCGCCGCCGAATCGTAGAGCTGGCCCGCCGAGAGCGTGGGCGAAGTGAGCGCGAGAATCAGGATCGGCGCGTCGGCCGGATTGACCTTGTGGTAGGTCGGGTTCTGCCGCAGGCTCGTCGGCAGGTCCGCGCGCGCCGCGTTGATGGCGGCCTGCACGTCGCGCGCGGCGCCGTCGATGTCGCGGTTCAGGCCGAACTGCAACGTGATGCGGGTGTTGCCGACCGAACTCTGCGAGGTCATTTCGCTGACGTCGGCGATGCTGCCGAGGTGGCGCTCGAGCGGGCTCGCCACGCTCGTCGCCACGGTCTCGGGACTCGCGCCGGGCAGCGCGGCCTGCACGGAGATGGTCGGGAAGTCCACCTGCGGCAGCGGCGCGACGGGCAGCTTCGTGAACGCGAAGATGCCGGCGAGCGCGATGCCGAGCGCGAGCAGCGTCGTCGCGACGGGGCGGGCGATGAACGGGCGGGACAGGTTCATCGCGTCATTGCTCCGCGGGCGAGGACGGCGGCGCTGCTGGCGACCCGTGCGACCCCGATGAGCCGCCGAAGCGGTTCCGCAGGCGCCGAGCGATCGAGTCGAACGCGAGGTAGATCACGGGCGTCGTGAAGAGCGTGAGCGCCTGGCTCACGATCAGGCCGCCCGCAATCGCGATGCCGAGCGGCCGGCGCAGCTCCGAGCCCGCGCCGCTGCCGATGATGAGCGGCAGCGCGCCGAGGAGCGCCGCCATCGTCGTCATCATGATCGGGCGAAAGCGCAACAGACACGCCTGATAGATCGCCTCGCGCGGCGGCTTGCCTTCCTGGCGTTCGGCTTCGAGTGCGAAGTCGATCATCATGATCGCGTTCTTCTTCACGATGCCGATCAGCAGCACGATGCCGATGATCCCGATGATGTCGAGATCGTGGCCCGTGAGGATCAGCGCGAGCAGCGCGCCGATGCCGGCCGAGGGCAGCGTCGAGAGAATCGTGATCGGATGGATGAAGCTCTCGTACAGCACGCCGAGCACGATGTACATCGTCACGATGGCCGCGAGAATCAGGAACAGTTCGTTCGACAGCGATGCCTGGAAGGCGAGCGCCGCGCCCTGGAAGCGCGTCTGGAACGAGGCCGGCAGGCCGATGTCCTGCTCGGCCTGCTGGATCGCCTTCACGGCCGCGCCGAGCGAGGCGCCGGGCGCGAGGTTGAACGATATCGTCGTGGCCGGGAACTGCGAGAGATGCGTGACGAGCAGCGGCGCGGAACGCTCGTGGAACTTCGCGATGGCCGAGAGCGGCACCTGGCCCGTGGTCGAGGTCGAGGAGGGCAGATAGATCGCGTTGAGCGCGTCGGTGTAGTGCTGCAATTGCGGATCGGCTTCGAGGATCACGCGGTACTGGTTCGACTGCGTGAAGATCGTCGAAATGATGCGCTGGCCGAACGCATCGTAGAGCGCGTTGTCGACGGTGGCGGGCGTGATGCCGTAGCGCGCCGCGCTCGCACGGTCGATTTCGATGAACACCGACTGGCCCTGGTCCTGCAGGTCGGTCGCGACGTCGGCGAGTTCGGGCACCTGCTGGAGGCGGCGCACGAGCTTCGGCACCCACGTCGTGAAGTCGGCGATATTCGGCGTGGTGAGCATGAACTGATACTGCGTCGGGCTCACCGTCGAGTCGATCGTGAGATCCTGCACCGGCTGCATGTAGAGCGTCGCGCCCGGAATGTGCGCCACGCGCGCCTGCAGCGTGCGGATGATTTCGCTGGCCGTCTCGCTGCGGTCGTCGCGCGGCTTCAGGTTGATCAGCATGCGCCCGCCGTTGAGCGTGATGTTCGTGCCGTCCACGCCGATGAACGAGGTGAGGCTCTCCACGTTGTCGTCTTTGAGGATCTCGGCGGCGAGCGCCTGCTGGCGCCCGGCCATCGAGGCGTACGAGACCGACTGCGGCGCCTGTGTGATCGCCTGGATCACGCCGGTGTCCTGCACGGGGAAAAAGCCCTTCGGCACGACGACATAGAGCAGCGCCGTGAGCACGAGCGTGAACACGGCGACCACGAGCGTCATGCGCTGGTGGTTCAGCACCCATTGAAGCGCGACGCCGTAGCGGCCGATCACGTAATCGAAGAAACGGTGCACGCCCGCCTCGAAGCGGCGGGTTTCTCCTGGCGGCGTGTGGCGCAGCATCTTCGCGCACAGCATCGGCACGAGCGTGAGCGACACGATGGCCGAAATCACGATGGTCACCGCGAGCGTGATCGCGAATTCGTGGAACAGGCGTCCCACCACGTCGCCCATGAAGAGCAGCGGGATCAGCACCGCGATCAGCGAAACCGTCAGCGAGATGATCGTGAAGCCGATCTGCTTCGAACCCTTCAGCGCCGCTTCGAGCGGGCTGTCGCCTTCCTCCACGTAGCGCGCGATGTTCTCGATCATGACGATGGCGTCGTCGACGACGAAGCCGGTCGCGATCGTGAGCGCCATGAGCGACAGGTTATCGAGCGAGAAGCCGAACAGATACATCACCGCGAGCGTGCCGATCAGCGAGAGCGGCACCGAGAGGCTCGGAATCACGGTCGCGTAGATGGTCGCGAGGAACAGGTACATCACGAGCACTACCAGCACGACGGACATCAGCAGCTCGAACTGCACGTCGCGCACGGAGGCGCGAATGGTCGTCGTACGGTCGGTGACGATCTGCACGTCGAGCGCCGCGGGCAGCGATTCCTGCAGTTGCGGCAGGATCGCCTTGATGTTGTCCACGACCTGGATCACGTTCGCGCCCGGCTGGCGCTGCACGTTCAGGATGATCGCGGGCGTGCTGTTGACCCAGGCGCCGAGCTTCGTGTTTTCCGCGCCCGGCACGATCTTCGCGACATCCGTGAGCATGACGGGGCGGCCGTTGCGGTAGGCGATGACGGCGTTCTGGTAGGCGTTGGCGTCGGTGAGCTGGTCGTTCGCGTTGATCGTGTAGGCGCGCGTCGGGCCGTCGAAATTGCCCTTCGGCGTGTTGACGTTCAGGTTCGAGATGGACGTGCGCAGATCGTCGAGATTCAGGCCGTAGGCCGCGAGCGCGCGCGGATTCGCCTGGATGCGCACGGCCGGGCGCTGGCCGCCCGAGAGGCTCACGAGGCCCACGCCCGCCACCTGCGAAATCTTCTGCGCGAGGCGCGTATCGGCGAGATCCTGGATCCCGGTGAGCGGCAATGTTTTCGAGGTGATCGCGAGCGTGAGGATCGGCGCGTCGGCGGGATTCACTTTCGCGTAGATCGGCGGCGCGGGCAGGTCGGAGGGCAGCAGGTTGCCGGCTGCGTTGATGGCGGCCTGCACTTCCTGCTCGGCGATGTCGAGCGGCAGATCAAGGCTGAACTGCAGCGTGATCACCGACGAGCCCGCCGAACTCTGCGACGACATCTGGTTGAGCGACGGCATCTGCCCGAATTGCCGCTCGAGCGGCGCGGTCACCGACGAAGTCATCACTTCGGGACTCGCGCCCGGGTAGAAGGTCTGCACCTGGATCGTCGGGTAGTCGACTTCGGGCAGGGCGGACAGCGGCAGAAAACGCAGCGCGACGAGGCCGACCAGCATGATCGCCGCCATCAGGAGGGCGGTGCCGACCGGGCGCAGGATAAAGGCGCGGGAAGGATTCATGCTTGCTTACTGCGCCTGTGCTTGCGATGCGTGGTCGCCGCGGTGTGCGCCCGAGGCGGCGGTGGTTTCGGCTGCTCCGGACGCGCCCTTCGCGCCGCTTGCACCACTCGCGCCGCTCGCATGCTTCGGATGCTCGGCGGGAATCGTGATCTTCGAGCCTTCGCGCAGGCGGTCCGAGCCGTCCGTCACGATGCGCTCGCCCGCTGCGAGCCCCGACGCGATGCTGGTGCGCTCGCCGTCGACTGGGCCGACCTTCACGACGCGCACGGTCACGGTGTTATCGGGCTTCACGACGAACACGTAGCGCCCCTGCGAGCCGTTGAGCACCGCCGAGGTCGGCACGATCACCGCGTTGTGGATCGTGTCGACGAGCAGGCGCGCGTTCACGAACTGGTTCGGAAACAGCATCTGGTCCGGGTTCTGGAAATTCGCGCGCAGCTTGACCGTGCCCGTGGTGGTGTCGATCTGGTTGTCGATGGTTTGCAGATAGCCGTTTTCGAGCTGCGTCGTGTTGCTGCGGTCGTACGCGGTGACCGGCATCTTCTTGCCCGCGTGGAGCTGTTTGAGGATGGACGGCAGGTTGTCTTCCGAGGTCGTGAAGATCACGCTGATCGGCTGCAGTTGCGTGAGAACGACGATGCCGTTCGTGTCGCCGGGCGTCACGTAGTTGCCCGCATCGACCTGACGCAGACCGACGCGGCCCGACGTCGGCGCGATGATGCGTGCGTAGGTGAGATCGAGCTTGAAGGTGTCGATGTTCGCCTGATCGGACTTGACGGTGCCTTCGTACTGCTTCACGAGCGACGCCTGGGTATCGACCTGCTGGCTCGCGATCGAGTCCTGCGCGAGCAGGGTCTGATAGCGCTTCAGGTCGAGCCTCGCGGTGGCGAGCAGCGCCTGGTCGCGCGCGAGCTGGCCTTCGGCGTTCGCGAGCGAGATCTGGTACGGGCGCGGGTCGATCTGGGCGAGCACGTCGCCCTGTTTCACCATCTGGCCTTCCTGGAAGTTCACGGCTTGCAGCGTGCCGGAAAGCTGGGTGCGCACCGTGATGCCCGCGAGCGGCGTGACCGTGCCGAGCGCCGTGATGACGATCGGCATATCGCCGTTCGCGGCGCTCGCCACGCTCACGGGCTGCGCCATGTTCGCCATCGCGCCTGGTCCGCCGTGGCGCGTGCGCGCGCTGCTGGCCGCGCCCCCGCCCGCGCCGGACGGCGCCTTGTTCCACGGCTGCCAGCGCACCAGCACGATTCCGGCGACGACGAGGGCGACGGCGATCACGATGAGCTTGCCGCGACGGCCGCGGGGGGCGGGAGAGGCGGTAGTTGACGGGGACGGCGTTTCTCGACGGGGCGGTTCCGGGTGCTTGTCTTGGTGATCCATCGGGCAGGTCGGTACGGTGCAGACGGGTTGAGCGGGTGTTTTGTGCGGCGCCGCACATGCATGCGCCGCTGCGGTGTGCCGATGCTACGCGAAGTGCGCGTAAGGTTAATGTCAGGCGCGGCGGCGATGACGCGCGCTTGAAGGGCACTTGATGCGCGCGCCTCGCGTGGCGGACGAAAGGCAACCGCAGTGGGGGGCAGGCGGTGCGCGGGCCGGGGTGGCCGCGCTGTAAAAGCATGATGCTAGTCGGCGCCTCCTTCAGCGTCCAGTCGCCTATCTTTCAGGACGTTACGGCGGTTACACCTGTTGTAGCCGCAGTGTAAGGGGAGGTTCGTCAGGCTCGATCCATAACGGATAGCGGGGATAGCGGGGATGCCGGGGATGCCGAGCCGCCGATTTCGGCGACGATGCGGGCAATGCACTCCTGCATCGTCGGCACGGCGTGGGTGACGAGCCACTCGCGCGGACACTGCTGCGAAGCGCCGACGCAATTGACCGCGTAGCGCTCGCCGTCCGGCCCTGTGAAGGTGCACGCGATTGCGCTCAGACCTTCGTACCACTCGCCGATGGCGATGCTGTAGCCCTGCGCGGCCGTTTCGGCGACGGCCGCGTCGAGACGGCTGCCGAAGAACCCCCAGTCGTTGCCGGCTGCGGCCTGTAGGGCGGCGATCAGCGCGTCGCGCTCGCGGGGGGGCAGCGACGCGAGGTACGCGCGGCCAACGGCAGTGCGGCTCATGTCGATGCGCGAGCCGACTTCGAGCCGCGAGACGAGCACGGCGGAACGCGGCCGGACCGCGTCGATGACGACCATGTCGAGCCGGTCGCGCACGGTGAGGTGCACGGACAGCGCGGTGCGTTCGGCGAATTGGGTGAGGAAGGGTCGCGCGCGGCTGCGGATGTCGGAATTGCGCAGGAAACCGTTGCTCAGCTCAAGCACGGCGGCGGCGAGCACGAAGCGCTCGCTGTCGGGCAGCCGCGCGAGAAAGCCTGTACTCACGAGCGTGCCGGTGAGGCGCGAGAGCGTGGGTTTGGGGATGCCGGTCAGTTCGGTCAGCTCGCGGTTGCTGAGCGGTGCGTCGGCGGCGGCAATGCAGCGCATCACGGCGAGGCCGCGCGCAAGCGCTGTGACTTCGTCGGCTGCATTGTCTTTGTCGCGCATCGTTTCGGTGCGCGCTTGCGGGGCGATATGGGAAGTCATGCCAGGTGAGCCTGCGTTTTTTTGAAACGGCGTTTCGATTTGCAATCTCGCTGCCCGGTCCGGCCTGCGGGCGAGACAGTGGGCGAGACGGCGGGCGCCGATGAAAGGTGAGTCATATTGTGAGGTATTTCGTCAGGCAATTGTAACGGGCTGATCGCGCTTCATAGATCGTGCCATCAGGCGAGAATCCGCTTGACTTGGTCCGTCGATCAGTAAAAAATGGAATATTATTTCGGCGAAGCCCCGCAACACGCGGGGTTTTAATGTGCCGCGAGGTATGCAATTCGCATCGATTGATGCTGGGGATCGAACGACTGCATTGAGCGGAGCATGGCCGGGCGGGCGCCGAATATCGTCTCTCAGGTTCTAGCACGGCCCTCGGAATGGCTAGAACTTTTAGGTGCGTCACGCTAACGCGTGACGCTTTTTTTATTCCCTGTCGTGCCCAAGGTAGTCTAAGTGGCGCTTATTTCCTGATCTTGCTGTCCTAATTGCCGTCATTTTGCACGCGCGATGCAAGGATTATCAAAAGCACCGCCGTTGATTCTGGTCATATTCGAAAACGAGATCCGGAAGCGACAGATATGTAATAGACATGCAACAAGCGTGAAACAAACGCGCAATAGGAACGCAATAAGCGCGCAACAAAAACGCAATAAAAGCGCGATCAAAACGGTGGGGCAGGAAAACGGGCGCGGAATCAGGGCGGCGGGCAATCCGGTGCCCGGTGCGTAATGGACGCACCGCGAGGTGAGGCGAGGTGAAAAGCGCGGGGCAAAAGCGCAGTGAGATGCACGGTGAGATGCGCGATGAAGTGCGAGAACAGCGAACCGCCGCGCCGTGCCGCGGCGGTTCACCCGCATGCCGGTGACTGCTACGTCAGAAAACGGATTCGCGCTCCGGCGTCGCCGTGATCTTGTGGATGGACAGATCGGTGCCGCTGAACTCCTCTTCGCGATCGATGCGCAGCCCGACCGTCCGCTTGAGCGCGCCATAGACGATCGTGCCGCCGAGCGTCGCCACGACGATCCCGCCGACCGTTCCCACCACCTGGGCCCAGAACGACACGCCGCCCATGCCGCCGAGCCAGTGCTTGCCGAAGATTCCCGCCGCAATGCCGCCCCATGCGCCGCACAGCCCGTGCAGCGGCCACACGCCGAGCACGTCGTCGATGCGCCAGCGGTTCTGCACGCACGTGAACATGTAGACGAACAGCACGCCCGCAACCGCGCCCGTGGCGAGCGCCCCCAACGGATGCATGAGGTCCGAACCGGCGCAGACGGCCACGAGCCCCGCGAGCGGCCCGTTGTAGGTGAAGCCCGGATCGTTGCGGCCCGCCATCCACGCGGCGAGCGTGCCGCCCACCATCGCCATGAGCGAATTGACGGCGACGAGCCCGCTGATCTTGTCGATGCTCTGGGAACTCATCACGTTGAAGCCAAACCAGCCCACCGTGAGCACCCACGCGCCGAGCGCGAGAAACGGGATATTTGAAGGCGGGTGCGCGGCGATGCGTCCGTCGCGCGTATAGCGTCCGTGGCGCGCGCCGAGCATGATCACGGCCGGCAAGGCCACCCAGCCGCCGAACGCATGCACGACCACCGATCCGGCGAAATCGTGAAACTGCTCGCCGAACAGATGCGCGAGCATATCCTGCACGCCGAACCGTCCGTTCCAGACGATGCCCTCGAAGAACGGATAAATGAATCCGACGATCACGAAAGTCGCGAAAAGCTGCGGATTGAACTTCGAGCGTTCGGCGATGCCGCCCGAGACGATCGCGGGAATGGCCGCCGCGAAGGTGAGCAGGAAGAAGAACCGCACGAGGGCGTAGCCGTTATGCGCGGCGAGCACGTTCGCATGCGCGAAGAACTGCACACCGTAGGCGATCGTGTAGCCGATGAAGAAGTAGGCAATCGTCGAAACCGAAAAATCGACGAGGATCTTCACGAGTGCGTTGACCTGGTTCTTCTTGCGCACGGTGCCGAGTTCGAGGAACGCGAAACCCGCGTGCATCGCGAACACCATGGCGGCGCCGAGCAGCAGAAAGAGCGTGTCGGCGCCATTCTTGAGATTGTCCATCCTTGCGTCCTGCGGTTGCCCAAAAAGAGCGCATTCTGAGCAAGATGTGGGCCAGGTCTGTGCCAAAGCGGTGAATCCGGTGAATTGGCCCGTGGTGCATGGTATTACAGCGGTGCGCGCGTGCACCGCGCCGGATTCCAGCCTGGTGCGCAGCGGCTGCCGTGTGCGGCGCGCGTCGGCACAATTCCAGTGCCGACGATCGAAGATGGGGAGGTCATGCGCCAGATCGGGGCGATCTATTCCATTTCCCTTTCTCGATGGGCCGATTGTCGGGAAATCGCAATATTCGCGTCGCGGCGCGGGTGATGACGACCGATGCGAACGTAAAGCGCACGGAATGTGTGGGCCGCGCCGAATGCACATGGGGTGCAAACGCCGACATAATGGACGAACCCAGTCTTCCCGTCGTCCGGAAGCTCCAAACCGGCTCATGGCATGCGACTCACGACAAAAGGATTCCTGCTGATCGCGATTCCCGCTGTATTCGAGCTGACGCTGCTATCGGGCATCGTGAAGGCCGAAGCGGATGCGGAAGCCGCGGATCGCTGGAGTCAGCACAGCCAGAACGTGCTCGCGCAGGCGGCGCGCGTGCTCGATCCGGTCCTCACCGAATCGGTGCGGCTGCGCGGGGCGGTGGCGGCGGGCGACACCGCGTTCACGACGCCGGTTTCCACGTGGATGGAGGTCGACCGGCGCATCGACCGTCTCGTCGAACTCGTCGCAGACAATCCTGGCCAGGTCGAACGCGCCGTGCAGATCCGCCAGGCAGTGCAGAACTACCGGCAATGGTCGGACCGTATTCAGGATCTGCTGCATTCGCGGCGGCACGGCGATCTGACCGAGTACTTTCGCGAGCTTACGGCCGCCGACGTGCTCGATCGCGTGCGCGCGCAGGTGACGTCGTTCCAGACCGAGGAGCGGCGGCTCGATGTAATGCGCGTGACGGAGGCCGAGGTCGCGCGCGCCCAGCAGCAGACACTCGTGATGGCGGCGGTGGTGGGCTCGATCATGCTGGTCGCGCTTTCGGTATGGCTTTTCACGCGGGGCGTGCGCGGCCGCCTCGACGCGCTTTCCGACAATGCGAGCCGTCTCGCGGGCAACGAACCGCTTGCGCCGCTCTCCGGCGGCAACGACGAAATCGCGCATCTCGATCTCTCGCTGCATCGGATCAGCCAGCGTCTGATCGAGGCCGAGCGCATGCGCCTCGGTTTTCAGGCGGATCTTGCGCGCCGCGCGGACCAGCTCGCGCGCATCAACGAAACCCTGCGCCAGCAGACCCAGGAAAACGAGATGTTCATCCATAGCGTGTCGCACGACCTGCGCGCGCCGCTCGTGAACCTCCAGGGCTTCTCGCGCGAACTGAACCACGCCTGCGATGACCTGCGCGCCCTCGTTGTGCGTTCGTCGCTCGAGCCGCAGGCGCGCGAGCACGTCGAGCGCCTGATCAACGAGGACATCGGCGAGGCGCTGCATTATCTGCAGACCGCCGTGCTGCGCGCGTCGCACATCATCGACGCGCTGCTGCGCCTCGCGCGCGTGGGGCGCGTCGAGTACCGGCGTCAGTGCGTCAACGTGCAGGAACTGGTGCAGCGCGTGGTCGATGCGATGCACGGCTCGATCCGCGCCCGCGGCGCGCAGGTGAGCGTGCGCACGCTGCCGGACGTATGGGGCGATCCGACTGCGCTCGAACAGGTCTTCGGGAATCTGGTCGGCAACGCGCTCAACTACCTGGATCCCGCGCGCGACGGGCGCATCGAGATCGGCACGGCGCCTTCGCCGCCCGGCGTCGAGTCGCTGCAGATCTTCTACGTGCGCGACAACGGGCTCGGCATTCCCGAAGTCGCGCTGCCGCGGCTTTTTCAGGCGTTTCAGCGCATGCACGGCAACGCCGTGCCCGGCGAGGGTATCGGGCTTGCGCTCGTGCGGCGCGTGGTCGAGCGCCATGGCGGGCGTGTCTGGGTGGAGTCGCGAGAAGGGGAAGGCACGACATTCTATTTATCGCTGCCCGATGCGCGGGCGTTCGTGACGCCCGCGCCCGGCGAGGCGGCGCAGCTTGCTGCGACTGCGGAGCTTGCGGCAGATGGCGCAGCGACGTGGCAAGCCGCTGCGGAGGGCGGCGCGCCGGGAAACCAGGCAGACGATGAGCGCGCCGAACGTGCCGTACCGCCGCCTGGTCCCGCCGCCGCGCTGCGGCAGACGGGAGGACCACCGGAAAGCGTCTAGCCGCCGCCGAACAGTCTGTTATCGGCGAGCGTGCTGTGACGCCGTGCGCGTTACGGCTCGATGCGGGTGCCGAGGAGCACGAGAAACTGCCGCAGCCATTCCGGATGCGCGGGCCAGGCCGGGGCGGTGACAAAGGGCGCGTCGGTGACGGCGCCGTCGATCGGAATCTCGGCATACTCGCCGCCCGCCAGCCGCACTTCGGGCGCGCAGGCCGGGTACGCGGAGATGCGCTTGCCGCGGATCACCTCGGCGGCGGCGAGCAGTTGCGCCGCATGGCAGATCGCCGCGATCGGCTTGTTCGCGCGGGCGAAGTGGCGCACGACGTCGATCACCTTCGGATCGAGCCGCAGGTACTCGGGCGCGCGGCCGCCCGCGATGGCGAGGGCGTCGTAGCTGGCCAGTTCGATTTCGTCGAAGGTGGCGTTGAGCGTGAACTGGTGGCCGGGTTTTTCGGTGTAAGTCTGGTCGCCCTCGAAATCGTGAATGGCGGTCTTGATGCGCTCGCCGGCTTTCTTGCCGGGGCACACGGCATCGACGCGGTGGCCGACGGCCTGCAGTGCCTGGAACGGCACCATCGTTTCATAGTCCTCGGCAAAGTCGCCGGTGAGGAAAAGAATCTTCTTGACTGCCATCGCATGACTCCTCGGTTGGATAGGCTGGAACACATCGATCGCTCGGGCAGTCTACCTCAGCGTGTTTGACACTTGTATGCCGTGCGCAATGACGGCTTCGCTCACAATCCCGCCGACATTCTCGCTTGCATTCTGTTACTCACGCCTGGCGCGCAGTCTGACGGAGTGCGGCTAAACTGGAATGTCCTGATTTCGCCCCTTTCGCCATGAATTCATGCTCCGGACGGGTCGATGCGGGCGCGACGCAGCAGCATGCGAGACCGCCTGCGTCCGGTTCCGTCTCCGGCTTGCGCACCGCGCGCACCGAGTACGCCGAGCGCACTGCGCGCCTGGTGCGGCGGCTCGTGCGCCACGTACTGATGACGCTTGCGTGGCTGGCGGCTGCCTTGTTGTGCGTGCCGCCCGCCGTGGCCCAGCTTCCGCCGGCCGCCAAGGCTGGCCCGCCTGCGCCGATTACGCCGGTGCCTGTGCTGCCCGCGTTGAAGAGCATCATCACGGGTCAGCCCACGCCGGCTTCCGGCGCCTCGGCGCCCGAGGCTGCGTCCGCGCCGAACCCCGCCAGCGAGGCTGAATTCGCCCGCTCGCTCGACAGCGTGATCGCCACGCTCGACAACGAACGTCAGCGCGAAGCGCTTGTGGCACAGCTCAAAAAGCTGCGCGAAGCCTCGCACCACGTCGCGCCTGCGCCCGCTTCCGGGGCTGCCGTGACGTCGGGGCTGCTCGGCGTGATTGCTTCGGGGCTCTCGTCCGTCGAGGCCGATGCTCGCCGCGGCAGCAGCCCGCTGCATTACTGGGCCGGGCGCTTTACGGCGGCAGGCGGCGAGCTTGTCGCGCTTGCGGCGGGCGAGGGCGACGAGAGCGCGGGCCACCTCGTGCTCGACATGTTCGCGATGCTGGCAGGGTGGGGCGCAGGCGCTGCGGCGCTCACCTGGCTGTTGCGCCGGACGCTGCGGCGCTTATCGGTCGATACGGGCCTGCTGCCCAATCCGACTACCCTCGAACTGGCCGTCTTCGTGCTGCACCGGGTCGGTCCGTTCATCGCCGCGTTTTTTGGCGCGCTGGTTGTCGAGCGGGCGCTGCCGGAAGCCGTCGGCCGCACGATCGGGCTCGTGATCGCTTACGTGATCGTCGCGGGCGCCGTGTTCTCGTCGATCTGCCTGATCATGTTCTCGCTGTTCGGCTCGGGGCACCGGCGCGCCGCCGTGCGCGTGCTGATCGCGCGCGCGAGGCGCCCGCTTTTCGCCATCGGCGTACTCAGCGCGCTCGGCGATGCGGCGACCAACTACGAAGTCGCGCGTCAGCTCGGCATGAACCTCGCCGCGCTGGTCTCCACGGCCGCGAACATGACCGCCGCCGTGCTGACCGCTACCTTCGCCATCGGGTTCAGGCGGCCCGTCGCGCATCTGATCCGCAATCGCGGCTACGAACTGCGCCACGACCACAGGGCGCTCACCGAAATCTTCGACGTGCTCGCGTCGCTCTGGCACGTTCCGATGCTGCTGCTCGCGACCGCTTCGATCATCGCGACCATCGGCGGCATCGGCAGCAGCGAGAACGTGCTGCAGATCTCGGTCGTCACCGCGCTATTGCTCGTGCTCGCGTTCTTCCTTTCTGCAATCGTGCGGCGCATCACGCGTCCGGACCCCGCGCGCGTGCGGCGGCGCTCGCCGTATCTGCGGCGGCTCCTGCGTTTCGCGGGCTCGCTGACCACGGTCTTCATCTGGCTCGCCTATTTCGAGTTGTGCGCGCGCCTGTGGGACATTTCGCTCGCGCGCATCGTCGAGGCGAGCGTGGCCGCGCGCGGCATCGCGCATGCTTTCTTCGCGATCGGTGTGACGGTGTTTCTCGCGTGGCTGGTCTGGATCATCCTCGATACCGCGTTTCTCGAAGCGCTTAATCCGAGCGGCCCGCGCGGCAAGGGGCGCGCGCCCAGCACGCGTGCGCGCACCATGCTGCCGCTCATGCGCAATGCACTGCTCGTGACGATTCTCGCGATTGCCGGAATCGTCACGGCGGCCAATCTCGGCATCAACGTGACGCCGCTGCTCGCGGGCGCGGGCGTGATCGGTCTCGCGATCGGCTTCGGCGCGCAGTCGCTCGTGAGCGATCTCATTACGGGCCTTTTCATCATCATTGAGGAAACCATATCGGTGGGCGACTGGATCGATATCGACAACGGTCACGCGGGCACCGTCGAGCATCTGTCGATCCGCACGGTGCGCCTGCGCGACGGGCAGGGCGCGATCCACGCGATTCCGTTCTCGCAGATCAAGATCGTGAAAAACCTCTCGCGCGACTTTGCGTTTGCGGTGTTCGAAGCCCGCGTACCGTTTTCAGTGGAACTCGACACGGTCACGCGGCTGATTCGTGAGGCGGGCGCTGAACTGGCTGCCGATTTTCGCTACCGGCGCGAAATTCTCGGGCCCATCGAAGTCTGGGGGCTCGACCGCTTCGAGCCGAACTGGATGGTGTTCAAAGGTCAGATCAAGACGCGGCCGTTGCAGCAGTGGAGCGTTGCGCGCGCATTCAACGCGCGCCTGAAACGGCGCATGGACGAAGCGGGCATCGACATGCCGGTGCCGCAGATGGAGGTGCACATGTCTTCGCGCGGCGAGGATGCCGCGCCGCACGCCGACGACCTCGCACCGCCGCACGAGCGGGCAAAAAGGGGCGCGACACACGGGCGTGCGACGCGCGACGCCTCGCACGAGCCGCGGCCCGCCCCGCCGCCCACGGCGGGCTCGGACGCCTCGCCGCCGCAGATTCCAACGGCGGGCGGCTCGGCGAAACGCAGCTAGCGGCGCGTACCCCACCGTGGCGCGATGTGAAGCGACGCGCCAGGTTGCGGGCGCAACCAACCCCGCGCTGTGCGGCTAAACGGACGTGGTGGGCAGTGGGAGCGATTGCGCCCGTCCGGCGCCTGCCGAAGCTGTTGCGCGCCGGCTTTTTTTGCGGCTTGCTTTGAGAAGGCGTTTCCCTATAATTTCCCGGTGCTGACTCTGAATAGAATAAATATCTACACAAGGGAAAGAGCGGGAATGGATGTCATCGACATAAAGCTCATCGAGCTGCTGCAGCAGGACGCCACGATGCCGGTCGCCGAACTGGCGCAACGGGTGAATCTCTCGCAGACGCCCTGCTGGAAGCGCGTTCAACGCCTGAAGGAGACCGGCGTGATCCGCGCGCAGGTGGCGTTGTGCGATCCGAAAAAGCTCGGTGTGGGGACGACGGTGTTCGTCACGGTGCGCACGAACCAGCACACCGAGGCGTGGGCGCAGGCCTTCACGCGCGCGGTGCAGGACATTCCACAGATCGTCGAGGCGTACCGCATGAGCGGCGAGACGGACTATCTGCTGCGTATCGTGGTTGCGGATATCGACGATTACGACCGCGTCTACAAGCAGTTGATTCGCGCCGTGCCGCTTTCCGACGTCAGTTCGAGCTTCGCGATGGAAATGCTCAAGTATTCGACGGCGCTGCCGGTGCGCAACGCGCAAACGGAATAGGGCGGGAATAGAGCGGCGGCGCAGCGCGGCGCGCCTGCGCCGCAAGCCGTCTGCAAGGCTGCGCGGCGTAGAATGCCCGCTCCCCCCATTTCTTTTCTGCGAGCCATGAACGATCCGCGCAAGCCGTCATCCGCGTTCGGCGTAGTCGTGTTCATTGTGGTGGTGGTGGTGCTCGTGATCGGGACCGTGCTCTTCAATGCCATTCGAGGCAAGCGCGAACACGATGAAGCCTTCCCGCCGCAAACATCCGGCGAAGCTGTGAGCGCAGCACCCGCGAGCGCGCCCGCGAAGTAGCGGGCGGCGCGTCATGCACGTCACGCGCCTCATGTGCGTTATGCATCCGGGAGCCGGATCACGCTCGCGTCCTTGCGGATGATCCAGGACGCCGAAATCATCTGCTTGCATTGATGCGCGAGCAACTTCAATTCCTGTGAGACTTCCGCGGACGGCCCGAGTGTGCGCTCCGCGCCGACCACCATCGCGTCGAGTTCGCGCGTGAGGCGCCTGGTCGTGTCGATCTGGTCGGTGGGGGCAGACTTGCCGGCTTCGGCGGCGACGAGGTTCTCGCGCACGCACGAAAGCGCGGAATCGAGCGCGTCGAGCGGCACGGCCTGGCCGGGCTTCGTGGCGCTGGCGAGAAGCGGTGCGCTTGCCGTGATCTGCGACGCGAGCACGTGGCTGCGGATCAGCAGATCGTTTAGTTCGGCGACGAATTTCTGCGCGAGTTTCGGTTCGAGCATCATGCGCTGGAACGCCTGCCCGAGGTTCGCGAACGCGATATGCACATTCTTGCGCGCAAGGCGGTAGCGCATGTCGCGGTCGAGCGACTGCGACGACGCGTTCGCCTGCGCGTTCACTTTTGCGCCCACCGCGCCCACGGGCTGGCCCGGCCGCACGCTCGCGGTTGCGCCTGGCCGTGCACTCGCCACGGCGGATCCGCCGCGCGCCGCTCCCCGCCACCAGCTTGCGTCGAGATACTGTCGCGTCGCGGCGATCATGTCGTTCACGAGCTTGCCCATGAACCGGTATTCCCAGTACGGGAACAGATGACTCGCGGCGATTGCGATCATGCAGCCGACCACGGTGTCGATCGCGCGCTCGCCGATGATGCGCAAATTACCCGGCGCGAGCAGATGGAACATCAGCAGCACATAGGCCGAGGTGAACACCACGCTTGCCGTGTAATTGAACAGCAGCAGGCTGTAGCTCATGATCATCGCGGCGAACATCGAAACGATCAGCACGAGCGGCTGCTTCACGAGCAGGATCAGCACGACGCTCGCGGCGCAGCCGATCAGCGTGCCGACAATACGCTGCGCGTTGCGCTGGCGCGTGAGCGAATAGCCGGGCTTCAGAATGATGATGCTCGTCATCACGATCCAGTACGCGTTCGTGAGCGGCAAGAGCCGTCCGAGCCAGAACCCCACGGCCACGGCGACCGTCACGCGCAGCGCGTGGCGAAAGCTCGGCGAGTCCATCGTGAGGTTCGAGAAGATCTGCATGAGCGGCACGCGGCGGCTCGTCACGAAGCGCTGCAATGCTTCGTCGATGCGCAGTTCGGTTTGCGTGATCGGCGCCTCGCTCGTGAG
This sequence comes from Paraburkholderia denitrificans, assembly GCF_042655705.1. Lineage (NCBI taxonomy): Bacteria > Pseudomonadati > Pseudomonadota > Betaproteobacteria > Burkholderiales > Burkholderiaceae > Paraburkholderia > Paraburkholderia denitrificans. Next base: position 63,611 of record NZ_JBHSMP010000008.1, on the reverse strand, counting down.
GTTGCGGCGCATGCGCTCGGTCAGGCGTGTCGCGCTCCAGATACGCCGGAACGACGCCGAAATCGCCGCATAGGCTTCGGGGTCCGTCGCGGGCAGATTGTTTTTCTTGAGCAGTTCGAGTTCGTATTCGATCGCGCGCAGCTCGGCTTTCACGTTGACGCTCGCGCGCGGTGCGTGGTTTTGCAGCACGCCGAGGCCGATATCTTCGAGATCGGCGGCCGCCTTGCGGATCAGGTCGCGGTAGAACACAAGCAGATCGGAGCCGCCGAAGGTGTTGCGCACGAGCGGATAGTCGGTGTGCGCGCCCACGAACAGCTCGTGCAGATCGACCGTATTGATGAACAGGTTGAAGTGCATCGCACGCCGCGCATCGAGCTTGCCGCGCCTGAGCTTCGGCAGATTGCGCAGCACGATGTCACGCGCGGCGTCCTGGCGTTCGACGGCGGCGATCTGCTTCGCGACGAGATTGCGATAGCACTCGTCGAGATCGTTGTCGAGATCGTAGAACTGCGCGCGCGCAATCAGATAGTCGGCGCAGGCGAACACGCTTTCGGCGAGCGCCTGTTGCTCGATGCGATCGAGCATCAACCGGCTCACGAGCGTGGACCAGCCCGTGTACCACAGGCCGCCCACGAGGATCCACAGCGCGTTGACGAGCGCCTGATGCGGGCCGAAGTGCTCGTCGAGCGTCATCACCATCATGAAGAGCGTCGCGAAGCTGATCTGCGGCCAGCGGTTGCCGTAGACGACGATCAGCGAGAGTACGAAGGTGAGCGGCACGACGGTGGCCCAGAGCGCGACCGGATTGACGGTCGCGAGGCCGGTGGCGTAAGCGGACAGAAAACCGATCACGCTGCACGCGAGCATTTCGTTGCGCTTGTACTTGAGCGGGCCGGGCATATCGACCACGCATGCGCCGAGCGCGCCGGTCGAGATGGTGAAGGCGAGGTCGCTCTTGTGGAAGACGAGCAGGCACAGGACGGCGGGAAGCGAAATGCCGATCGCGATGCGCAGGCCGCCGTAGAAGTACTGGCTATAGAGGAATTTGCGTATTTCTACCGAGTAGCGCATCGACTGCCGGTGAAGTTCGGGAGCGGCAGGACGCCGCAGGCTGCCGGTGAGTCTAACTGATTTTCGCGGCGCTCCGATGAGCCTGGTTTGCAAGGAAGGGAAATGCGCCGCGCCTTATGTGCCTTATGCGGCCGGATCGCGGAGCAGTCCGCGAGTGCCGCCGATGCGCCGCATGCGCGTGCGATACCAGAAGGTCCAGGCGAGCAGGCCGCCGAACAGGCCGTAGCCGAAGATCGGCGAGACGAGGAGGAAGCGCTCGATGGGCCAGGTCGCGGCGAGCCAGGTGCGCAGCGCCGCGTCGCCGGTCAGGCCGAGGCCCCACACGATGGTCAGCATGCGCATCGCCGAAGCGAATTCGCGGTGCTCGGCCCAGAGCAGTTCGAAGCGCGCGGCGCCTTCGGGCGTTTCGCGTGCGACGGTTGCACGCGCAAGGTAGAACACGAGCGGCCGGTGCGCGAAAAGCGATGCGAGAAAGGTGACGCCGATGGCGCCCGAGGCGAGGCTTTCGCGCATCAGCAGCATGCGCGGCCCGCCGCCTAAGGCCATCGCGCCGAGCGAGAGCACGATACCGAGCAGCACGATCGCGGAAAGCGCATCGATGCGCCGGAAGCGCGCGAGTTCGACGATGCTCCAGACGACCGGCGGCACCGCTGAGGCGACCAGCCCGCCGACCTCGCCGTAATGCGGGTAAGCGAGACGCCAGGCGACCCAGGGCAGGAGCAGATTGACCGCCAGTTCGGCGACAAAGGCTGGGCGCAGCTTCATGGGGCGCGTGCTCCTGTTTGGTTGCGCAAAGTATGGTCGACGGAGCAACGATCGGCAATCGGCGTTGCCGCGGACCCTTTCGTGATCCGCATCGGGCGTGCCTCGCGCAATATCCGCGATGCGTTGCGTGTGCGACACTCGCGCATGCGCTGTTGCATCCCGCCTGGAACCGCTTGCCCGTCATGACCGCCCACCATCCCGTTGCCGCAGATGAAGTCGAACTGGTCGCCGTTCGTGCGCAAGGCGCGGGCGGGCAGAACGTGAACAAGGTGTCGAGTGCGATTCATCTGCGCTTCGACATCCGGAACTCGTCGCTGCCCGAGGTGCTGAAAATGCGGTTGCTCGCGCTGCCCGACCGGCGCATCACGCGCGAGGGCGTGGTCGTCATCAAGTCGCAGGAGTACCGCACTCAGGAGCAGAACCGCGCGGCTGCGCTCGCGCGCCTCGACGAATTGATCGACAGCGTGAGCGCGACGCGCAAGGCGCGCGTGCCGACGCGGCCCACCCGCGCCTCGAAGCTGCGCCGCCTCGACAGCAAGACGCGCCAAGGCGAGGTGAAGGCGGCGCGGCGGCGTGTCGTCGACTGGCGCCGCGCGGGGTTCTGTGTACGGCTCAGTGCTCGGTATTGGGCACGTCGAGGATCAGGATGATGGTCCAGTCGGCGTCCCCTTCGTGGTGATACTGACGCTCGGCGACGATGAACGGCTGCTGCTTGCCCTGGGGGCCGAGAAACAGCACGTCGCCTTCCATCGGCAGGCATTCGACCGGGGGCAGGGCGAGGAACGCGTCCTGATTGCCGCGCGGCATCAATTTTTCGATCTTGCGGGACGCCGCTTCGGTCCATTCGATATCGAGCTGGATGTTGCTCATTCTGTTCTCCGCGCGAGTGGCGCACAGTGTGTGGGTCGGGTCGAGGTGCGCGACTTTAGCATACTGCGCGGTGTCGTCCGTCCGGGCGGCGATGGCGCGCGCCGGCGACAAAAAAAGGCCGATGCCTGCGATTGCGGCATCGGCCTTTTTGCGATTGTGGCCGGTCAAGACGACCGCGCCGCGGCGCGTCGCTTACTGCGGCGCGTGGTGTCCCTTATGGCAACACATCCCGGACTTTCCGTGGCGATTGTGCATGTTGTGGTGCTGGTGCATTGGCATCTGCATCGGCATTTGCGCCGATTGAGCGGCCGACTGCCGCGACTGCAGATCCTGCGCGCGCTGCAAGACATCCGCTGCTTTCTGCTGGTCGGTGCTCATGGTGACGCCGCCTTCTGTTTGCGCATAGGCGGCGCTCGTCAGGGCGCAAAGCGAAATCAGGACTGCGAGGGGCACTTTTTTCATCTCTACCTCCGTAGAAGCGGTTTATGGACCCAGCCGTTGCCTGTCCAGGCCGAATGGACACGTCATACCAAAGAACAATATACGCTCCAGATGATAACGCGTGATGCTGGCTGTGCGGCGTTACATCTGGTTACGCTTGTGGCGACGTGGCAGGCCTCCCGAACCCTCCGATCATTCCGTAGACATGAAATTGGCCCATGCCGATCGAGTCGCGGAGTTCCGTCTGGACGTTGTAAAGATGGGAATGGCGCGGGCACAAGCGAGGCTGCGCACGACGTATGCCCGAGACGGCGGGCACGGGATGTGTTCAGCGCTGCCGGAGCCGGAACACGCTGTTACGCGTGCGCGTTCGCGGCCCCGGAAGGACGACGATGACCGTCTGCAGGCCGAACAGCATAAGCCGTGCATTCGTATGGTCTTAGGGAGTGCGATACATCGCGGGCTGGTCCCGATCGCGCCGAATCGCGGTCAGGCACCCCGACGCGAGCAGGGGAATGCGGCGCAGGTCATGGCGCCGCGACGCTGTTCGTGGGCGGCGTTTCAGCACGATCAGCGCAATAAATGACACAAAGAAAACAAATAGAATCAATGCGAATGAGGTAACGTAGTGTTTTCGGGGAATGGTCCCACGCGCTCACGCACCGTAATCGTGGCGCGGCGCCGGTGGTGAGCCGGGTGGCTCACCACGCTTGCCGGGGCCCGGAGAGCTTGCAGTGCCCGCCTCGCGGCGGACGCATATCGACGGCCGGTCACGGCGGGCTGCGCGCTCCGCTGGCTGGCGTTGTCGGGCACAACCGTTCGAAGGCCGTATTTTAAGAAAGAAGTGAGATGACCACGTATTCCAACGAAGCAGTGCTCGAAGCGTTGCGGCGGGTGCAGTACCGGCAGGTCCCCTGGGCGCGGCGTCCCGAAGTCTTCCAATACCTGCGCGATCTTGGCCTGATGGACACGGTGAGGCAGCGCACGGTCGCACCCGCGCCCGGTTTCCACGCACCGGTCGACATCGCCGTTTTGACTGACCGCGGCCGCGCCGAATTTGCGCGGCTCGCGCGCGACGAGCGCACGCTTCAGTGGGCCGACCACCGTGTCGCCAGCTACGCGCTTGCACGCGTGCCGCAGGTCGGCCTCGAAACCCGCCAGTAAGCCGCTCCACTACCACTCCGCGGCCACGCCGCTGTCACGCTGTTGCCACGCCGGGCGGATCCGCGTCTCTCTGCGAAAAACCAAAAAAAAGCCCGTATCGGACGATACGGGCTTACCGGAATTACTGCTGCCACGCTGTGCTTAATGGCTAACGGTAGACCGGCGGCCGTGCGCGGTGGTTCCCGCAATCTGTGCGGCTAAAACGCCGGGTTTGCGTCACGGCAACGTTCGAGCGATCGGATGGACGTGTGGCAGGCGAGCCATGCCGGAAAACCTGGGCGTTGAGCGAGGCGAGGCAGCGAGGAGGCGAGTAGATTCAGCGGCGCCGCTGCGCCGGCGGTTCCGGCCGCGGCTGTGTGGCGGCGCGCTGACGCGCGTTATCGACGATATCGCCGCGCAGGTTGCCACGCGGCACGGCCGCATTCTCGCCGCGCGGCAAATGCGCTTCGTTCGGTTGTTGATTCGCGACGCGGGGCATGGGCCAGCCTGCGGCGCCTGCGCGCGGCGGCTGCGCGAGCGCGCCGGACGGCGCGAGCGAGGCAAGCAGTGCGAGGGTGGGCAGCGAAACCATGATGCCCCGGGCGAGCAGCGTCATGGGTTTCATGGCGGCCTCCCGTCAACCCGGGTTGTCGACGTTGATGGACATGCTCACACCCTAACGTTGGCCGCCAACGGGTGTTGTGAATATTGGTAATGAGATGTTTCGCCTGTCAGCCCGGAAAACCCGCGCGGGAAACTGACAGGCGAGGGCGCGAGCGCACCTCGGGCAGCGGGCTGCGGGGCGGGACGCATCACCGGGCGCGTGCGGCGCCCGGCCAGTGACACTGCAATGGATGTGGCCCGGAACTCAGGCCATCTTGACGGGCGCGCGCCACGACTCCGGATTGGTCCAGAACGCGCCGCGCAGGCGGTCGCGGCTCGGCGGCGCGGGCGGCTTGGTCGCCGTCGCCCCGATGCGGCCGCGTAGCGAAATTTCGCGGCCACTCGTACCGAGGCGCTTGACGATTTCGGCGAGCGTGCCGTCGGCTTGCCACTCGTCGAACCGGCGGCGGCAGGTGGGTGGCGACGGATAGCGGCCCGGCAGCTTCGACCAGCCTTCACCGGTCGACAGGACCCACAGCACAGCATTGACCACTGCCCGTGCTTCGACGCGAGGCCGCCCGCGTCGTTCGCTCCGTGCGGATTCCGCGCAGAACAGCGACTCGACCAGCGCCCATTCGTTGTCTCTCAAATCGTCGAAAAGCATCATGTTTCACCTCAGCGAAGCTATCTCTGGTGCGCTGCCCCGCGCTGCGCACTCTTCATGTATTCCGGCCTGGTTGGCGGAGTTTCAGGCTTGTTCGGTTGACGGTCCGGACTTGTATGTTCCGGGCGTCGACCGATCCTGTGCGTGACCCGTCGCGAAAAGCGTGCCAACTTGTACGCTTTGCGCCTCCAGGCCTCGTGGCAGCAAGTCCGCGCGGGTGCTTGCCAGCGCCGTATCTGACTAGAAATCGCGGGTCCCGAATATCAGGAGAATCACCAATCGTGTGCAATCGGGCACACAACGCGTGCGTGCACGCGGTATTGCTGCACTGCGGCGAATAATCCTTCGTTGGGCCTTCGTCGGGTTTGGTTGGGGCGTCGTTGGGTGATGTCGGCCTGCGGCAGCCATGTGTGCTCGTGGCGGCTTGTTGCTTTAGCCCGACCGGGCTGCTTAGGTCAGGCGTGCGATGCGATTTGCATTGCACAATCGTCGGCTTGATATTGCGTGCGCGAAACCGAAATCAGGGTCGAACGCGCGGGCAGGCGCCGCATTGAATTCCGCTAACCGAACTCATCGGTGCAAGGGTTTTTAAGTAAAGCGTAAATCTTCACATGTGTCGCGTGCGCGCTACACTGGTTGCCTGCGCAACTGCCAAACTCCCGGGATGTCCTTCGATGAGCGATTCCGCCCTGACTTCGTCCTTCACGTCCGATTCGTCCGATTCGTCCGATTCGTCCTTTACGTCGAAAGCCGATTTGCCTGAGGCGCGCGACGCCGTGCAAACATTGCGCTCGTCGCAGATCCGGGAGGTTGCGAACGCGGGCTTCGGGGTGCCGGACGTGCTGCCGTTCTGGTTCGGCGAATCCGATCGCGTGACGCCGCCGTTTATCCGCGAGGCCGCCGCAGAGGCGCTTGGGCGCGGCGACACGTTCTACACGCACAATCTCGGCATCGCGCCGCTGCGCGAAGTACTCGCCCGGTACGTGAGCGAGCTGCACGGCGCGACATCGCCGGAGAGCATCGCAGTGACGAGCGCGGGCGTGAACGCGCTGATGCTTGCCGCGCAGCTTGTCGTTGGCACGGGCGACCGGACGGTAGCACTTACTCCGCTATGGCCGAATCTGGTCGAGATCCCGAAGATTCTCGGTGCGACGGTCGAGACGGTATCGCTTTCGTACGGCGAGCGCGGCTGGACGCTCGACCTCGACCGATTGCTGGCGGCGCTCACGCCGGACACGAAGCTGCTGATGATCAACTCGCCGAACAATCCGACCGGCTGGGTGATGACGCGCGACGAGCAGCGCACGGTGCTCGATCACTGCCGCCGCCACGGGATCTGGATCGTCGCCGACGAAGTCTACGAGCGACTGTACTACGGTGAGGCTGGGGAGCGCGCGGCGTCTTCGTTTCTCGACCTCACGTCGCGCGACGAGCGCCTGATTTGCGTCAATTCCTTTTCGAAAGCATGGCTCATGACGGGCTGGCGGCTCGGCTGGATGGTGACGCCGCCCACGCTGATGGGCGATCTCGGCAAACTGGTCGAGTACAACACCTCGTGTGCGCCGTCGTTCGTGCAGCAGGCGGGCATCGCGGCGGTCGAGCATGGCGAGCCGTTTACGCGTTCCCTCGTCGCCGATCTGCGCGTGTCGCGCGACCATCTGGCGGCGGCGCTCGCCCGGCTGCCGGGCGTCGACGTGAAGGTGCCGCATGGCGCGATGTACCTGTTTTTCAGACTCCCCGGCGCGCAGCAGAGCCTCGCGCTGTGCAAGGCGCTCGTGCGCGACGCGGGCCTCGGACTCGCGCCGGGCAGCGCATTTGGCCCCGAGGGCGAGGGTTTCGTGCGCTGGTGCTACGCTTGCGATCCTGCGCGCCTCGATGCGGGCGTCGAGCGTCTTGCGGGCTATCTGGCGGCCCGCGGGGTGGGTTGAGTTCGGGCTAAGTTGGGGCTGCGCGCGGGCGTCTTTACGCACCCGGTGTTTTTGCGTAATATGGCGCTCAGTCTAGCGATTCCCCACGGGATTATCGCTGCTCCGTCCGGCTGGGTCTGGCTCTAGTGCCTGTATTGCGGCCCCCCGGTGCGTGCTCCCATCAATATGACCGATCAGAATCGGGCGAGCGCGTCTCCAGTTCCATATCGTCTCTGTCTGATCCGGTTCCTTGAACCCGACTTAAGGTCTGACCTGGCTGCATGAATACCCAAGAGGCGAAAATCGTCCTCGAGACTGCATTGATCTGCACGCAGGAGCCGCTGAAAATCGGCGATCTGCGCAAATTGTTCGCGGATGACATTTCGGCCGACACGGTTCGTCACCTGCTCGAAGACCTGAAGCAAGACTGGTCGGGCCGGGGCGTCGAGCTGGTGGGGCTCGCGTCTGGCTGGCGCTTTCAGAGCAAACCGGCGATGCGGACGTATCTGGACCGCCTGCACCCCGAAAAACCGCCGCGTTATTCGCGCGCGGTACTCGAAACGCTTGCGATCATCGCGTACCGGCAGCCGGTTACGCGCGGCGATATCGAGGAAATCCGCGGCGTAACGGTGAACACGCAGGTCGTAAAGCAGCTCGAAGACCGGAACTGGATCGAGGTCATCGGTCATCGCGACGTGCCGGGCCGCCCGGCGCTCTACGCGACGACCCGGCAATTTCTCGACGACCTCGGGCTGAAATCGCTCGAGGAGTTACCGCCGCTCGACGACCCGTCGTCGCAGATCGGCGAGCAGCTGCTCGCACAGCACGCGATCGAGTTCGCGGACAACGAAGCGGTGCAACGGATCGCGGCGGGCAGCGAAGGCGCAGCGGCTGACGAAACGCCAGCCGTCACGATGCTTGAGTCTGACGCGGCCGTGACGCTCGGAGCGGTTGAGGTTCCGGATGTGGAGCCGCAAACGCAGGCGCTCGTCGTTGCGGCGCAGGATGCCGAGGCCGGCGACCGCGACAACGACCGCGAGACCGCGGCAGAGTCTGTCGCACACGGCGTGAGCGGCACGAGCGATGCGAGCGACACCGGCGACACCGGCGCCGCATTCGCCGCACCCGCCGCAGAATCCGGGCCGCACCTGGAAGCGCCTGGCGCCGCGACCGAAGCGCATGATCCACTGAGCGTCGAGCCCGCAAGCGAAGACTCGCGCGAAGATCAACGCGAACATGAAAGCCGCCACGACGCGGCGCAGGACGATCCCGCCTCGACGGCGGATGACGAAGCCGCGCAGCGCGGCATCTGATGCAACAAGCATGATTGACGCGCCCCGCAATGGGGCGCGCAACCTGACATTTTGAGGTTGTTTTGACTGATATCCACGACACCGATTCGACCGACGCGTCCGAATCCTCGCGCCGCGCGGCGTCCGCGCATGGCGACGAACCGCATGCTCGCGAAGGCGGGGGCGATGTCGCCGAGGTGCAGACGTCCAGTGGCTCGGGCGAGGGCGAAGACCGTCCGCGCCGTGGCCTGCGCCGGGGTCCGCGCAGCCTGATCGCACGCCGCCGGGCGGGCGCCAAGGCCAAGGCCGCTGATGCAGCGCCCGCCGAGGGTGTGCCGGCCGCGGCTGAAATGCCGGCGGAAGGTGCATCCGGCGCGCAGGCGCGCGCCCCGCGCAAGGAACGCACGGCGAAGCCGGGCCGCCGCGGCCAGGCCGAGGGCGCCGACCAGGCCGCCGCAGCGGCGGGCAAGCCCGCGCGCAAACGCCAGAAGGGGCAGCAGCCTGGCCAGGGGCGCGCCGAAGCGCCGTCCGCCGCCAGCGAGGCCGCGCAGGACGACCTGTTCCTCTACGTGACGTCGCCGGCTTTCGACGCCGACAACACCGCGGGATCCGGCGTGCGTGCGCCGATGCTGCGCCGCGGCCGCCCGCAGCAGGCGAGGCGCGTCCTGAGCGCGGATGACGACGCGCCCAAGCTGCACAAGGTGCTCGCCGACGCGGGCATGGGCTCGCGCCGCGACATGGAAGAACTGATCATCGCCGGGCGCGTTTCGGTGAACGGCGAACCGGCGCACATCGGCCAGCGCATTCTGCCGACCGACCAGGTCCGCATCAACGGCAAGCCGATCAAGCGCAAGCTGGCGAGCAAGCCGCCGCGTGTGCTGCTTTATCACAAGCCGACCGGCGAGATCGTGAGTCACGCCGATCCGGAGGGCCGCCCGTCGGTGTTCGACCGGCTGCCGACGATGAAGACGGCGAAATGGCTCGCGGTCGGGCGCCTCGACTTCAACACGGAAGGTCTGCTGATGCTGACCACCTCGGGCGATCTCGCAAACCGGTTTATGCATCCGCGATACAGCGTCGAGCGCGAGTACGCGGTGCGCGTGGTCGGCGAGCTTTCGGAGGGGAACCGCCAGAAGCTGCTGAAGGGCATCGAACTCGACGACGGCCCGGCGAATTTCCTGCGCATCCGCGATGGCGGCGGCGAGGGCACGAACCACTGGTATCACGTCGCGCTGGCCGAAGGCCGCAACCGCGAAGTGCGCCGCATGTTCGAAGCGGTCGGCCTGATGGTGAGCCGCCTGATCCGCACGCGTCACGGTCCGATCGATCTGCCGCGCGGGCTCAAGCGCGGTCGCTGGGAGGAGCTGGAGGACAACCAGGTGCGCGCGCTGATGGCGGCCGTCGGGTTGAAGGCGCCGACCGAGGAGAAAGGCGGCCGTGGCGGCAATGCGCAGGAGCGCCGTCAACCGGACCCGATGCAAACCTCGATGGGCTTTATTAACCGCGAGCCTGTCCTGAGCTCGCACGGCGCGATGAGTCAGCCGCGTCAGGGACGTCGCGGCGTCGCTGGCGGCTTCGGCGGCGGCAGCAGCCACAGCAACAGCAGTGGCGCGGCCGGCGGCTTCGGCACCGGTTTTGGTGGCGGCCGCAACGGCAATCGCGGCGGGCGGGACGTCGATGGCAATCGCGCGCCCGCGGCGGGCAAACGCGCGGGCGGCAACGCGGGTGCCAACACGGGTGGCAATCGTCGCAGCGGTCCTGGCGGCAACGGCAACACCAGTGGCAACGCCAGCGGCAACCGCGCACCGGGCAGCAACCGTGGCGGCCAGCGCGGCGCCCCGCGTAACCGTACGCGCGGTCACTGACTCCGACAGCACGGCGCTTCGCTGCGGCACGAGCAGCGAGCGCCGCCGCACGTTGCCGAAGGGTCTCGAACATGCGCTTGCATTACCGTGCGGGTGCATTGCAAACAATATTGCGCAGCCTGTGCCAAACGCGAATCAAGCCTTTCCATACAGGCATTTAGCGCGCTCTCGTTTGCGCTGAAATCAAAAAAAGGCTACAATCTCGTCGTCGCTGGGCGTGCAGCTTTTATTTGCGCCTCAGGTGCGACCACCTTGGCAAGAAAAGAAGATGGGCGTTTCGCCCATTTTTTTTTGGTCCGGCCGCTTTGCATCATGAAGCAAAGCGGCAGCGCGCAATAAAAGTAATACGTGGAAGTAATACGTGCGAACGCGAACGGACAAGGCTCTTTGCAGAGCCGCGCGAGCGGGCGCATGCATGCGCTGGCAGGCACAAGCAGGGGTGAGTCAACCGGGGAGCAGGCAATGTGCAAGAGCGCGCGCTCACCTGGCGCGCGGCCCGCGAGACCGGATTTCAGGAAGTTGCTGGCCTGCTGCGCGAACATCTGGAGTAGGTATTGTGCAACTGACGGAACTGATTGAAACCACGGTCACCGGACTCGGTTACGAGCTGGTCGACCTCGAGCGCACCGGGCGCGGCATGCTGACGATCTACATCGATCAGCCCGCGGGAATTGCGATCGAGGACTGCGAGAAGGTCACGCGTCAGCTGCAGCACGTTCTGACGGTCGAGAACATCGATTACGAGCGACTCGAAGTTTCGTCGCCCGGCCTCGACCGTCCGCTGAAGAAACTGGCGGACTTCGAACGCTTCGCAGGCTGCGAAGCGGTCATCACGTTGAAAAAGCCATTGGACGGACGGAAGTCGTACCGGGGCATCGTGCATGCACCCGAGGGCGAAACCATCGGTCTGGAATTCGAAGGGAAGGCGGGTCCCGCGATGCTGGATTTCACGCTCGCGGACATTGACCGCGCACGCCTTATCCCCAAAGTTGACTTTAGGAGCCGCAAACAATGAGTCGCGAAGTGTTGATGCTGGTGGACGCACTGGCACGCGAGAAAAATGTCGACAAGGACGTGGTGTTTGCCGCCCTTGAAGCGGCGCTGGCGTCCGCCTCCAAGAAACTCTTCGACGAAGACGCGGACATCCGCGTGCACATCGACCGCGAGAGCGGCGTGCACGAGACGTTCCGCCGCTGGCGCGTCGTGCCGGACGAGGCCGGCCTTCAGGAGCCGGATCAGGAGATCCTGCTGTTCGAAGCACGCGAGCAAAACCCGGACGCACAGATCGACGAATTTATCGAGCAGCCGGTGCCGTCGGTCGAGTTCGGCCGCATCGGCGCGCAGGCCGCCAAGCAGGTGATCCTGCAGAAGGTGCGCGACGCTGAGCGCGAGCAGATCCTGAACGACTTCCTCGAGCGCGGCGAAAGCATCATGACCGGCACGGTCAAGCGCATGGACAAGGGCAACTTCATCGTCGAATCGGGCCGTGTCGAAGCGCTGCTGCGCCGCGACCAGCTGATTCCGAAGGAAAACCTGCGCGTGGGCGACCGCGTGCGCGCCTGGATCAGCAAGGTCGACCGCACGGCACGCGGTCCGCAGATCGAACTCTCGCGCACCGCGCCCGAGTTCCTGATGAAGCTCTTCGAAATGGAAGTGCCGGAAATCGAGCAGGGCCTCCTTGAAATCAAGGCGGCCGCGCGCGATCCGGGCGTGCGCGCCAAGATCGGCGTCGTCGCCTACGACAAGCGCATCGACCCGATCGGCACCTGCGTCGGCATCCGCGGTTCGCGCGTGCAGGCCGTGCGCAATGAGCTCGGTGGCGAAAACGTCGACATCGTGCTATGGTCGGAAGATCCCGCCCAGTTCGTCATCGGCGCGCTCGCGCCGGCAGCTGTCCAGTCGATCGTCGTCGACGAAGAAAAGCACTCGATGGACGTGGTCGTCGACGAAAGCGAGCTGGCGGTCGCCATCGGCCGCAGCGGCCAGAACGTGCGTCTTGCCAGCGAACTGACCGGCTGGCAGATCAACATCATGACGCCGGACGAAAGCGCGCAGAAACAGAACCAGGAGCGCACGGTGCTGCGCGACCTGTTCATGGCCCGTCTCGATGTCGACGAAGAAGTCGCCGACATTCTCATCGACGAAGGCTTCACGAGTCTCGAAGAGATCGCTTACGTGCCGCTCAATGAGATGCTCGAGATCGAGGCGTTCGACGAGGACACCGTGCACGAGCTGCGCAACCGCGCGCGCGACGCGCTGCTCACGCAGGCCATCGCGAACGAGGAGAAGGTGGAAACCGCCGTACTGGATCTGAAGAGCCTCGACGGCATGGACCCGGATCTGCTTGCGCTTCTGGCGCAGCACGCAATTCACACCCGCGACGAGCTTGCCGAGCTGGCCGTGGACGAGCTGGTCGAAATGACGGGAATGGAAGAGGACGCCGCCAAGGCGTTGATCATGAAGGCGCGTGAACACTGGTTTCAGTAATGAAGCCGGTGCGCAACGAGCAGGAAGCGACCATGACCCACTGAACTGATCGCGGCTGGCCCCGCCGCCGAGCGGGGCCCGAACGGCCGCATGAACCGATGTCAACCGCAAGGAATCGCTCCTTGCATTAAGAGGAATGAATGGCGAGTATCAACGTAGCCCAATTTGCCGCGGAACTGAAAATGCCTGCGGGCGTGCTGCTCGAGCAATTGCAGGCGGCGGGCGTCCAGAAATCGAGTGAGGACGATGCCTTGTCGGAAACCGATAAGGCACGCCTGCTCGACCACTTGCGCAAGTCGCACGGTTCGAACGACGCGGACAAGCGCAAGATCACGCTGACGCGCCGGCATACGTCGGAGATCAAGCAGTCCGACGCGACGGGTAAGGCTCGCACCATTCAGGTCGAGGTGCGCAAGAAGCGTACGTTCGTCCGCCGTGACGAATCCGCCGATCAGGCGGAGACATCGAATCATGCAGCCGACGCTGTCGCCGCCGAAGAGGCCGAGCTGCAGCGCCGCGAAGAGGAAGCTCGCCGCGAGGCCGAGCTGCTCGAACGTCAGGCTCAGGAACTGAAGGAGCGCCAGGAGCATCTCGCGCGTGAAGAGGCCGAGCGTCTCGCACGCGAAGAGGCCGCTGAAGCCGAGCGCCGCCGCGCCGAGGAAGAAGCCGCGAAGAAGAAGGCAGCGGCCGATGCCGCCGCGCGCGAGCTGGCCGCCCAGGCAGTCGAGGCACAGCGTACCGCTGCCGAGGCACAGGCGAACCAGGAACAGCAGGAACAGCAAGGCCGCCAGGAAGAGCAGCGCGCCGCAGCCGAGGAGCAGCGCGCCGCAGCCGAGCGCGCCGCGCAACGCGAAGCGGCCCAGAAGGCCGAGGCCGCTGCGCGCGAGGCTGCCGAAAAGGCGCGCAAGGAACAGGAAGAGATCGCCCGCCGCCGTGCGGCCGCCGAGGCCGAAGCGCGCGCGATCCGCGAAATGATGAACACGCCGCGCAAGGCGCAGGTCAAGGCGCCTGAGCCGCCGAAGCCTGTCGAGCCGGCGAAGACCGCCGAAGCGAAGGGCACGCTGCACAAGCCGCCGCGTCCGGAAGGCGCGGCACGCCCGGCGCAGGCCGGTGCTGGCGCTGCGGCGAAGAAAGCGGCTCCGGCTGCTGCTGCGCCGTCGGCGGGCGCACCGGGCGCGGGTGCGGGCGACCGCAACAAGAAGCCGGGCGCAGGCAAGGGCGGCTGGCAGGACGACGCTGCGAAACGCCGTGGCATCAAAACGCGCGGCGACTCCTCGGGTGGCGTCGATCGCGGCTGGCGCGGCGGTCCGAAGGGCCGTGGCAAGCACCAGGACAGCGGCTCGTCGTTCCAGGCACCGACGGAACCCATCGTGCGTGAAGTGCACGTGCCGGAAACCGTCACGGTGGCCGACCTCGCGCACAAGATGTCCGTGAAGGCTTCGGAAGTCATCAAGGTGATGATGAAGCTCGGCCAGATGGTGACGATCAACCAGATGCTCGATCAGGAAACGGCGATGATCATCGTCGAGGAACTCGGCCACCATGCGGTTGCCGCGAAGCTCGACGATCCGGAAGCGCTGCTGATCGAAGGCCAGACCACGTCGACGGACGCCGAGCAGCTGCCGCGTCCGCCGGTCGTCACGGTCATGGGTCACGTCGACCACGGCAAGACCTCGCTGCTCGACTACATCCGCCGCGCGAAGGTTGCCGCGGGCGAAGCGGGCGGCATTACGCAGCACATCGGCGCTTACCACGTCGACACGCCGCGCGGCGTCATCACCTTCCTCGACACGCCGGGTCACGAGGCCTTTACGGCCATGCGTGCGCGCGGTGCGAAGGCGACCGACATCGTGATTCTCGTCGTCGCTGCCGACGACGGTGTCATGCCGCAGACGAAGGAAGCCATCGCTCACGCCAAGGCGGGCGGCGTGCCGCTCGTCGTGGCGATCAACAAGATCGACAAGCCGGATGCGAACCTGGATCGCGTGAAGCAGGAACTCATCGCGGAAAGCGTCGTGCCGGAAGAATACGGCGGCGAATCGCCGTTCGTGCCGGTGTCGGCGAAGACCGGCGCGGGTATCGACGAGCTGCTCGAAAACGTGCTGCTGCAGGCCGAAGTGCTGGAACTGACGGCGCCGGTCGAGGCACCTGCGAAGGGCCTCGTGATCGAAGCGAAGCTCGACAAGGGTAAGGGTCCGGTGGCAACGGTGCTCGTGCAGTCGGGTACGCTGAACCGCGGCGACGTCGTGCTTGCTGGCAGCGCCTACGGCCGCGTGCGTGCAATGCTCGACGAAACCGGCAAGGCCACGAAGGAAGCGGGTCCGTCGATCCCGGTCGAAATCCAGGGTCTGTCGGAAGTGCCGGCTGCGGGCGAAGAAGTCATCGTGCTGCCGGATGAGCGCAAGGCGCGCGAAATCGCGCTGTTCCGCCAGGGCAAGTTCCGCGACGTCAAGCTCGCGAAGCAGCAAGCCGCGAAGCTCGAAAGCATGCTCGAACAAATGGGCGAAGGCGAAGTGCAGAACCTGCCGCTCATCGTCAAGGCCGACGTGCAGGGCTCGCAGGAAGCGCTCGTTCACGCGCTGCTCAAGCTCTCGACCGACGAAGTGCGCGTGCAGATCGTGCACGGCGCAGTCGGCGGCATCAGCGAAAGCGACGTCAACCTCGCGGTCGCTTCGAAGGCGGTCATTATCGGCTTCAACACGCGTGCGGACGCTCAGGCGCGCAAGCTGGCCGAAGCGAACGGCGTCGACATCCGCTACTACAACATCATCTACGACGCAGTGGATGAGGTGAAGGCGGCCATGTCGGGCATGCTCCCGCCGGAAAAGCGCGAGACCGTCATCGGCATGGTCGAAGTGCGCCAGGTCTTCAAGGTGCCGAAGGTCGGCGCGGTGGCCGG
This sequence comes from Paraburkholderia denitrificans, assembly GCF_042655705.1. Lineage (NCBI taxonomy): Bacteria > Pseudomonadati > Pseudomonadota > Betaproteobacteria > Burkholderiales > Burkholderiaceae > Paraburkholderia > Paraburkholderia denitrificans. The sequence goes on along the minus strand of NZ_JBHSMP010000008.1, from coordinate 47,604 downwards.
CTGTATGGTCACGGACGGCATGGTCAAGCGTTCGTCGTCGGTGCGCGTGCTGCGCAACAACGTGGTCATCCACACCGGCGAACTCGACTCGCTCAAGCGCTTCAAGGACGACGTGAAGGAAGTGAAGCAGGGCTTCGAGTGCGGTATGTCGATCAAGAACTTCAACGATATCGTCGAAGGCGATCAGTTCGAGGTGTTCGAAATCACCGAAGTCGCGCGTACGCTGTAACGCACAGGCGCGACGCTTGACGGGCGGGGCGGGCGCTGGCCGGCCCCGCCCGTTTGTTTTTGTGCGGACCGCTGTGTTTGTTTCCGGCGTTCCGCTTTTCAAGCCGCCGAACAAGGTGGATTAATCATGACGAAAAAACGTTCCTCTCCGAATCGCAACGTGCAGATCGCCGACCAGATCCAGCGCGATCTCTCTGAACTCGTGGCGCGTGAAGTGAAGGATCCGCGCATCGGGCTCGTCACGATCCAGAGCGTCGAGCTGACGCCGGACTACGCCCACGCGAAGATCTTCTTCACGACGCTCACCGGCGACCCGCTGGCCACGCAGGAGGCGCTCAATCACGCGGCGGGCCATCTGCACAACCTGCTCTTCAAGCGCCTGCATATCCACACCGTGCCGACGCTGCATTTCCATTACGACAAGACGGTCGAGCGGGCTGTCGAGATGTCGCGCCTCATCGACGAGGCCAATTCGACGCGCGCGAAGGAAGACTGAGCGCCGCTCGCCGGGCGTGAGCCCGCTTGCGGTTCATGCCCGCCGAAGGCGGCGGGCGAACGTGCTTGCGAACGTGTTTATGAACGGCTCGCCTGGCTGTTTTTTCTGCCTGACATGACTGCATCCTCTTCATCTGTCCAACCTGGCGCGGCCCGGCCGAAGGTTCCGCGCCGCCTGCTCGACGGCGTGCTGCTGCTCGACAAGCCCATCGGCCTTTCGAGCAACGACGCGTTGATCCGCGCAAAGCGCCTCTACCGCGCGAAAAAGGCCGGCCACACCGGTACGCTCGATCCGCTGGCTTCGGGCCTGCTGCCGCTTTGCTTCGGCGAAGCGACCAAGTTCTCGCAGGATCTGCTCGATGCCGACAAGACCTACGAGGCCACGATGCGCCTCGGCATTCGCACGACGACGGGCGACGCCGAAGGCGAAGCGCTCGACACGCGCGAAGTGACCTGCGACGAAGCGTCGGTGCGCGAGGCGATGACGAAGTTCGTCGGCGACATCGTGCAGATTCCGCCGATGTACTCCGCGCTCAAACGCGACGGCAAGCCGCTTTACGAATACGCACGCGCGGGCCAGGTCGTCGAGCGCGAAGGGCGTCAGGTGACGATCCTCGTGCTGGAGATCATCGCGTGCGCATTGCCGGACGTGACGTTTCGCGTGACGTGCAGCAAGGGCACGTATGTGCGCACGCTCGCCGAGGACATCGGCGAGGCGCTGGGCTGCGGCGCGCATCTCGTGATGCTGCGGCGCACGGGCGTCGGCGCGCTGACGCTCGAACACGCCGTAACGCTCGACGCGCTTTCGGACGCCGACGACGCATCGCGCGATGCGTGGCTGCAACCGGTCGATGCGCTGCTTTCGACGTTTCCCGCCGTAACGCTCGATGCAGAAGCGTCGCGCAGATTCACCCACGGCCAGCGTTTGCCGCTGGCCGAGCTTGCGGCCGACCGGTCGCAGTGGGGCGACGCGCAGCGCGTGCGCGTGTATGGCGACGATGGCCGTCTGCTGGGCGTTGCGAAGCCCGCGAACGGCGTGCTCGCGCCGGAGCGTCTCGTGGTGACCCCGGGCGTGAGCGCAGCCGCCTAAGCCCGTTCGATCGTTCAAAGCAAAACGGCACGCCGGTGTGAATCGGGCGTGCCGTATTTGTTTGGGTCGGGCCATGACGCCCGCTTCCCGTGTTACAGGATCAGCGGATCAGTGTGCCGCCGATGCCGCCGCGCCCGCGTTGGCGCTGCTCGTGCGCTCGGGGCGCGTGATCCAGATCAGCCCGATCAGCACGATGAAGATCGCCGACGAAATGTAGAAGAGGTCGTTGACGCCGAGTTGCGCGGCCTGCTGCGACAGCATCCGGTCGAAGAGGCCGTGCGCCTGCGCCGGATCGAGACCGGTCGCGTGCTGCATCTGCAGCATCGACTCGTTGAAGACCGGATTGGTCGGCGTGGCCTGTTCGGTGAGGCGCGCGTGGTGGAACGTGGTGCGGTGATCCCACGCGGTCTCGAAGATGGACGTGCCGATGCCGCCGCACATGATCCGCACGAAGTTCGACAGGCCCGATGCAGCCGGAATGCGGTTGCCGGGCAGCCCGGACAGCGTGATCGACACGAGCGGAATGAAAAGCCCCGCCATGCCGATACCCTGGATCAGCGTCGGCAGGGTCAGCGCCCACGTATCCACGCCGGTCGTGTAGCGCGAACGCAGCCAGAAGCACAGCGCGAAGACGACGAACGCCGAAGTCGCGATATAGCGCGGATCGGTGCGCGGCAGGATGCGGCCCGTGATCGGCGAAAGCATGATCGCGAAGAAACCCACGGGCGCCATGACGAGGCCCGCGTCGGTCGCGGTGTAGCCGATGCTGGTCTGCAGCCACAGCGGCAGCAGCACGAGATTGCCGAAGTAAAGACCGTAACCCACCGCGAGCGCGATCGTGCCGCCCGTGAAGTTGCGCCGCGCGAAGAGCGAGAGATCGACGACCGGATGCTTGTCGGTCAGTTCCCACACGACGAAGAACGCGAACGCGATGACCGCGGTGAGTGCAAGCACAACGATCGTCGTCGACGAGAACCAGTCGAGGTCCTTGCCCTTGTCGAGCATCACCTGAAGCGAGCCGACCCAGATGATCAGCAACGCGAGGCCGACGCCGTCGATGGGCGCCTTTTTCACGACCGAATCGCGGTCGCGGAAGATCGTCCACGTCGCGAACGCGGCCACGATGCCGACCGGAATGTTCACGTAGAAGATCCACGGCCACGAGATGTTGTCGGAGATCCAGCCGCCGAGAATCGGCCCGGCCACCGGTGCGATGAGCGTTGTCATCGACCACATGGAGAGCGCGATGGGCGCCTTCGCGCGCGGATAGCTCGCGAGCAGGAGCGTCTGCGAGAGCGGAATCATCGGCCCGGCCACGGCGCCCTGCAGCACGCGCGAGGCGAGCAGGAAGGGCAGCGTGGGCGCGAGGCCGCACATCCACGACGAGATCACGAACAGAATGATCGACGCCATGAAAAGACGCACCTGACCGATGCGGTCGGTGAGCCATCCGGTCAGCGGCACGGAGATCGCGTTCGCGACCGCGAACGAGGTGATGACCCACGTGCCCTGGTCGGACGACACCCCGAGGTCGCCCGAGATCGACGGGATCGACACGTTGGCGATCGAGGTGTCCAGCACGTTCATGAAAACCGCGAGCGACACCGCGATGGTGCCGAACACGAGTTTGGCGCCCTGCAGCGGCGGATGGACGACGGGTTGTTGCTCTGCCATTAATTCGCTTCTGGTTGGCGGGGACGGCTTACATCGCCTGGGCGGCGGACTTTGCCGACGACACAGCCGCGCCGGTCCTGGTCCCGGCGTTGGCCCCGGCGTTTTCCGAAACGATGCGGGCGATTTCGGCATCGGCTTCCGCGCCGTACTGGTCGAACACGTCGGTCTGATAGACCGTGTTCTGCGCGTTGCCGAGCTGGCTGCCCGAATCGTCCTTGATGTTCACGTCCACCTGCATCGACAGGCCGATACGCAGCGGGTGTTTTTCGAGGTCGGCCGGATCGAGCGAGATGCGCACCGGCAGGCGCTGCACGACCTTGATCCAGTTGCCCGTGGCGTTTTGCGCGGGCAGCAGCGAGAACGCCGAGCCGGTGCCCGCCGAGAAGCCCACGACCTTGCCGTGGTAGACCACCGAAGAGCCGTACACGTCGGCCGTCATCTCGACCGGCTGGCCGATGCGCATGTGCTTGAGCTGCACTTCCTTGAAGTTCGCATCGACCCACACGGCGTTGAGCGGCACGACCGACATGAGCGGCGTGCCCGGCGCGACGCGCTGGCCCACCTGCACCGAGCGCTTCGCCACGTAGCCGGTGACCGGCGCGGGCAGCGTGTTGCGCGCGTTCGCGAGATACGCGTCGCGGACCTTGGCCGCGGCGGCCATGACGTTCGGATGCGACGAGATCGTCGTGTTCGCGGTGAGCGCGCGGTTGGCGGAAAGTTGATGCTGGGCGGCTTCGAGCGCGGCTTCGGCGCCCCGCACGGACTCGCGTGCGTGCGAGATCTCTTCCTGCGAGACGGCGCCCGTCTGCGCAACCAGCATGCGGCGGCGCAGGTCGTCCTGGGCGCGCGCGAGATCGGCCTCGCGCACGGCGACTTGTGCTTCGTACTGGCTATCGTCGGCGAAGAGGCCGCGTACCTGGCGCACCGTCTGCGCAAGATTCGCTTCGGCCTGCTGCAGCGCGATGCGCGAGTCGGCCGGGTCGAGCACCACGAGCGGGTCGCCTGCCTTGACCGTCTGCGTGTCGTCCGCCTTCACCGCGATCACCGTGCCGGTGACCTGCGGCGTGATCTGCACGACGTTGCCGTTCACATAGGCGTCGTCGGTGCCTTCCGTATAGCGCGCGACGAGGAAGTAATAGAGGCCGTAGGCAATGGCGGCAATCGCGATCACGAGGACAAGCAGCGTCATCATGCGGCGGCGCTTGCCGTTGCTCGCGCTCGGCTGCGCGTTCGGTTGCGGACCGGCGGCCGGTTGCTGGGGGGTGGTCATGGAAATGATCTCCGGGGGTTCTCTTGTGCCGTTCGTTCGACTATTCGATCGAGGCTGTTCTGGTCGGGCAGGCGCGGCGTCAGTTCGACGCCGCTGCCGACGTCGCTGCAGCCGCCGAAGCAGGCAGTGCGGGTAGTGTGGGCGCCGTCGTACCGGTCCACGGCGCGCCGTTGGGGCCCTTCGCTTCGCTGCCGACGTCGGCGGGCGGCACGAGGTCCGCGCCGTGTGCGTCGAACCCGCCGCCGAGCGCCTTGATGAGTGCCATCTGGTTGTCGCGCCGCTGCGCCTTCAGGTTCGTCACCGTCTGTTCGGCGGCGAGGCGGTTCTGGTCGGCGTTGAGCACCTGAAGCTGCTCGGACAGGCCCGCCTTGTAGCGGATCACGGCGAGCTGCCAGGCGTTCGTCGAAGCGTCGAGCGCGCGCTCGGCATCGACGAGCTGCCGGTTGGCCGAATGGATCGTCGCGACCTGGGTCGCGACGTCCTGGAACGCGCCGATGAGCGTCTGGTTGTAGTTCGCCACATCGAGTTCGAAGTCGGCGTAGCGGCCCTTCAACTGTCCGCGCAGGGCGCCCGCATCGAAAATTGGCAGATGGACTGCCGGGCCGAACTGCATCTGGCGGCTCGTGAAGTTGAGGAATTTGCCCCAGCCGAACGCATCGAAACCGAAGCCCGCCGCGAGGTTCACGTCGGGATAGAACTCCGCCTTGGCTTCCTTCACGTCGTGCATGGCGGCTTCGACCTGCCAGCGCGCGGCGACGATGTCCGGGCGGCGCGACACGAGATCGGCGGGCAGGCTGTCGGGCAGCGCGAGCTCGGCGGCCGGCTGCAGTACCGGCTGCGTGATCTGCAGCCCGCGATCCGGTCCCTTGCCGAGCAGCGCGGCGAGCTGGTAGCGCACCGTTTCGATCTGGCCGTCGATTTGCGAGAGATTGGCCTGGCTCGACGCGATATTGCCGTTGGCGGTCTGCCGCTCGACGTTGGTGTCGAGGCCCGCGAGCACGCGCCCATTGGTGATCGTGCCAATGGTCTTGCGGTTGTCGATTTCGTGCAAGGCGATGTCGCGCAGCGCGTAGAGCTGGGCGAGCTGGTTATACGTGCGTGCGACCGATGCCGCGAGCGTGATGCGCGCCTGCTGCATGTCGGCGACGGAAGCCTTTTGCGCGGAGACGGCCTGCGCGAGGCGCTGACGGTTCTTGCCCCAGAGGTCGAGTTCCCACGACGCGCTCGCCAGCGCGTTGTTCTCGCTATACCAGGAGCCGCCGAACGGAGGCGGGTAGAGGGCATTGGCCGAGAACAGCTCGCGGGTCCACGAGTAGCTCGCGTTGACCTTCGGAAAGAGCGCCGATTTCGACGTCTGGATGTACGACGACGCCTTGGCGATGCGCGCCTGCGCCTGCGCGATGGTCGGATTGCCTTCGAGCGCTTCGTCGATCAGCTTCGGCAGTTGCGCGTCGCCGAACTGGTTCGCCCAGTCGAGCGTGGGCCACTGGCCGCCCTGTGCGGGGATGCTCTGCGAGGTTTCGAACTGCTGCGGCTGGGCAATGGTCTTGTCGCTCTTGATGCCGAAGTAGTTCGCGCATCCCGAAAGGGCCATCGCCGCCATGGCCGCTGCTGCTGCGGCGGCGACCCGGTGCACGGCTGGCCGGGACTGGGAATGGGGAGTCATTGCTCGTCTCGATGCGTGTGAGGTGAAGGTAATACTGGACGGTGCAGCTATTTACTTTTGAAATGCTTTCAAATTTAATTGCCCCGTCACGAATTGGCAGGTGGGTTCTGGCTCGCTTCGCAGCCGTTCGCCAGCACGCGCCGCAGCATGCTTTTCAGGAACCCGACTTCCTCGGGCGAGAGGCCGCTCAAGAGGCGCTCGCTGATGCCGGTGAACATCGCCGGCATGCGCCTCGCGATCGCGTGGCCTTCGGGCGTGAGCGCAAGACGCACCGCGCGGCGGTCCTCCGAACTGCGTACGCGCTTGAGCAGCCCACGCGTTTCCAGCCGGTCGACGAGCCGCGTCACCGCGCTCGCGTCGATCCCGTACTCGCGGGCCAGTTCCGCGGCGAGCACGCACTTGCCGCTCGCGACCATGAACAGCACGCTAGCCTGCTGGCTCGTGACGCCGAGTTCCGCGACGGTGCGCTGGTTGACCAGATTCGACATGGTCGACTTCACGCGCGAAATCAGGTAGCCGACGCTTTCTCCAAAGTCGTACTCGAGGACTTCGGACGGAGGTGTATGGGCCGGATCCGTCATAATTCTGCTGCGCCTGCAATGATTGACCAGGCATGGAGTATAGAGTGCGATTAGTTGACGCGGCAAGCGTCAACTACGCAATTGCCGAAAAAGTCTTGCAGATATCGAGCTTAATCCGGTCTCGATGGCGTGGGAAAATCGTCCGTTTTAGCGCTGAAAGGCCGTAGCAAAGGGCTGCTGCGCCATCTGCGCTATAGAAGCTGCCAATTCGAGGCGGTCATCCCGACGATGAATCTTGTGCCGCCGAATGCTGCCGGGGTGCTGCCGGGGTGCTGTCGGGGTGCTGTCTGGATGGCTCCGGGCGGCTGTCCGGTCACCTTACAGGCCGCGATGAGGACATGTGTCAGAGGAAGTCATCATCGCGTGCTATACTTTCAGGTTCCCGAAAAGTGCGTTTTTGTCGAGGTGCTGTGTCCCGGTTTGTCCGGAGCCGGCGCAACGGCAGCCGGCAGAATCAGGCGAATGGGGCACGAACGCTGCACGTCGATGCCCCCGATGCCTGGCTGTTAGCCGCGCACTCAACTGTGTCCCCAGGTTCCTATGTCCCGCGCTCTTCGCAACATCGCCATCATTGCCCACGTCGACCACGGCAAGACCACGCTCGTCGATCAACTGCTGCGCCAGTCCGGCACGTTCCGCGAGAACCAGCAGATCGCCGAACGCGTCATGGACTCGAACGACATCGAAAAAGAGCGCGGGATCACGATTCTCGCGAAAAACTGCGCGGTCGAGTACGAAGGCACTCACATCAACATCGTCGACACCCCGGGCCACGCCGACTTCGGCGGTGAAGTGGAGCGCGTGCTCTCGATGGTCGACTCGGTGCTGCTGCTCGTCGACGCCGTCGAAGGCCCGATGCCGCAAACGCGCTTCGTCACGAAGAAGGCCCTCGCGCTCGGCCTCAAGCCGATCGTCGTCGTCAACAAGGTCGACCGCCCGGGCGCCCGCATCGACTGGGTCATCAACCAGACGTTCGACCTCTTCGACAAGCTCGGCGCGACCGAAGAGCAGCTCGATTTCCCGGTGGTGTACGCGTCGGGCCTGAACGGCTACGCGTCGCTCGACGAATCGGCCCGCGAAGGCGACATGCGCCCGCTCTTCGAGGCGATCCTCCAGCACGTGCCGGTGCGCGCCGCCGATCCGGAAGGCCCGCTGCAACTGCAGATCACCTCGCTCGACTATTCGACCTACGTCGGCCGCATCGGCGTGGGCCGCATCACGCGCGGGCGCATCAGGCCGGGCCAGCCGGTCGCGCTGCGCTTCGGCCCGGAAGGCGACGTGATGAACCGCAAGATCAACCAGGTGCTGTCGTTCCACGGCCTTGAGCGCGTGCAGGTCGAGTCGGCCGAAGCCGGCGACATCGTGCTGATCAACGGCATCGAGGATATCGGCATCGGCGCCACGATCTGCGCGGTCGACAATCCCGAAGCGCTGCCGATGATCACGGTGGACGAGCCGACGCTCACGATGAACTTCCTCGTGAACTCGTCGCCGCTCGCGGGCAAGGAAGGCAAGTTCGTGACGAGCCGCCAGATCCGCGACCGCCTCACGAAGGAACTGAACCACAACGTCGCGCTGCGCGTGAAGGACACGGGCGACGAAACTACGTTCGAAGTGTCGGGCCGCGGCGAGTTGCACCTCACGATCCTGATCGAAAACATGCGCCGCGAAGGCTACGAGCTGGCCGTGTCGCGTCCGCGCGTCGTGCTGCACGAAGTCGACGGCGTGAAGATGGAGCCGTACGAACAACTGACGGTGGACGTCGAAGACGGCCACCAGGGCGGCGTGATGGAAGAACTTGGCCGCCGCAAGGGCGAAATGCTCGACATGGCGTCGGACGGCCGTGGCCGCACGCGTCTCGAGTACCGCATTCCGGCGCGCGGGCTGATCGGCTTCCAGGGCGAGTTCATGACGCTCACGCGCGGCACCGGCCTGATGAGCCACGTGTTCGACGAATACGGTCCGATCAAGGACGGTTCGCTCGGCGAGCGCCGCAACGGCGTGCTGATCTCGCAGGACGACGGCGCGGCCGTCGCCTACGCGCTGTGGAAGCTGCAGGATCGCGGCCGCATGTTCGTGAAGCCGGGCGACGCGCTGTATGAGGGCATGATCATCGGCATCCACAGCCGCGACAACGACCTCGTCGTGAACCCGATCAAGGGCAAGCAGCTCACCAACGTGCGCGCCTCGGGCACCGACGAAGCTGTGCGCCTCGTGCCGGCGATCCAGATGTCGCTCGAATATGCGGTCGAATTTATCGACGACGACGAACTCGTTGAAGTGACGCCGCAGTCGATTCGCCTGCGCAAGCGTCACCTGAAAGAGCACGAGCGCCGTCGCGCAAGCCGTGAAGCCGTTGCCGAATAATCGGGTTCAACAATTTTGCGCACTGCAATACAAATAAGGATGCAAAAAAGCCGCCCCTATGCAGGCGGCTTTTTTGCGTCCGGAATAACTGTATTGCAGTGCAAAAAAATGTGCCGCAAGAGCCGCGAAAGCCTGCCTGGAAAGGGTTTGCGTACGGTTCTCGCGTCGCGTTGCGTCCGACGGAGAGCAGCACTTATGTGCTATCCTCCGCGGATGCATGATTTAGGTCCTTCCAAGCAGACTTGATTCGCAATCCGCTAAACGGTCAGGCCGTGTCGCGGAAGGTTGAGTAACCCGCTATTTCTCGAGAAACTCGAAGAAAGGTGAGCGTAAATGTCGGAAACGATGAAGCAATTCCAGCTGAACTCCTATCTGTTCGGCGGTAATGCTCCGTATGTCGAAGAGCTATACGAAGCATATCTTGATAACCCCGCGTCCGTACCGGACACCTGGCGCGAGTATTTCGACGCGCTGCAAAACGTGCCCTCGTCGAGCGGCACGGCGGACAGCGACGTCGCGCACGGCCCGATCGTCGAGTCGTTCGCACAGCGTGCCAAGGCCAACGCATTCGTTTCGCGCGGCGGCGGCGAAGATCTCGCCACGGCACGCAAGCAGGTTTACGTTCAGTCGCTGATCGGCGCGTATCGATTCCTCGGCTCGCAATGGGCCAACCTCGATCCGCTCAAGCGCCGCGAGCGTCCGAATATCCCCGAACTCGAGCCCGCGTTCTACGACTTCACCGAAGCCGACATGGACGAGACGTTCAGCGCGACGAACCTGTATTTCGGTTACGAGCGCGCGACGCTGCGCGAGATCGTCAAGTCGCTGCGCGATACGTACTGCGGTACGATCGGCGTCGAATACATGTACATCGGCGATCCTGAACAGAAGCGCTGGTGGAAGGAAAAGCTCGAGACGATCCGTTCGACGCCGAACTTTTCCAACGACAAGAAGAAGCACATCCTGCAGCGCCTGACGGCCGCCGAAGGCCTCGAGCGCTTCCTGCACACCAAGTACGTCGGCCAGAAGCGCTTCTCGCTCGAAGGTGGCGAGAGCTTCATCGCGTCGATGGACGAAGTCGTCCGTCACGCAGGCGCGAAGGGCGTGCAGGAAATCGTCATCGGCATGGCCCACCGCGGCCGCCTGAACGTGCTGGTCAATACGCTCGGCAAGATGCCGGCCGACCTCTTCGCCGAATTCGAAGGCAAGCACGTCGACGATCTGCCGGCCGGCGACGTGAAGTACCACAAGGGCTTCTCGTCGGATATGGCCACCGAAGGCGGCCCGGTCCACCTGTCGCTCGCATTCAATCCGTCGCACCTCGAAATCGTCAACCCGGTGGTCGAAGGCTCGGCCAAGGCGCGTATGGATCGCCGCGGCGACGAAAACGGCCTGCAGGTGCTGCCGGTGCAGATCCACGGCGACGCGGCTTTCGCGGGCCAGGGCTGCGTGATGGAAACGCTGAACCTCGCGCAGACGCGCGGCTACGGCACGCACGGCACGCTGCACATCGTCATCAACAACCAGATCGGCTTCACAACGTCGGACCCGCGCGATACGCGCTCGACGCTGTATTGCACCGACGTGGTCAAGATGATCGAAGCGCCGGTGCTGCACGTGAACGGCGACGATCCCGAAGCCGTCGTGCTCGCCACGCAGCTCGCGATCGAATACCGCATGCAGTTCCACAAGGATGTCGTCGTCGACATCGTGTGCTTCCGCAAGCTCGGCCACAACGAGCAGGACACGCCGGCGGTCACGCAGCCGCTCATGTACAAGAAGATCGCGCAGCACCCAGGCACCCGTGCGCTGTACGCCGAGAAGCTCGTGCAGCAGGGCGTGATCACGGCAGCGGACGCCGACGGCTACGTCAAGGCGTATCGCGCCGCGATGGACGAAGGCAACCACACGGTCGACCCGGTGCTCTCGAACTACAAGAGCAAGTACGCCGTTGACTGGGTGCCGTTCCTGAACCGCAAGTGGACCGACGCCGCCGATACGGCCGTTCCGCTCGCCGAGCTCAAGCGCCTCGCCGAACGCATCACCACGGTCCCCGAGAACTTCAAGGTTCACCCGCTCGTCGAGCGCGTCATCAACGACCGCCGCACGATGGGCAAGGGCGACGCGAAGCTCGACTGGGGCATGGGCGAACACCTCGCGTTCGCGTCGCTGGTCGCTTCGGGCTACACCGTCCGTCTGACCGGCCAGGATTCGGGCCGCGGCACGTTCACGCACCGTCACGCGGTGCTGCACGACCAGAATCGCGAGCGCTGGAACGACGGCACGTATATCCCGCTGCAGAACATCGCCGAGAACCAGGCGAAGTTCACGGTGATCGACTCGGTGCTGTCCGAAGAAGCGGTGCTCGGTTTCGAGTACGGCTACTCGACCGCCGAACCGAACACGCTCGTGCTGTGGGAAGGCCAGTTCGGCGACTTCGCGAACGGCGCTCAGGTCGTGATCGACCAGTTCATCTCGTCGGGCGAAGTGAAGTGGGGCCGCGTTTCGGGTCTCACGATGCTGCTGCCGCACGGCTATGAAGGCCAGGGTCCGGAGCACTCGTCGGCGCGTATCGAACGCTATCTGCAACTGTGCGCCGAGCACAACATGCAGGTCGTTCAGCCGACCACGCCGGCACAGGTCTTCCACCTGCTGCGCCGCCAGATGATCCGCCTCTTCCGCAAGCCGCTCATCGTCTTCACGCCGAAGTCGCTGCTGCGCCACAAGGAAGCCGTTTCGGACCTGTCGGAACTCGCGAACGGCACGTTCATGCCGGTCATCGGCGAAGTGGACGAGTCGATCGATCCGAAGAAGGTCAAGCGCGTGGTCGCCTGCTCGGGCCGCGTGTACTACGACCTCGTCGCGCATCGCCGCGAAGCGAAGGTGGGCGACGTCGCGATCGTTCGTATCGAACAGCTCTATCCGTTCGCGCACAAGCAGTTCGAAGCGGAAATGAAGAAGTACGACAACGCGACCGAAGTGGTCTGGGTGCAGGACGAGCCGCAGAATCAGGGCCCGTGGTTCTACATCGAGCACCATCTGAAGGAAGGCATGAAGGAAGGGCAGAAGCTCGCGTACAGCGGCCGTCCTGCTTCCGCCTCGCCGGCGGTCGGCTACTACGCGAAGCACTACGAGCAGCAGAAGTCGCTGATCGAAGGTGCGTTCGGCCGCCTGAAGGGCGCGCAGGTCGCGAAGTAAGCACGAAAGAGCAACTCGAACCGGGAAGGCGCGACTCGCGAATAGCGCGCTTTCCCGCGCTCACGTGCGCGACCCGGTTCGTTTCACGGGGGAAACCCCGGTACGTATTCAGGAAAAATTCACATGGCTATCGTTGAAGTCAAGGTCCCCCAGCTTTCGGAGTCGGTTTCGGAAGCCACCATGCTGCAGTGGAAGAAGAAGCCGGGCGAAGCTGTCGCCCAGGACGAAATCCTCATCGAACTCGAGACCGATAAGGTTGTGCTCGAAGTGCCGGCGCCCGCAGCCGGCGTGCTGGCCGAGTTCCTGGCCAACGACGGCGACACCGTCGTGGCCGATCAAGTGATCGCGAAGATCGACACGGAAGGCAAGGCAAGCGCAGCAGCACCCGCCGCCGCCGCCGCTCCGGTTGCCGCTGCAGCCCCCGCCGCTGCCGCCGCGGCAGCAACGACGGGCGCCAGCAGCAGCGTCGCCTCGCCCGCCGCTTCGAAGCTGATGGCCGAGAAGGGTCTGTCGGGTTCGGACGTCGCCGGCACGGGCCGCGACGGCCGCATCACGAAGCAGGACGTGCTCGGCGCCGGTGCGCCGAAGGCCGCTGCACCCGCACCGGCTGCGAAGCCCGCCGCCGCACGCCCGTCGCTGCCGGACGTCAAGGCGCCGGCCGCTGCCGGCAACTGGCTCGCCGACCGTCCGGAACAGCGCGTGCCGATGTCGCGTCTGCGTGCGCGTATCGCCGAGCGTCTGCTCGAATCGCAGCAAACCAACGCTATCCTCACGACGTTCAACGAAGTGAACATGGCGCCGGTCATGGACCTGCGCAACAAGTACAAGGACAAGTTCGAGAAGGAACACGGCGTGAAGCTCGGCTTTATGTCGTTCTTCGTGAAGGCGGCTGTGCACGCGCTGAAGAAGTTCCCGCTCGTGAACGCGTCGATCGACGGTAACGACATCGTCTATCACGGCTACTTCGACATCGGTATCGCTGTCGGCTCGCCGCGCGGTCTCGTGGTGCCGATCCTGCGCAACGCCGACCAGATGAGCCTCGCCGACATCGAAAAGAAGATCGCCGAGTTCGGTCAGAAGGCGAAGGACGGCAAGCTGTCGATCGAGGAAATGACGGGCGGTACGTTCTCGATCTCGAACGGCGGCGTGTTCGGCTCGATGCTCTCGACCCCGATCATCAACCCGCCGCAGTCGGCGATCCTCGGCGTGCACGCCACGAAGGAGCGCGCTGTCGTCGAGAACGGCCAGATCGTGATCCGTCCGATGAACTACCTCGCGATGTCGTACGACCACCGCATCATCGACGGCCGCGAAGCCGTCCTGTCGCTGGTTGCCATGAAGGACGCGCTGGAAGATCCGGCTCGTCTGCTGCTCGATCTGTAAAGCAGCGCTTCTTCATTGCGCATCATTCGCATCATCAAGTCTCTCTGAGCGTCGCGTGCGCGGGCGGTGGAAACCACCGCCCGCGTGCCGCGCTCACGTCTCGAAAGGATGACCATGTCCAAAGAATTTGACGTCGTCGTGATCGGCGCCGGCCCCGGCGGCTATATCGCGGCGATCCGCGCTGCCCAACTCGGCAAGTCGGTTGCCTGCATCGAAAAGTGGAAGAACCCGGCCGGCGCGCTGAAGCTCGGCGGCACCTGCCTGAACGTGGGCTGCATTCCGTCGAAGGCGCTGCTCGCTTCGTCGGAACAGTTCGAAAACGCCCAGCATCACCTGATCGATCACGGCATCAGCGTTTCGGACGTCAAGATCGACGTCTCGAAGATGTTGGCCCGCAAGAACGACATCGTCGAAAAGATGACGAAGGGGATCGAGTTCCTGTTCCGCAAGAACAAGATCACGTGGCTCAAGGGCCACGGCAAGTTCGTCGGCAAGAACGAAGCCGGCGTGCAGATCGAAGTGAGCGGCGAAGCCGACGCGGAAGTCGTGACGGCGAAGAACGTCATCATCGCGACCGGTTCGAAGGCGCGTCACCTGCCGGGCATTCCGGTCGACAACAAGATCGTCGCCGACAACGAAGGCGCGCTCTCGTTCGACGCCGTGCCGAAGAAGCTCGCCGTGATCGGCGCAGGCGTGATCGGCCTGGAGCTCGGCTCGGTGTGGCGTCGTCTCGGTTCCGAAGTCACGGTGCTCGAAGCGCTGCCGGAATTCCTCGGCGCGGCTGACCAGTCGCTGTCGAAGGAAGCCGCCAAGCTCCTCAAGAAGCAGGGGCTCGACATTCACGTCGGCGTGAAGGTGGGCGAAGTGAAGGCAACGGACAAGAACGTCACGATCGCCTACACGGACAAGGACGGCAAGGCGCAGACGCTCGAAGCCGACCGCCTGATCGTCTCGGTGGGCCGCGTGCCGAACACCGACAACCTCGGTCTCGAAGCGATCGGCTTGAAGGCGAACGAGCGCGGTTTCATCGACGTCGACAACCACTGCGCGACGAGCGTGCCGAACGTGTACGCGATCGGCGACGTGGTGCGCGGCCCGATGCTCGCGCACAAGGCCGAAGACGAAGGCGTGCTGGTGGCCGAGATCATCGACGGCCAGAAGCCGCACATCGACTACAACTGCATTCCGTGGGTGATCTACACCGAGCCGGAAATCGCATGGGTCGGCAAGACGGAGCAGCAGCTGAAGGCTGAAGGCCGCGAAGTCAAGACGGGCCAGTTCCCGTTCATGGCGAACGGCCGCGCGCTCGGCATCAACAAGGCCGATGGCTTTGTGAAGATGATCGCCGACGCGAAGACCGACGAATTGCTTGGCGTGCACATCATCTCGGCGAACGCATCGGATCTGATCGCGGAAGCCGTGGTGGCGATGGAATTCAAGGCGGCCGCCGAAGACATCGGCCGCATCTGCCATCCGCACCCGTCTCTCTCCGAAGTCATGCGCGAGGCGGCTCTCGCCACCGACAAGCGCGCACTCAACATGTAATGCGCGCGGGCAGGACGTCCGGCGGGGTTGTCAATTCTCGTCGGATGCTCTGCCGCGTAGTAATTTGCATCACGACGAAGAGGCGGGTGGGTTCTATCCCATCCGCCTTTGCTTATTTGCGGCCCATGAAATGAACGTCACCGAGTACTACGAAAAGGAACTGCAAAACCGCGGGTACCAGTCAGATGCGGCCCAGCGCGCCGCAGTCGACCGGCTGCAGCAGTGCTACGACGAATGGGTTGCGTACAAGGCGCGCCGCTCGAACGCGTTCAAGAAGTTCATCATTCACCCCGATCTGCCGCGCGGCGTGTACATGTGGGGCGGCGTGGGGCGCGGCAAGAGCTTCCTGATGGACAGCTTCTATGCGGTCGTGCCCGTGCAGCGCAAGACGCGCCTGCACTTCCACGAATTCATGCGCGAGGTGCATCGCGAGCTGGAGGAACTCAAGGGCCAGGCCGATCCGCTCGACGAACTCGCACGCCGCATTGCGAAGCGATATCGCCTGATCTGCTTCGACGAATTCCATGTCTCGGACATCGCCGACGCGATGATCCTGTATCGGCTGCTCGACCGTCTTTTCACGAACGGCGTGCAGTTCGTGATGACGTCCAACTACGATCCCGATCTGCTCTATCCGGACGGCCTGCATCGCGACCGCATGCTGCCCGCCATCGCGCTGCTCAAGGACAAGCTCGACGTGCTCAACGTCGACGCGGGCATCGACTACCGGCAGCGCACGCTCGCGCAGGTCGAGGTCTACCATACGCCGCTCGGCGCCGAAGCCGACCGCGCACTGCGGCACTCGTTCGCGCAACTCGCGGCGGTGCCCGACGAGAGCCCGATCCTGCACATCGAGAAGCGCGAGATCAAGGCGCTGCGCCGCGCCGACGGCGTCGTCTGGTTCGACTTCGCGACGCTGTGCGGCGGGCCGCGCTCGCAGAACGACTATCTGGAACTGGCGAGCCGCTTTCACGCCGTGATTCTGTCGGGCGTGCCGCAGATGACGCCGCGCATGCAGTCCGAAGCCCGTCGCTTCACATGGCTCATCGACGTGTTCTACGACCACAAGGTGAAGCTGCTGATGTCGGCGGCGGTGTGTCCCGAGGCGCTATACGTCGAAGGCCCGATGGCGAACGAATTCACGCGCACGGTCTCGCGGATCGTCGAAATGCAGTCGAAGGAATATCTCGAAGCGCCGCGCCGTATCGTCGATACGTCGCTCACCTGAGCAAGCGCGCCCGCGCGTCGTCGCGAATGTCGCGAATGTCGTGAAAAACGGGCGCGTCGATGTTTTCAAGATTCAGACCCGTCTGATACTCGGCGCGGGGGCAAGTGGATATCGTTTGTCGGTGACAGCCCCGACAAAGGAGAACACCTTGACCCCGCATCGCGATATTAACGAGGACGAATGGGAACGCGTCATGCCGCTGTTCCCCGAATTGCGGCAGCGTACCGAATTGCGCGGCCGGCCGCTCGCCAATACGCGGTCGGTACTCAATGGTGTTCTGTGGGTCATGTATAGCGGCGCGACGTGGTCGGCCATGCCGCGCCGCTATCCCTCGTACCAGACCTGCCATCGCCGCTTCAAAGCCTGGTACGACGAAGGCGTACTCAAGCGCGTGATGGCCGAACTGTTCGGTGACGAAGGCGCGGTTGTCTGCCATGCGTTTGAATCGCGCATGCGCAAGCCGATGAACCGCGCGGGCAAGGGCATGCGCAACGAGCCGCCGCCGGTGAAGAAGGGTTCGCCGTTCGGCCCGGTCACATCCACGGGGACGCCGCCATTCCCCACTCATCGCCTGCTGTTCCGCCCGAGTTCCTGAATAGCCTCATGACCTGGCCGGGCCGCTGTCCGACCCGCAGGTTCGCTGTGGCCGGCGAAGCTACTTCCGGATGCGCATGCAGGCGGGTGCGCGCGATGTCTCGCGGTCCCGCACTGCTTCGCATCCGTTCTCCTCATCCACGTCGAAACGCTGCTACTGCTGGCGAATCCACGTTTGTGAGCGGCCGAGCAGGGCGATGCCCAGATAGCCGCGCACCACGAGCTTGTGACCGCCGTCTTCGACGTGCATCTTGCAGCGGTACACCTTGCCGTTTTCCGGATCGAGGATGTGACCGTTGTCCCAGCCATCGTCAGTCTTCTTCATCCCGTCAATGACCGTCATGCCGAGAATCGGCTGATCCTTGCGTGCGTCCGTGCACGCCGTGCACTTGCGCTCCGGATTATTGTTGGCGCTGAGTCCCTTGATGACCTTGCCGCTGAGCTGGCCGCTGCCGTCGTCGCTGATCTGGACGAGCGCCTTCGGCTGGCCGGTGTGATCGTCGACGGTCTGCCAAACGCCGACCGGCGTATCGGTCTGGGCGTAGGCCGCAATGGCGCCGCCGAGCAAGGCGCTCGCGAGCGCGAGCTGGGTTGCCGCGCGCGCGGCGAACGCAACGGTGCGTCCGGTGATCCGGTTCATCCTTTGTCTCCTATGGTTTGTCCTGGCCGTGCGGACCGCGCATCGCGCGCGCCGTGCACGGCGGTGTGGGCAGCATACGCGAAAGCGGTGTCTCCGTTTGAGAGGAGGGACTCTAGTCGCTCGCGCGATGGGTCGGTGGCGACGCGTATGTCGTGTTCGAGCCATCTGGCATGAGGGCGCAGTCGCGGCTTGAATTGCACCGTGCTTTGCGTGGTCCGGACTGGCTGCGCGTGGTGTCAATCGTTTATCGGCAGGCATCCTTATTAATCGCCGCATCGGTGCTTGTGCCGTTGAGCGCGCGGCGCGCACCGTTGAGCAGCATCCGGGCCGTTGGCCCAGCCACTCGTCGCCTTGTGCTTGAGCGAGGCGCAGGTCCGGGTTGTCGACACTCGCTTGCTGCGTTTCGATCTCAGACGATCCAGTTCGATCGCCATACGGGCAAACCTATGCGGGCAACGCGCTACTTCATTGCATCCTGAACTCGCGATTTCCGTCATCAACGCCGCTCAACGGCATCCCAGAGGGGCGTGAAGATCGGCGCGATGGCCGTGCCGGCGGCAGTAAGCCTTGCGACGGCTCAAGGCGAGTCCACACTCGCGCCCGGCAACGCAGGGTTCCTGGTGCAAACTGGCATCGCGAAGTTGTGTGTCGGGCATGCGGGCGCGATGCGTCGCCTCCGCTGCCGTCTACCAGACCCGCTGCGGGTACAAATGCCGACGCAAAGATAAGTCACGATTTCCCGGTATCAGGCGAAAAGTGTTGCAGGAAAAGTAGTGGAAGCAGCAATTTTGCGATGAGAAGCCCGAAACCGGGGAAAGTGAGTAATAATTAGGCCGTTTTGCCAAAACTAGAACTGTTCAAAGCAGGAACTACATGAACTACGACCGGAGAGTTCGAAACGCGGCACTGGCAGTCATGGTGCTAATCGGGGGTACGCAAGCGGGCTGCGCGCAGTCTGCATTGCAATCCGCTGGGCCGACCACCCAGCAAACAACGCAGGGCGTTGAAGCAGCTAACACGGATTCAGCGGCCCGGCCTGCCGCGGTTGTCGCGGCGTCGGCGCCTCAGGCGACTGTGGCAGCATCGGTAGCTCCGGGCCAGACGGATGTGCTGACGCCAGACGAGGCGCAGCAGAACGCGGCAGGCAACGTGGCCGAGCTTCAGAAGATGATCGGCGCGTCGCAGCTCAATGAGCTTCGCAAGACCTACAACGGTGCGTACGGCGCAAGCTTGCTGTTTTACGGCAAGGAGATGACGTACTACGTTGCACTGTTCCAGAACAAGACGTTCTGGCGCGTCATCAAGACGAGCGACGAAAAGCGCGCCGAAGCGATTTACCGCGATTTCGCGGCGAAGACCCAGCAGCTTTCGGAAGTCGAGATTCGCGGCATCCGCCTCGAGGCGCAGAAGGCATTCACCGATCGCATGATTGCGCTGACCCAGGAGCACGCAAGCAGGCTGCAGGCCGACCTCACGGTCGCGCGTCAGCAGCAGGCGCTCGTGGCCGACCAGCAGAAGCAGTCGCGCGAGCAGGCGACTGCGCTGCAGGCTCAGAAGACAGCGGCGCAAGATCAGCTGCGCTCGGTGCAGCGCCAGGTGCGCGAACTGCAGCGTCAGGTCGAAGGCGGCTTGCCGACGCAGTAAGTGTCGTGCCGCTGCGGTTTGCGGCGGCATGAATCATTCGCGATCAAAGGGCGGACGGGCGTCCCGGACGTACCGCCGCCTTTGTGCGTGCTCGCCTGCGCGACGAGGCTTCGGCACGCCGGTTCGCCGTAACACATTTCTTTCATGGGGCTGCGACGTTCGGCGGCTTCATGTCCCTTCGCGCGCGGTGATTTAGCCACTGCGCGCGCTTGCCTGTTCTTGCGTGCGATCATCCGCCGCCAACATCGCTCGTTGTTGGATGCGTGATTTACGGCGTGCCCCTCTCTCCCGGACTGCCGACATAGCCTCTTGAAGCGTTGCAGCGGCCCGGCTGCGCGCGACGATCATCTGCGTGCGATGTTTGCCGTGCGCGCTGCCGCGCGTATCGCGCAACTCAATGCCTGACGCCGTGGGATGTGGTGCCCGCGCGTCTTCCTCGCTTCACCGCGTGGTGATGCTCGGGCTTGCTTGGGGAAGGCCTGACCGCGATCGGATCGCTCGCCGGAAAGGTTTCTTCCAGCGCTTCGTCGAGCGGATCTGCAGGTGACCGCATGGGGGTTTTCTTCGACGCACTCATGATGTTCTCCGTGGCAGGACGTGCGTGTTTCAGCATATCCCAACGGATAAAACCCTGGATGCAGGCGGGTTTCGGGCTGCACGTGCGGTGCGGCCCGAAAGCAATGGAAGTGGCAAAAGAGGCGCTATGTGCGGCAGACGCGCCGCTGCGTACCGGTGCGGCGACCGCGTCGGGTCGCCGGTTTCCGGTGGAAAACGCGTGCGCGGCGATGCGCGCAGCAATACCGCTCAGACGTTGCCGGAGTCGTTGCCGCCGTTATTGCCGGTGCCGTAGAGCCGGCGTCGGCGCGTGACGACCACCGGGCCGTCCTGCGGCGGACGATCGCCTGACGGGGCGGGCGCGCTCCACGATTCCTGCGATTCGCGCGGCTCTCTCGGTTCGCGGGGCTCGCGCGGTCCGTGGCTGCCATGGACGCCGCGGCTCGTGTGCTCGCCGGCATGCGCCGGTCGCGCCGGGCGCGGGCCCGGCCGCGTGCCGGTGTCGAGCTGGATCGTGGAGATGGCGCGCTTGTAGATGCCTTGCAGGCCGACAGGCGTGCGCAGCATCACGAGGTACTGATCGAACGACTCGATGCAGCCGGTCAGGCGAATGCCGTTGACCAGATAGATTTCGACGCGCTTACGTTCCTTGCGCGCGGCGTTCATGAAGTCGTTTTGAGGATGCGATTCTGCGGAAGGCATGGACGAAATATGACCTGGCGGCTCGATGCCGCATTCAGTTGAAAACGTTTGCTCGCCGGGATTCTACCTTGTGGCGGCGGGATTCGCGCGCGTGAGCACGCGCTACTGCAGCACTATACCGGCTCGGCGCCGGATCGGCAGAGTGGCGGGTCGTGCTCATCGTTGCTTCCCTCGGCGGCGGCAGGGTTGCGGGCGGAGTCGGCCTCGTGCCCAGGGCGTCTTCGGCGTCCGCTACATTGCATCCGCGCCTGAAACCTGCGTGGACACCCGTGACGACACCTGCGACGGCACTCACGCCCGATCTGTGACAGTGCGCCGCATTTGCGGCGTACGCTCACAGCGTAGTGCAAAGCGGCCGCCCGTGCGCAACTGATTCTCGCCGATTGCCGACACTTTACTTTCGCTTTACAGCGGCAGTCATTCTCGCGTCTTGCGCCCCATTCGTTATGTGCGGTGCCTCACATGCAACATGCACGCGACTGCATACGATATCCAACCAATAAAACAACCAGAAACAACGTACGCAGCGGGAATAACGGGGACTTTAGACGCGTTTATCCGTTTGTCGGCACTTGCGTCGCGCAACGCGCGCTTCGCAAGGTATCCGGGGCAACACGGCGAGGCGCGTCCTGTGAAGGAGGTGACGATGAAGCGGTTTTGCAAGCTACTGGTGTTCCTGATGCTGGTCGCTGTTTCCGGGACAGGGCTGGCCGCGTGCAGCGACATGAATACGAGCGGTAGCTCGTCGTCGGGAAGTGCGGGCAGCAGTTCGGGCAGCGGTTACTGACGGGCGGACGGGGTGCTGCGCCATCCGTCCAGGGAGTTCGAGGCGCAAGTGGTGGCGCAGCTCGCGCCACTGCGGCGCTATGCGCGCTCGCTGACGGGTGACGCCGCCTGGGCCGACGATCTCGTGCAGGATGCGGCGGAGCGTGCGCTCTCGCACTGGAATTCGTTTCGGCCCGACAGCAATCTGCGCGCCTGGCTGCTGACGATCCTGCGTCACATTTATATCGACCAGTTGCGCGGCCGCCGCGAGATTACGGTCGACGACGAAAGCGCGCCGTGGCGCACGCTCGAAGCGCCGCACGGCGAGGTCGACGGGCTCGATCTGCGCGACCTGCAGCGCGCGCTCTATCTGCTGCCCGCCGCACAGCGCGAGGTGCTGTTGCTCGTGTGTGTCGAGGAACTGAGTTACCAGGAAGCGTCGGCCGTGCTCGGCGTGCCGTCCGGTACCGTGATGTCGCGCCTGTCGCGCGCGCGCGAACATCTGCGGGTGCTGCTCGGCCAGGACCCCGTGCGGCGCACTGCATCGCTCAGGGTGGTGGGGACTACGCGATGAATCACGACGACCTCGAACGCGATCGGGAGCGCCTGCTGGCCGCAGCAGCCGATGGCAGCGTGCCCGAAACGGATCTCGCAACGCTTTCGGCGTACGTGGACGGCGAACTGTCGTCTGACGAACGGGCCGCACTGCATGCACGGCTTACGGACGATCCGCTCGCCGCAAACCGCGTTGGCGCGTATTTCGCCCAGAAATCGGCGTTGCGGGCGCTCTGCCGCGCAAGCGATGCGGACCCGACCCCGGCTTCCTGGCTCGTGCTGCGGCCACGCAATCCGTGGTGGTGGAACTTCGGCATGGCCGCCGCCTGGTGCGCTGCGGGTGCGGGCATCGCGCTCGCTGCCGCCGCATTCGTGCCGCGCGGCGGAGCGACCGTGGTGGTTACCGGGTCAAGCGCCGGATCGGTTGCTGAAGCGGACAGCGCGCGCGCAGGCGGCTTTGTCACGCCCGACGATCCCGACGCCTTCGCGCGCCATGCGGACGTCGCCTACGCCGTTTATACGCCCGAGCAACGCCATCCGGTCGAAGTCGGCGCGGCCGATGAGACGCATCTGGTCGCGTGGCTGTCGAAGCGGCTCGGCAAGCCGCTTTCGGTGCCGTCGCTGAGCGAGTATGGCTACGCGCTCGTCGGCGGACGGCTGCTGCCGGGCACTACGGGACCGGCTGCGCAGTTCATGTACGAGAACGATGCGGGCGAGCGGCTCACGCTGTACGTTGGCGCATCCGGCAAGGACAGCGGCGCGGTGCGCCTGCTGCGCGACGGCAATCGACGCACGTTCTACTGGACCACCGACCGCATGGGCTACGCGCTCTCCGGCCCGCCCACCGAAGGCAAGCTGCAGGCCATCGCGTACGAACTCTGCGGCGCGCTGGGCGGCAAGCCCTCTCAGTGGGGCCAGTGGTGACGGGCGGCGCGAAGCAGGACGCCGCGCGCATCTTGCCGCCGGGCATGAGCGAGGCACACTTCGAGCGCGCGCTGGCGGCGTTCCAGCGAATCGTCGGCACACCCAACGTGTGTCGTGGCGGCGCGGCGCTCGAACCGTATCTCGATCCCTTCGTACCGGCTGCGAATCCGCGCGCGTTCGCGCCGTCGGCGGCGCTGTTGCCCGCCGACGTGGACGAAGTCCGCGCGATCCTGCGCGTCGCGAACGAGACGCGCGTGCCTCTGTGGACGGTTTCGACGGGCCGCAACTTCGCCTACGGCGGTGCGGCGCCGCGTCTGTCCGGATCGGTCGTGCTGGACCTGCAGCGCCTGAAACGCATTCTCGCCGTCGATGAGCGGCTCGCCTACGCGCTTGTCGAACCCGGCGTGAGCTACTTCGATCTGTACGCCCATCTGCGCGACGGCGGCTACCGGCTGTGGGTCGATCCGCCCGCTGCCGGGTGGGGCAGCGTGACCGGCAACACGCTCGAACGCGGCTTCGGCACGACGCCCTATGGCGATCACGCCGCGACGCTGTGCGGCATCGAGGTCGTGCTCGCGAACGGCGACATCGTGCGCACCGGCATGGGCGCAATCGAAACCGGCACCGCATGGCAGCTTTACCGGCATGGCTACGGCCCCGGATTCGATGCGCTCTTCACGCAGTCGAACTACGGCGTCGTCACGAAGCTGGGCGTATGGCTGATGCCCGCGCCGCCGGCGTATCTGCTCGGCGAGGTGCAGGCGCCCGACGAAGGCGATCTCGCAGCGCTCGTCGACACGCTGCGCCCGCTGCAACTCGATGGGACGATCCGCAACCATGCGGCGATCGAAGGCGTGATCCGGCGCGCGGCGGGCATCGCGCCGCGTACGCGCTGGTTCGACGGCGACGGGCCGATGCCGGAGGCTGCCGTGAGCGCGATGCAGCGCGATCTCGGCGTGGGCCGCTGGAATCTGCATTTCGGGCTGTACGGCACGCCCGAAGTCATCGACGCGCAGCGGCGCGTGGTCGAGCGCGCGTTTGCAGCGGTGCCGCACGCGCGCATCGTCGCGACCCGCTACTTAGCGGACGACGTAGCAGGCGACGAGCCGCAAGGCGGTGCGGACCGCAACCTCGTGGGCATTCCGACGATGACCGCGTTTCGCATGCTCGACTGGCGCGGCGGTTCCGGCGCGCATGTGGATTTTTCGCCGCTGTGTCCCGCCGATGGGCGCGATGCGATGCGCCAGTACACGCTCGTGAAGGCGCGCGCGGCTGAATACGGCTTCGATTACTACGGCGGCTTCACGGCGGCGGGCCGCCATTTGCATCACATCTTCGCGGCGATCTTCGCGCGCGAGCGGCGCAACGATGCCGAACGTGCCGGCGATCTGCTGCGCGCACTGATGAGCGATGCGCACGCGGCGGGCTATGGCGTGTACCGCTCGCATCTGCTTTACATGGACTTCGCCGCTGCGCAATACGGCTTCAACGACGGCGCGTTGCTGCGTCTCGCGGAGACCCTCAAGGACGCGCTCGATCCGCATGGCGTGTTGTCGCCGGGCAAGCAGGGCGTGTGGCCGGCGGTGTGGCGGCACGAGCGCGGCTACACGTAAGCGGGAGGCTGCGATGGACCGGCGGACATTTCTGTGCGAGACGGGCGGCGCGCTCTTCGCCGCCGCGTGCGATGTCGCGCCCGCGCGCGGTGTGCGTGGTGCATGCACGGACGAAAGTGCGAGTGCGTGCGCGTGTATCGCGCTCTTCGATCCGGCGCTCGCGCGAGGCAGGGCGCTTGCGCAATATGCTGCGCGCACGGGCATCGAGGCGTGGCCCGCTGGCGACGACATCGGCATGCTCTGGCATGCGCGCCTTGCCCGCCGCGCCGAATGCGCCGAACGCGCCGGAGCGCGCACGCGCATGATTGCCGCGCTGCGGCCCTCCGACCAGTTCGTGCTGGCGCGTCTCGCCGCGCCGAGCGGCGCCGTCGTGGTGATGTGCTGATGTGCTGATGATCAGCGCCACGCCTGGAAGCGATAGTCCGGGTTCTTCGAATCGAACGTGGGCGCGTCGAAGGACTTCGGCTCGATTTGCTCGAAGACGATCTCTTCGAACGGCCTGCCGTCGCTGTCGTACGACTGCGCCATGCGGAACCACGGATGCCGCAAATCGAGCCCGAGCGTCTCCTTGCTCGCGTAGCCACCGTTCTCGCCGGGCGGCACGTCCCAGGTGAACGCGACCACACGCACGCCGTCCACCCTCTTCACGCTGATTTGCGCGGGCCGCACGAGCCCCGCTTGCTCAAGGCGCGCGTCCTCATCGACAAAGCGGTGCGCGATGTATTCGGTGCCGAGATCGGTCAGCAGATGACGCGATTGCGCATGGGCGAACACACCGTCGAGTCGCGTCCAGAGCGACACCCTGTGAAAGAGGCCGCCCGGATGGCCGTACATGGCGTCGCTGCGGCGCGCGGCGTCGTAGAGCACTTCCTGGCCCGCGTGTGCGCCGTCGGGGAGCCAGCGCGCGTAGATGCGCAGCGGCGCGTGCGCGAGCCGCACGAGCATGTGGTCGGGTTCGGCGGGCCAGCGGCCGTGGATGCGCTCCTTGCGCCGCAGCACGAACTCGCACGACGCATAGCCGTTCGGGCCTGCCTCGATGTAGCGCGGCAGCGTACGCGGATCGAGCGAGGCGAAGAGCGCGACAAGCTGTGCGTCGTCGAGCGTGGTGAGCCTCCCGTCCTGCGCGGCGTGTTGCAGCCAGCGGACCTGATCGTCAAGCGGCAGACGCCCGACGTCGGCACCGGATTCGTCGCCGGGCGATGCGAGTGCGCGCACGTCGATGTCCGCTACTGCGGACGGCGCACGCGCGACGGCACCAGGAAGCACAGGCGGAAGCACGAGCGCGGCGCAGAGGGTCAGGAGACAGGCAGACGGCGTTGTGCGAAACCTCATCGGCGCACGCTCCATGAATTCGTCGATCCGTTGCGGCGCGCACTCACCGGGA
Organism: Paraburkholderia denitrificans; assembly: GCF_042655705.1. Taxonomy (NCBI): domain Bacteria; kingdom Pseudomonadati; phylum Pseudomonadota; class Betaproteobacteria; order Burkholderiales; family Burkholderiaceae; genus Paraburkholderia; species Paraburkholderia denitrificans. The sequence goes on along the minus strand of NZ_JBHSMP010000008.1, from coordinate 21,503 downwards.
ACCTGCGCGGGAAGCTGCGGTGAAGCTGTGCCGACACGGCATCAACGAATCAGGCCGGCGCTTTCTTCCCGACGACTTCGTCGCGCAGCGCGCGCCGCAGGATCTTGCCGATGTTCGATTGCGGCAGCGCATCGCGGAACTCCACGATACGCGGCACCTTGTAGCCCGTGAGCTGCTCGCGGCAGAGCTGGATCAGCGCGTCCTCGGTGAGCGTCGGGTCGCGGCGCACGACGAACACTTTCACGCGTTCGCCCTGCACCGGATCGGGCACACCGATTGCCGCCACTTCGCGCACGCCCGGATGCGAGGCGATCACGTCCTCGATCTCGTTCGGGTACACATTGAAGCCCGAAACGATGATCAAGTCCTTCTTGCGGTCGACGAGCCGCACGTAGCCCTGTGCGTCCATCACGCCGATGTCGCCGGTTGCGAGCCAGCCGTCGGCGTCGAGGACCTTGGCGGTCTCGTCGGGGCGGTTCCAGTAGCCTTGCATGACCTGCGGACCCTTCACGCACAGCTCGCCCGCTTCACCGATGTTCGCCCACGTGCCGTCGTCGCGGCGAAAGCGCACCTGCGTCGACGGCGCGGGCAGGCCGATCATCCCGTCGAAGTCGTGCTGGTGGCCGATATCGACGGGATTGAGCGTCACGATCGGCGAGCATTCGGTGAGGCCGTAGCCTTCGATGATCGGCTGGCCGGTCACGGCCTTGAAGCGCTCGGCGACGGCGCGCTGCGTCGCCATCCCGCCCGCCATCGCGAGCTTGAGGCCCGAGAAGTCGCGCTGGCGGAATTCCTCGTTATCGAGCAGCGCGCTGTAAAGCGTATTCACCGCCGAGATGCAGCTGAACTTCTCGTGCCGGATCGTCTTCATCACGCGTTTGATGTCGCGTGGATTCGCGATCAGGATGTTGCGGCCGCCGAGCGCCATGAACACCATCGCGTTCACGGTCAGCGAATAGATGTGATAGAGCGGCAGCGGCGTGAGCACGGTTTCCTGATCGGCGTCGAGCTGGCCCGCCGTCCACGCCTTTGCCTGCACGAGATTGGCGACGAGATTGCCGTGCGTGAGCATCGCGCCTTTCGCGACACCCGTCGTGCCGCCCGTGTATTGCAGGAACGCGAGATCGCCGCTCTTGACGGCGACGGGCGCGACGGGATGCCGTGCGCCTTGCGCGAGCGCGCCGAGGAGCTTGACGGCCTGCGGCAGCCGGTACGCGGGAACGAGTTTCTTGACGTGCCGCAGCATGAAGTTGATAAAGCGGCCCTTCAGGTTGAAGCCTTCGCCGAGTAGATCGCCGAGCCCCGTCACGACGATGTTCTTGACGCGCGTGCCGGGCAACGCGTCTTCGAGAGTCTTTGCGAAATTCTCGAACACGACGATGGTTTGCGCGCCGCTGTCCTGCAACTGGTGCGTGAGTTCGCGCGCGGTGTAGAGCGGATTCACGTTGACCACGATAGCGCCGGCCTTCAGCGCGCCGAACAGCGCGACCGGATATTGCAGCGTGTTGGGCAGCATGATGGCGACGCGTTCGCCCGGCTGAACGCCTGCGCGCTGCAACCACGACGCGAACGCGGCGGCCTTGCGCGCGAGCGCGGCATAGGTCATCGGCGAACCGGCGCTCACGTAGGCCACGCGTTGGCCGTAGCGTGCGGTGCAGTCGTCGAAGAATTGCGTGAGCGAGGCGTAGCTGTGCACGTCGATTTCGCGGGGGACGTCCGCGGGATACGACGCGTACCAGATGCCGTCGGTGTCCGGCGCGGGTCGCGCGGCGCCGCCGGTGGTCGAGGGCGGGCAGGGCAGATCGGTCATGAGGTCTCTCCGGGCGTCGTTTGAGTATTTGTTGCGTTCGTCGGGCATGGAGCGTGGTGCGAATGGCAGGAGGCAGCAGCAAGCAGCAGCAAGCCACGGCGAGCAGCAGCGAGCAGTGAGCCGTGTGACAGCCATTCGTCAGTCCGAATCGTGCCATGCCGCGGCGCGGCGCGATAGCTTGCTGAACATCACGCACAAACGAAAAACCGCGCGGGCGTGAACCCGCGCGGTTTCGTGTTGCGATGCGGCGGCGCGTGGCCGCACTGCGTATGCGCGATCAGACAGCCGACACTTGCTTTGCGGACTGCGTCATGTCGATGCCGCGGCGCTCGCGGCTGAAGAGAATCATCACGGCGATGATGACCGCCACCGTACCGGCCACGACCGCCATTGCGAGGCCGTAGTTGTCGTCATGCGAGACGGCGAACGACGCCTGCATCGTCGCGTTGACCGAGGCGAACAGGTTGCCGAGCTGGTAGACGAGGCCCGGGAACGTCGCGCGGACTTCGTCGGGCGAGATCTCGTTCAGATGCACCGGAATCACGCCCCATGCACCCTGCACGGAGATCTGCATCAGGAATGCACCCATTGCGAGCAGCACCGGCCCGCTCGAGAAGGCCCACAGCGGCAGCACCGGCAGCGCGATGAGCGCGGAGATGAAGATCGCCTTGCGGCGGCCGATCTTCTCGGAGAGCGAACCGAAGAACAGGCCACCGCAGATCGCGCCGATGTTCAGCACGATGGTGATGACCGAGACGGTATGCGGATCGAAGTGGTGCTGTTCGCGCAGGAACGTCGGATACATATCCTGCGTGCCGTGCGAGAAGAAGTTGAAGCAGGTCATCAGCACGATCGCATAGATCGACAGGCCGAAATTGTGCTTGAGCGTCGTGAGCAGGCTCGGACGCGGGCGCTTTTCCATTTCCTTCCATGCCGGGGATTCCGGCACGTTACGGCGGATATAGAGCACCAGCAGCGCAGGCACGACGCCGATGAAGAACATGCCGCGCCAGCCGACGTGTTGATAGAACACGCCGAACACGATCGAGGCGAGCAGGAAGCCGCTCGGATAACCGGCCTGCAGGAGGCCCGAAACGATGCCGCGCGATTTCGGCGGAATGGTTTCCATCGTGAGCGCGGAGCCGACGCCCCATTCGCCGCCCATCGCGACGCCGAAGAGCGAGCGCAGGACGAGGAAGGTCGTGAGATTCGGCGAGAAGCCCGAGAGCATGCCGAGCACCGAATACAACCCGATGTTGATCATCAGCGTCGGGCGGCGGCCGTACTTGTCGGCGAGGCGTCCGAATATCAGCGCACCGAGCGGGCGCATGGCCAGCGTGAGCGTAATGGCGAATGCGACTTCAGGGATTTTGACGTTGAATGCCGTGGCGATATCTTTCAGGACGAATACGGTCAGAAAGAAATCGAAAGCGTCAAGTGTCCAGCCTAGATAGGCGGCGATCGTGACGTGCTTCTGTTCACGCGTCCAGCTCATTGATTGTTCTCCTGATATTGCTGCGCTGCACCGTCTGTCGCGGCGAGGTCTTGTGTGGTCCGGTACGCGCCAGCCGATGGACCTGGCGGGAGTGTACGCCAGGTATTAAACATCCACACCAATGTTGCGGCAACCTCGGACTAATCCCTGGGGGCATTTGTCGCAACTGAAAGCCATTTGTGTTAATGGAAAGAGAAACGTAATTGATAAAATATCGATTTTCTGCGCATATTTATCGGTCAGGTTAACTCGGGTTAACTCGGATTAACGATTCAATGACGGATTTCAATCGCGCAACGGTTCGTCTTTTCAACGCGATACCTTTGCGATGCCGTCGCGATACCTTTGCGCATTTCAAATGAACGACCGTGCTTTTCCTTATTTACCTGGATGGAAGGCGTCGCTAGAATCGGTCGCCATCGTCGGTGATCCGGCGATGCCGGGTCTGTCGAACCCTATCGGCTGCGCCGCGCACCGGCCAGCCCAGATCAAGGAGGAGCAAGCATGCAGGTCAGGGACATGTTCGAACTGGGCGGGCAGGTGGCGCTCATCACCGGCGGCTCGCGCGGCCTCGGGCTGCAGATGGCCGAGGCGCTGGGCGAGATGGGGTGCCGCGTCGTGATCACGGCGCGCAAGGCCGACGAGCTCGCACAGGCGCAGCGTCACTTGCAGGAGCGCGGCATCGAGGCGATGACTGTCGTCACCGACCTTCAGCGCGCAGAGAGCATCGCGCCGCTCGTCGACGAAACGCTGGCGGCATGCGGGAAGATCGACATCCTCGTGAACAATGCGGGCGCGACATGGGGCGCACCGGCCGAGGACTATCCCGACGAGGCGTGGCACAAGGTCATGAACCTGAACATCAACGCGCCGTTTTTCCTCGCGCGCGAAGTCGGCAAACGCTGCATGATCGAGCGCAAGCGCGGCAAGATCATCAACGTCGCATCGGTGGCGGGCCTCAAAGCGTCGCCCGGCCCGATGCAGACCATCGCATACAACACGTCGAAGGCCGCGGCAATCCACTTCACGCGTGCGCTCGCAGCCGAATGGGGCAAGTACGGCATCAACGTCAACGCGATCTGCCCGGGCTTCTTCCCGTCGAAGATGTCGGCGGGCCTGCTCGACCAGCTCGGCGAGTCCGTGATCGAACGCACGCCGCTGCACCGCCTCGGCGACGACGACGATCTCAAGGGCGCCGTCGTCTTCCTCGCGAGCGCCGCGTCGCGTCACATCACCGGCCAGTACCTGGCTGTCGACGGCGGCGCGAGCGTCGTCTGAGTTTCATCACAGCCAGCATGCGCCGCCTCATGCGCGGCGCATGCCCGGATTGCACGACATGCGCGCCGCAGCGGCGCGCATCCAACGAGACCGAAACCGCCATGTCCACGTCAGAACTGTCACAGTCCGCTTCTCAATCTGCGGCGCCCGCGCGACGTGCGCTGCCTTCGCCGCACTGGCCGCCGCATCTGTCGCCGCATCTGACGATTCCGGCCACGAACCTGTTCTATAACGCCGAAGTCTCGGCTGCGCGCTTTCCCGACAAACCCTATATCTACTTCTACGACACGCCTGTCACGTTCGCGCAGTTCAAGGACGAGGCCGAGCGCGTCGCAGGTTATCTGCAGCAGCACTGCGGCGTGAAAGCAGGCGACCGCGTGCTGCTCTACATGCAGAACAGCCCGCAGTGGATCATTGCGTATTACGGCATCCTGCGCGCCAACGCCGTGGTCGTGCCCGTGAATCCGATGAACCTCACCGAGGAACTCGCGCATTACGTCGAGGACAGCGGCGCGACGACCGCGTTTGTTGCGCAGGATCTTTACGCGCGGATCGCACCGCACGTGCATGAGGGCGCGGGCGAGGGTCTGCATCATCTGCTGGTCGCCACCTATTCCGATTACCTCAAGCGCGAGCCTTCGTCGCCGCCGCCGGAGTTCGTGAGCGCGCCGCGTCATGTTGCCGGGCCGGGCGTCGTCCACTGGGCCGACGTGCTCGATGCGCGCTGCGTTCCGGGCGCGTTGAACGCCGGTCCCGACGACCTGTGCGTAATGCCCTATACGTCGGGCACGACGGGCAAGCCGAAGGGATGCATGCATACGCACCGCAGCGTGATGAGCACGGCGGTGGGCGGCTGCAACTGGTTCGGCAGCAACCAGGATGCCGTGCAGCTTTCGGTGCTGCCGCTCTTCCACGTGACCGGCATGCAGGGCGGCATGAACAGCCCGCTCTACAACGGCTCGACCATCGTCATCCTGCCGCGCTGGGATCGCGATGCCGCCGCGCGCGCGATCGAGCACTATCGCATCAACGGCTGGCAGGCGATTTCGACGATGGTGGTCGATTTCATTTCGAATCCGCGCATCGACGAATACGATCTGTCGAGTCTAGCGTGGATGCGCGGCGGCGGCGCCACGATGCCCGATGCGGTGGTGAAGAAACTGCGCGATCTCACGGGGCTGGAATTCGTCGAGGGCTATGGCATGTCCGAGACGATGGCGGCCACGCACATCAATCCGCCGCAGCGTCCGAAGCCGCAGTGTCTCGGCATTCCGGTATTCGACGTGGATGCGCGCGTGGTCGATCCGATCACGCTCGAAGAATTGCCGGACGGCGAATCGGGCGAACTCATCATGCACGGGCCGCAGGTGATGCAAGGTTACTGGCGTAATCCGCAGGCGACGCGCGACGCTTTCATCGAACGCGACGGCAAGCGTTTCCTGCGCACGGGCGACCTCGTGCGGCGCGATGAGGAAGGCTATTACTTCATGACCGACCGTCTGAAGCGGATGATCAACGCGTCGGGCTACAAGGTGTGGCCGGCCGAAGTCGAAGCGTTGATGTACCGTCATCCGGCGATCAAGGAAGTCTGCGTGATCGGCACGCAGGACGAACGCCGCGGCGAAACTGTGAAAGCCTGCGTGGTGCTCGATCCGAAGCAGCAAGGCAGCGTGAGCGAGGACGACATCATCGCGTGGGCGCACGCCAACATGGCGGCCTACAAGGCGCCGCGCATCGTGCAGTTCGTCGATACGCTGCCGAAGTCGGGCAGCGGCAAGATCCTGTGGCGCAAGCTTCAGGAAGACGAGGCGCAAGCGCGCGGCTGAACTTCTCCGCGCGAATGCGTTACGACGCATCCGGCGCGCTCAGCGCGCGCCGGATGGCCAGCCGAGGCCACAGCGCTCACGCCTGCGGCCTTGGAATCATCTGCATGCCGATTCGCCGCAACTCCGCGCCGTTTTGAATCCCTTACGCGTGTTAGGCACCGGCGAGCGCCGGTACGCCCGCGCCCGGCTCGCGCCAGTCTTCTTCCCATTGCGCCCGCGTGGCGGGTAGCTCTCTCGACAGTCCGCGTTGCACGGCGCGCTCCGGAAACCATTCTCCCGGCACCTGCGCGCGCTTGAGCGCGAGAATCGCTTCGCACAGGAAGTCGATGCTGTAGGCATTGAGCAGGTGCGGGTGATGCGCTTCGATATAGGCCGCGATGCGCGCGTGCTCGCCATCGATCGATGCAAGCGCGTAGAGCGTTTGCGCGTCCCAGCGAAACCGCAGGCCCAGTTCCGCGAATGCCGAATTGAATGCGCCGAGATGCGCATCCAGTTGGCGGTCGTGTCCGGTGCCGTGCCGGTTGGCTTGTGAATGGCTCATTGCAGTCTCCTCAATGTCGGATCGGATGAGCCAAGCGTAGAAGCGTCGATAAATAAACGATAGTTAAAGTTTTTTGCTTTTTGTATAAGGCATCGTTTATTGATTGTTTGAAACGAGCCGCTTTGTGCGCGGTGTGAGCGTAAACCCGGCTGAATTCTTTGTTTTTGCTTGATATATTGTATTGAAAATATGGAATGTTAAGAGTAGAGCCGGCAAATCAGAACGTTGGAGACAAACACCGATGTCCGCCGATAGACAAGCCGATGCTGGGATCGCCCAGCTCACCTTGACGCTCGAACCCATCAACGCCACCGTCTCGCTGCGCGATCAAGCCTATGCAAAGCTGAAACATGCCATCGCGGAGACCGACATCTACCGCTCGCGAGACGAAATCCGGCTCGATGAAAAAGAGCTGACCGAGAAGCTGGGCGTGAGCCGAACGCCGGTGCGCGAGGCGATGACGCTGCTGGAACAGGAGGGTTTTCTGCGCACGGTGCCGCGGCGCGGCGTGTATATCCTGCGCAAGACGCGCGAAGAAATCGTCGAGATGATCTATATGTGGGCCGCGCTCGAAAGCATGGCGGCGAGACTTGCGAGCGAGCGCGCCTCCGACGACGATATCGCCCGCCTGCGGCGCATGTTCGCCGACTTCAGCGATCCGATGCCGGCCGAACACATCGAGGAATACTCCGAGAAGAACATCATGTTCCACCAGTCGCTGGTGGAATTGTCCAAGTCTCCGATCATCGTCGAGACCATCAAGAACATCTTCATGCATGTGCGTGCGATCCGGCGGATGACGATCGCGCAGAGCGACCGCGCGTCGCGCTCGATCGTGGACCACATGCGAATCATCGAGGCGCTCGAACAACGCGATACGGCGCGCGTCGAGCAACTGGTACGCCAGCATTCGATCGAGCTTGCCCTGTTTGTCGAGGCCAATTGTGATTTTCTCGACTGAACGCGTTCGCCTATAAGTTTTGCGTCTGAAATTGCGGCTGCATTCTCGTTTAAACAGCAGCGTCGAACAATCTGATGATTGATGTGGAGTACGTATTTATTTGCGGCTTTTGAATTTTCCAGGACGCGCTCCTGTGCTGACGCACATCGACCCGGTATTTATCGCAATGCAGCAAGTATGAGGTCGGGGAAAAACGTCTTGACTAATATTGTGTGTGGAATATTGTATATCACAGTTATGTAACGCCCACGCAACGCCCCGCCAAAGAGGAGACGTCATGGCAGAAGCAGGCATCAACCAGGCGCAAAACAGCCCAGCGCCGGAAGTTCAGCAAACTACCGACGGTTTTCATCTCGTCATCGACGCGCTGAAGCTGAACGATATCGACACGATCTTCGGGCTGGTCGGTATCCCCATTACCGACCTCGCTCGCCTCGCCCAGGCCGAAGGCATGCGCTTCATCGGCTTTCGTCATGAGCAGAACGCCGGTAACGCCGCCGCTGTCACCGGTTTCATGACGAAAAAACCCGGCATCTGCCTCACGGTTTCCGCGCCCGGTTTCCTGAACGGCCTTACCGCGCTCGCGAACGCCACGACGAATTGCTTCCCGATGATCCTGATTAGCGGCTCGAGCGAGCGCGAGATCGTCGACTTGCAGCAGGGCGACTACGAGGAAATGGATCAGCTCAACGCGGCGAAGCCGTATGCGAAGGCCGCGTATCGCGTGCTGCACGCAGAGGACATCGGCATTGGCGTGGCGCGCGCGATCCGCGCGGCGGTATCGGGCCGTCCGGGCGGCGTTTATCTCGATCTTCCGGCCAAACTGCTCGCGCAGACGATGGATGCCGTTAGCGCGAAGCAATCGCTCGTGAAGGTGGTCGATGCCGCGCCGCGCCAGATCCCGGCGCCCGATTCGGTCAAGCGCGCCCTCGACGTGCTCAAGGGCGCGAAGCGCCCGCTGATCCTGCTCGGCAAGGGCGCGGCCTACGCGCAGGCCGATGCGCAGATTCGCGCGCTGGTCGAGAAGACCGGTATTCCGTATCTGCCGATGTCGATGGCCAAGGGGCTCCTGCCCGACACGCACGAGCAGTCGGCGTCCGCTGCGCGTTCGTTCGTGCTCGCCGAAGCCGATGTCGTATTGCTGATCGGCGCGCGCCTGAACTGGCTGCTCTCGCACGGCAAGGGCAAGACGTGGGGCGCCGCAAACGGGCCGAAGCAGTTCGTCCAGATCGACATCGCGCCCACCGAAATCGACAGCAACGTCGCGATTGAAGCGCCGGTGATCGGCGATATCGGCTCGTGCGTCGAGGCGCTGCTCGAAGGGATCGGCGAGCACTTCCCGCAGCCCGCCGCCGAATGGCTCGAAGCCGTGGCGGACCGCAAGAACAGGAACCTCGCGAAGATGGCGGCCACGCTCGACAAGAGCCCGACGCCGATGAACTTCCACAGCGCGCTGCGCGCGATTCGCGACGTGCTGAAGACGCGCCCGGACATCAACGTCGTCAACGAAGGCGCGAATACGCTCGACTACGCCCGCAGCATCATCGACATGTATGAACCGCGCAAGCGCTTCGACTCGGGCACGTGGGGAATCATGGGCATCGGCATGGGCTTCGCAATCGGCGCAGCGGTGACGAGCCGAACCCAGGTCGTCGCGATCGAAGGCGACAGTGCGTTCGGTTTCAGCGGCATGGAACTCGAAACCATCTGCCGCTACAACTTGCCCGTTTGCACGATCGTCTTCAACAACAACGGCGTGTATCGCGGCACCGACGTGAACATGGGCGGCGGCGCCGATACCGCGCCCACCGCGTTCGTGAAGAACGCGCGCTACGACAGGATGATGGAAGCGTTCGGCGGCATCGGTCACCAGGCCAGCACACCCGAGGAGCTAACCGCTGCACTGCTCGAAGCAATCGCATCGGGCAAGCCCACCTTGATCAACGCTGTTATCGACGAAGCGGCCGGCACGGAGAGCGGCCGTCTCACGAATCTGAATCCGCAAAGCGCGGCAATGAAAAAATAAATTCAATCGATCGGAAAACAGGAGATACGCAATGAGCAAACCCCTCGACGGCATCAAGATCATCGACTTCACGCATGTACAGGCCGGGCCTGCCTGCACGCAGATGCTCGCATGGTTCGGCGCGGACGTGATCAAGGTGGAGCGTCCGGGTGCGGGCGACGTCACGCGCAACCAGTTGCGCGACATCCCGAACGTCGATGCGCTTTACTTCACGATGCTCAACAGCAATAAGCGCTCGCTGACGCTCGACACGAAGAAACCCGAAGGTAAGGAAGTGCTCGAAAAGCTGATCCGCGAATCGGACGTGATGGTCGAGAACTTCGGCCCGGGCGCACTCGATCGCATGGGCTTTACGTGGGAGCGCATCAAGGAGCTGAATCCGAAGATGATCGTCGCTTCGGTCAAGGGTTTCAGCGAGGGCCATCATTACGGCGACCTGAAGGTCTATGAGAACGTTGCGCAGTGCGCGGGCGGCGCGGCTTCGACGACGGGCTTCTGGGACGGCCCGCCGACGGTGAGCGCAGCCGCGCTCGGCGACAGCAACACCGGCATGCATCTGGCAATCGGCATTCTCACGGCGCTGATCTCGCGCGACAAGACCGGCAAGGGGCAGAAGGTGGCCGTCTCGATGCAGGACAGCGTGCTGAATCTGTGCCGCGTGAAGCTGCGCGACCAGCAGCGTCTCGAGCGCATGGGCTTCCTCGAAGAGTATCCGCAGTACCCGCATGGCACGTTCGGCGATGTGGTGCCGCGCGGCGGCAATGCGGGCGGCGGCGGCCAGCCGGGCTGGGTGCTCAAGTGCAAGGGCTGGGAAACCGATCCGAACGCGTACATCTACTTCACGGTTCAGGATCACGCATGGGAACCGATCTGCCGTGCGATCGGCAAACCGGAGTGGATCGAGGATCCGGACTACGCGACGCCGAAGGCTCGCCAGCCGCATATCTTCGAGATTTTCAAAACGATCGAGGCGTGGCTTGCCGACAAGACGAAGTTCGAAGCCGTCGACGTTCTTCGCACGTTCGACATTCCGTGCTCGCCGGTGTTGAGCATGAAAGAGCTGGCGAACGATCCGTCGCTGCGTGCGAGCGGCACGATCGTCGAGGTGCCGCATAAGCAGCGCGGCTCGTATCTGACCGTCGGCAGCCCGATCAAATTCTCGGATCTCAAGCCGGAAATCAAGAGTTCGCCGCTGCTCGGCGAGCATACCGACGAAGTGCTGGCCGATCTTGGCTACACGCCGCAGCAGATCGCGACGCTGCACGAAGTACGCGCGGTGTGATCGGGGTGTGATCAGCGTTAGAGGCGCCGGCACGGCGTGAGCTGTGCCGGCGCCTTCGATTTATGCCCGACTACCGGCTTGCCGCAAGATCCCACGCTCGCGGTACACACCGATTAACGACGACGTCCGGGCTGATTATGGCCGCTTCACCTCGTTGCGGTCACAACGCAAAACGCACAACGGTCAACGCACAGCACGTGGCGTAAGCCGCATTTCCGGGGCACTGGATGATCGATAAGAGCGTGTACGCGCGAAGCGACACGCATCGACAGGCCGCGCCATACGCAGCATTCCAACATCGAGCAGGAGACGTTTGATGAAGTCGCGGCTACGCATTCGGCACGCCACGCGCAACGGCGTGTGGCCGATCTGTTCTGTCTGCTGTTCCCTTGCCATTGCGATTCCGCTTGCCGGAGGTGCGCTGTGGCAATGACCATTGCAGTGCCGCGCGAAACGCATCGAGGCGAGCGACGTGTGGCCGCGACGCCGGAAAGCGTCGCACATCTTATCAAGCTCGGATATGAAGTCGACGTCGAGACGGGCGCGGGTGCGCAGGCATCGTTCACCGACGAGGTATATCGCGAGGCGGGCGCCCGGATCGTTGCCGATGCACACACGCTGTGGGCCGCCGCCGATATCGTGATCAAGGTGCGGCCGCCATCGGCTGACGAAGCGTGTCTGCTCAAGCGCGACGCGACGCTCATCAGTTTCATCTGGCCCGCGCAAAACGCTGCGCTGCTCGAATTGCTGGCCGCGCGCGGCGCGACCGTGCTCGCGATGGATTGCGTGCCGCGCATTTCGCGTGCGCAGAAACTCGATGCATTGAGTTCGATGGCGAACATGGCGGGCTATCGTGCCGTGATCGAAGCGGCGCAGCATTTCGGGCGTATTTTCACCGGGCAGATCACGGCGGCGGGGAAGATGGCGCCCGCGAAAGTGCTCGTGATCGGCGCGGGCGTCGCCGGGCTGGCGGCGATTGGCGCGGCGCGCGGGCTCGGTGCGATCGTGCGCGCGTTCGACACGCGGCCGGAAGTGGGGCAACAGGTCGAGAGCATGGGCGCGGAGTTCCTCAGCATCGATATCGACGAGGAAGGCGGCGGTACGGGCGGCTACGCGAAGCAGATGAGCGCGAAATTCATCGAAGCGGAGATGGCGCTCTTCGAGGCGCAGGCGCGCGAGGTCGACATCATCATCACGACCGCGCTCATTCCAGGCAAGGCGGCGCCGCTGCTCATCGACGCGCGCACGCTCGCGTGCATGCGCGCGGGAAGCGTGATTGTCGATATGGCGGCGGAGCAGGGCGGCAATTGCGAACTGACGCGCCCCGGCGAGGTCGTCAGCGTGCACGGCGTGACGGTGATCGGCTATACGGACCTCCCGAGCCGCATGGCGAACCAGTCGAGCCAGCTTTACGCGACCAATGTGCGCCATCTACTCGCGGACATTACGCCCGCGAAGGACGGTGAATTGCAACTCGACATGGCTGATGTCGTGCAACGCGGTACGACCGTCATGCAGCGCGGTACGGTGTGCTGGCCGCCGCCTGCCGTAGAACCGTCGCCCACGCCTGCAGGCAGCGCGGCTGCAAGCACTGCGCCTGCGGCGAGCAAGGCGATCAAGGCTGGCGATGACGATATTGCGCGTCGGCACGGCGTGTGGTCGCTCGTTGCGCTGACACTTATCGCCTTGCTGCTGCTCGCACTCGGCGCGGTTGCTCCGGGCGCGTTCGTGGCGCACTTCACGGTGTTCGTGCTTGCGGTGTTCGTCGGCTATCAGGTGGTCTGGAACGTGACGCCTGCGCTGCATACGCCGCTGATGAGCGTGACCAATGCGATCAGCGGCATCATCGTGATCGGCGCACTGCTGCATCCGGGCGATGCCGGAATGATCGTGCGCGTGCTCTCGGGCATCGCGCTCGTGGTGGCGACGATCAATATCGCGGGTGGATTTCTCGTCACCCAGCGCATGCTGAAAATGTTCCAGCGGACCTGAGGAGACGTCATGTTGAATGGAATCGGAAGCATGGCGTGGCTCGGCGCGGCGACGCTTTTCATCCTGAGCCTGCGCGGACTCAGTCATCCCGCGAGTGCGCGCCGCGGCAACATCTATGGCGTGGCAGGCATGGTGATCGCCGTGCTCGCCACGCTGCTCGTTACGGGCGGCGCGGGTCTGCAGATAGTGCTGGTTGCGGCGGTCGTCGGTGGCGCCATCGGCACCGTGCTTGCGAAGCGCGTAGCGATGACACAAATGCCGCAACTGGTGGCCGTTTTGCATAGTTTCGTCGGCCTGGCCGCGACGTTGATCAGCGTGTCGAATTATGTGTCTCGCGATACGTCGATGGCCGGTGTAGAGCGCGTGATTCACGATACCGAGATCTATGTGGGTGCGTTCATCGGTACGGTGACCTTTAGCGGATCGATCATCGCATTCCTGAAGTTGCAGGGGACGCTGAGCGGCAAGCCGCTCGCGCTGCCCGCGCGGCATCTGCTGAATGCGGTCGTGTTCGGTGCGTGTGTCGTGCTCGGCTATCGCTTTGTCAGTACGCCCGCAGGCGAGAACGGCCTCTACGCGCTGCTCGTCATGTGCGTATTGGCGGCGGCGCTGGGCGTGCATCTGGTGATGGCGATCGGCGGTGCCGACATGCCGGTGGTGGTGTCGATGCTCAACAGCTATTCCGGCTGGGCCGCCGCTGCGACGGGCTTCATGCTCGACAACGATCTGCTCGTCACGACCGGCGCGCTGGTTGGATCGAGCGGCGCAATTCTCAGCTACATCATGTGCCGGGCGATGAATCGCAGCTTTGTCTCGGTGATTCTGGGCGGCTTCGGTGCGAGCACGTCAACGGGGAGCGCCGCGCCGCAGGGCGAGGTGGTGCCGACGACCGTGGACGAAGTGGGCTCGCTGCTGCGCGATGCGAGCGAAGTCGTGATCGTGCCGGGCTACGGCATGGCGGTCGCCCAGGCGCAGGGCACGATCAGCGAGATTACGCGGCGTCTGCGTGCGGCTGGCGTGCGCGTGCGCTTTGCCATTCATCCGGTCGCGGGCCGTTTGCCGGGGCACATGAACGTACTGCTGGCCGAGGCGAAGGTGCCGTACGACATCGTGCTGGAGATGGACGAGATCAACGACGAGTTCACGGAAACCGATGTCGTTCTCGTCATCGGCGCGAACGATATTGTGAATCCGGGCGCGCAGGAAGATGCGTCGAGTCCGATTGCAGGCATGCCGGTGCTCGAAGTGTGGAAGGCGCGCACGGTCGTTGTGTCGAAACGCAGCATGGCGACCGGTTACGCCGGCGTCGACAATCCACTGTTCTACAAGGACAACACGCGGATGCTGTTCGGCGATGCGAAGGGCAGTGTGGATGCGCTGTTGAGGCAGCTCGAAGCAGCGTGCGCCGGGCGTCATTGTCAGCTTGGTTGACAGGCTCAGTCGCCGCTTTAAATACCGCGCTTCGCGCCCACGGGGAGTAAACAAAAAAACCCCGCAAATTCGACGATTTACGGGGTTATTTGTTTGTTTCGGCTTATTTCTTTCTACTGCTCGATTAGCTTTCTGGTGCCCAGGAGAGGACTCGAACCTCCACAGTGTTGCCACCGCCAGGACCTGAACCTGGTGCGTCTACCAATTCCGCCACCTGGGCACGTCTTGAAGCTAGGCGGCCATTATAGCGGCCGGATAAAACCTGTCAACAAATGTTTTAACCGCTTTCGCCAATCCTCGCTTTAACGCATTTGTGCCGGGACATTTCGCTGACGATCCGCGCCGCGTCGTCCGCGGGCAGCGTGCCGCCGTATGTCACCCTACGCCGCCCCATGCCACGTTATTCCGCCGTAGCCGTTCCACTAGTCGCGGTAATTGCCCACTGTGGCGCGCCCTGCAATGCAACAGGGCGCAGGAAGCGCTCGATCGCGGCATAGCCTACTGAGGTCGTTTGCGGTTGCGTCGAAGCGGGCCACGGTCCGCCGTGCTGCTGAGCGTCGCAGACGGCCACACCCGTTGGCACGCTGCCGAACAGCACGCGCCCCGCGATACGTTGCGCCGTAGCGGCAAGCGCACGATTCGCGGCCGTATCGGCTTGCGCACCCCATAGCGTGACTGTGAGCGAGCCTTCCACGGCGCTGAGCACGTCGAGCGTTTGCGCTTCGTCGCGCACCTTCACGATCAATGCAGCCGGGCCGAACATCTCTTCGTGCAACGCCGCGTTGGCAATGAACGTCTGCGCGTCGGTTTCGAACAGGCGGGGCGCGGGCGCCGCAGCTTCGTCGTTTTCTGCCGACGCGGCAAGACGCACGCGCACGCCCGCCTGCGCGGCGACATGCGCAGTAGCGCTTTCGAAGCCGCGGTGCATGTCCGCCGTGAGCATCGCATGCGGCTTCTGGGTGGACAACGTCTGCGCCAGCGCCTGCGCAAAGCGATCGCCGTCGGCATCGTCGTGCACGACGATCAACCCGGGGCTCGTGCAAAACTGTCCGCAGCCCATTGTGATCGAGGCGGCGAGTGTCGCGGCTGGCGTTTCGACCCCATCCGTGAGCGCTTGCGGCAGCACGACGAGCGGATTGATCGAGCCCAGTTCGCCATAAAACGGAATCGGCCGACGGCGTGCATTGGTGGCGCGCCAAAGGGCCACGCCGCCCTGATACGAACCCGTGAACGCCACCGCGGCGACATCTGCATGACCCACGAGGTGCACTGCCGCTTCGCGCGATGCCTGATCGACGAACGCGATCACGCCTTCGGGCAGGCCCTGTTCGCGCAGCACGCGCGCGGCCAGCGCATGCACGCGGCGTGAGAGTTCAGGATGGCCCGGATGCGGCTTGACGATCACCGTGCAACCCGCAGCGAGCGCCGACGCCGTATCGCCGCCCAGCACCGAGAATGCAAAGGGGAAATTGCTCGCCGAGAACATCGCGACCGGCCCGAGCGGCACGTGCACGCGCGTGAGTTGCGGGCGGCCCGCCGGCGGCGCGCCGGGCACAGCCGCGTCGTCAACCTGGAGGTTGGCGATGCCGGCGTCCACGCGCTCGGCAAAGCCGCGCAGCTGAAATGCGGTGCGTGCGAGTTCGCCATTCAGACGCGCGTCGCCAAGCGACGTCTCTTTGTCGGCGATCGCGACGAGCTGGGCGGCGTCGCGCTCAAGCGCGTCGGCAAGGCCGCGCAGCAGGGCGCTGCGCACCGCGCGCGAAGCCGCGCCGTAAGTTGCCTGGGCTGCGTGCGCAAGCGCGACGGCTTCGTCGATATGCGCGAAAGGCGCCGACGTCACAGGGTTCTCTGTCTGCATTACGATTTGACTCCAGTTTGAAAAAGACCGCGTGCGGCGAGATTGGCATAAAGGGCTCGCACGCCAAACGTCCACGGTTCGATTTCGGTGCAAAGACGCACGGTGTTGACGATGGCGCCAAGCGGCGGCGCGCTGATTGTGACACGGTCGCCGATGTGGTGGGTAAAGCCGCCGCCGGGCGCGTCACGGTCCTTGATCGGCGAGAACATCGTGCCGAGAAACAGCATGAAGCCGTCCGGATACTGATGGTGCCGGCCCCACGCCTGCGACACGAGATCGAGCGGATCACGGCTGATTTCCTGCATATGGCTCACGCCTTCGAGCAGGAAGTCGTCGTCTACGCCTTCCACCCGAAGCGACACGCTGGTCGCTCGAACCGAGTCGAGCGTGAATGTTCCGTCGAATACGCGAACGAACGGGCCGATCGCACACGAGCCGTTGTTGTCCTTGCATTTACCGAGCAGCAGCGCGGAACGGCCTTCGATGTCGCGCAGATTGACGTCGTTGCCGAGTGTCGCTCCGATCACGTTGCCCTTGCTGTTGACCGCAAGAACGATCTCCGGCTCGGGGTTGTTCCATGCGGAGGCCGGATGCAGGCCGATATCCGCGCCGAATCCAAGGGCGGACATCGGCTGCGACTTCGAAAACACCTCGGCGTCGGGGCCGATTCCGACCTCCATGTACTGTGACCACGCGCCACGCTGTTGAAGCGCGTCCTTCAGCCTGCTTGCAGCCTCTGAGCCCGGCCTGATCTTCGAGAGGTCGGTGCCGATCAGTTGCGTGATTTCCGCGCGAACGGTTTGTGCTTTCGCTGGATCGCCTCCGGCCTGCTCCTCGATCACACGCTCGAGGAGGCTCACCGCAAAGGTCACGCCACATGCCTTGATTGCCTGAAGGTCGCATGGCGCGAGCAAATAAGGCCGGCCGGTGTCGCGCGATGCGTCGAGGCTCTGCTCGAGCAGCACATCCACATCGCCAAGCGGTTCGCCCGATACGGCACGAGCGAAGTCGGCCAGATCTTCTCGATCGAACAGGTCTGCCGTGGTCTGCGCGGCTCGGGAGATGTCGAAGACTATACCGTTGCGAACGACAACGACACATGGGCCGGCACCCGCAGGGGTTTGTCGCCAGACTCGTCCAACCAGCAATGCACGTTCGAGATCGTGCGGGAGGTAAGCGGATGCCGGGATCATGATGAGCATTCAGAGAGTGAGGGATAGGTGAGCGAAATCGTAGAGAGCAAGATATCCCTGAAGCAAACGAAATCTCGTCATGATGCCTTCCTGGACGGAATACCTCGGCGCCATGCCCGATTTCGCCGTAATGGAAAACGGGAAATGACGTCCGCCATACGGACAGGACCTGGCTGATGCGCAGGTTCATCGGGTCTATGCTCATTCGGAATGGCGCTAAAGATCATCCCCTATAATCGGCGATCTCGTGAGGATTCCCGTGGCTACGCAATGGTGAAGAGATGACGAATGTGTTGAGGATGTTGAATTCGTTGCCTCCGATCGAGACGCTTGTGTGCTTTGAGGCCGTCGCCCGCAGCGGGAGTTTTACGGCGGCCGCGCGTGAGCTTTCGATCACGCAGAGCGCCGTAAGCAAACAGATCAAGGCTTTGGAGGAGTCGCTTCATTGTGCGCTGTTCGACCGGCACGCGCGCGGCATCACGTTGAGCAAGGCGGGCGCAAACTTTCTTGAGGAAGTGGAGCCCGTGCTGTACAGGTTGCAACGCGCGGTGCAAAAGGCCCGGAATGCGCAATCCGGGGAAGCCGTCACCATAAGCTGCACACTGTCGGTTGCGCATTATTGGCTGTTTCCCCGAATCGTTCGTTTCAACCAGAAGTATCCGGACATTACGGTGAGCGTCGTTTCGACCAACGCAATGAACGAGCACAGCGTCGGTGAAAACGACCTGGGCATCCTTTATGGATCGGGTGACTGGACGACGCTGGAGAGCACGCCCCTCATTCACGAGATTGTCTACCCGGTCTGCAGTGTCGAGATGCAATTTCCCGAGCCTGCCACGCCAGGCGATCTGCGTTCGTTACCGCTTATACAACTCGACTCGCACCAGTGGGACTGCCTCGACTGGCAGGACTGGTTCGACCATTTCGGTGTCGATTATCAAATCCCCGGAAAAGCGATCACGTTCAACCAGTTGACGCTGACGCTAAACGCCGCGCTCGAAGGACTCGGAGTGAGTCTTGTCTGGGATTCGATGGCACGCACGGCTATCGAAGCCGGCAGACTCAAGCGAGTGGGGCAGTTTCAGTACGAGACGGGGCGCGGCGATCATCTCGTGTATGTAAAACATCGTCCTCTCAGTACGCAGGCTGCAACGTTCCGCGACTGGCTGCTCACCACGATCTGATCCAGACGAAGTCGTCGTCCCGGCGCGGCCGTCGCCGCGCTGTCTTTGCATTCCTCGCAGGAATTGCTGCCAATTCTCGGCAGTGCAATTCAGGGTTATCCCTGGCCAATATATTCCAGTCCGGCATATCTCATGCGGCGATTTCGTTTGTGCGATCGATATCGGCTTCGTAATCTCATATCAACCGTAGCAACGGAGTCGCACGGTGGCGGTGGGAATGGCCGCTACCGACATCGCCTCAACATTCAACCCGGTATTGCAATGGACATCTTTATCCAGCAGATCCTTAACGGACTCGTACTCGGCAGCATCTACGCCATCATCGCACTGGGCTACACCATGGTGTACGGGATTCTGGGCATCATCAACTTTGCGCACGGCGACGTGCTGATGGTCGGCGCCATGGTCGCGCTCTCCGCCATCAACGTGCTGCACAATCATTTCCCGGGCCTCGGGAACATCGCCACGCTGTGCATCGCGCTCGCAGTCGCCGCGGTGGTTTGCGCCTTCGTCGGGTACGCGATCGAGAAAATCGCTTACCGGCCGCTGCGCCGCGCGCCGCGCCTCGCGCCGCTCATCACCGCGATCGGCGTGTCGATCCTGCTCGAGACGCTCGCCATGATGATCTGGGGCCGCAATCCGCTCGCGTTCCCGCAGCTCATCTCCACCGATCCGATCAACGTCATCAAGCCGACTGAAACCGGCGTGGGCGCCGTGATCTCGCCGACCGAGATCGTCATCATCGCGGTGGCGTTCATCGTGATGGCCGGACTGCTGCTCCTCGTGCACCGGACGAAGCTCGGCCGCGCGATGCGCGCGATTGCCGAGAACCCGAACAATGCATCGCTGATGGGTGTGAACCCCAACTTCGTGATCTCGGCCACCTTCATGATCGGCTCGGCGCTCGCTGCGCTCGCCGGCGTGATGATCGCCTCCGAATACGGCAACGCGCACTTCTACATGGGCTTCATCCCCGGCATGAAGGCGTTCACCGCAGCGGTGCTCGGCGGTATCGGCAATCTTGGCGGCGCGATGGTCGGCGGCGTGGTGCTCGGTCTCATCGAGCAGCTCGGCGCAGGCTATATCGGCGGTCTGACCGGTGGGGTGTTCGGCAGTAACTATCAGGACGTGTTCGCGTTCATCGTTCTGATCGTCGTGCTCGTGTTCCGTCCATCGGGGCTGCTGGGCGAACGTGTTGCAGATCGCGCATAAATGCTGCGAACGACATATCAAATACGGAGACACGAATTCATGAATTCCCTTCCACTCATTGAGCCGTCCGCGCCGCTCAATCCGGAGAAGAGTCTGACGAAGATGCTGATGATCGGCATTGTCACTGCAGTTATCGTCGCGCTGCTGCCTGTCCTGGTGGGCGCGGCGGGCGGCAACTACTGGGTGCGCGTGCTTGACTTCGCAATGCTCTATGTGATGCTCGCGCTCGGCCTGAACGTGGTGGTGGGTTTTGCTGGCCTGCTGGATCTCGGCTACATCGCGTTCTATGCGGTGGGCGCCTATACCGCCGCACTGCTGACGTCGCCGCACCTGACTACACAGTTCGCCTGGCTGGCAAGCCTGTTCCCGAACGGCCTGCAAACGCCGTACTGGATTGTCGCGCCGGTCGCGATGGGGCTCGCCGCCATCGCGGGAGTCTTGCTTGGCACGCCGACCCTACGTTTGCGTGGTGACTATCTCGCGATCGTGACCCTCGGTTTCGGGGAAATCGTGCGCATCTTCATGAACAACATGGACCGGCCACTGAATATCACCAACGGTCCTCAAGGCATTACCGGTGTTGCGCCGCTGCACGTCGCGGGATTCAACTTCGCGCAGTCGCATACGCTGTTTGGTTTCACGTTCACATCCGTGTATCTGTACTACTACGTGTTCGTGCTGTGCGCGCTGCTCGTGATCTGGGTGTGTACGCGTTTGCAGCACTCGCGCATCGGCCGCGCCTGGGCCGCCATCCGCGAAGACGAAATCGCGGCCAAGGCCATGGGCATCAATACCCGTAACGTGAAGCTGCTCGCGTTCGCGATGGGTGCATCGTTCGGCGGCCTCTCGGGTGCCATGTTCGGGTCTTTCCAGGGTTTCGTTTCGCCGGAGTCGTTCACGTTCGTGGAGTCGATCGTTGTGCTCGCATGCGTCGTGCTCGGCGGCATGGGCCACATTCCTGGCGTGATTCTCGGCGCGGTGCTGCTCGCGATTTTCCCCGAGTTCCTGCGTTCGACGATGGGCCCGCTGCAGCACCTGCTGTTCGGTCACCAGGTCGTCGACACGGAAGTCATTCGCCAGTTGCTCTATGGCCTCGCGATGGTCGTCATCATGCTGTATCGCCAGGAAGGTTTGTGGCCTGCGGCAAAGCACGAGGACAAGATCGCGAAGATCGCCAAACGCACGAGCAAGAAGCCGGTGCGCGCTTAAAGCCTGGGGCACGACGGAGACTACCCATGAGCAACAACAAACCCATCCGCCTGTCCGTGAAGGGCGTGAACAAGCGCTTTGGCGGCCTGCAGGCGCTTTCGGAAGTGGGCCTGCAGATCGAAGCGGGCACGATCTATGGTCTGATCGGCCCGAACGGCGCCGGCAAGACGACGTTCTTCAACGTGATTACCGGCCTCTATACGCC